>JAFDVU010000037.1 GCA_018268835.1 Acidobacteriota bacterium | reverse complement strand
GCCCACGTCTTGCCGTAATCGCGAGTGCGGTACACGTAGGGCCTGTAGTCTTCCAGACGGTGGCGGTCCACCGCGGCCCAGGCTTCGGCGGGATCGAAGTGGCTGGCCTCGATCTGGGTGACCTTGCTCCACGCGCTGAGAGCGGGAGGGGTCACGTTCTGCCAGGTCCTGCCGCCGTCTCGCGTCAGATGGATCAGCCCGGTGTCGCTGCCCGCCCAGATCATGCCGGCGCGCAGCGGCGAGGGCGCGATGGTGTAGATCACGCCGTAACCGAGTTCGCGTGCCGCGGCGACCGTGGGTGGCTCGGTGACGGTCTTGTCCTTGCGCGTATCGCCGGTGAGGTCGGGCGAAATCTGCTGCCAGTGGAGGCCGCCGTCGAGCGTCTTGAGGAGCACCTGCGCGCCGTAATACAGAGTGCCCGGTTCGATCCGCGACATGACGAGCGGCGCGGTCCACGGGAAGCGGTACTTCGCGGCGGATATGTTGGCGCCGAAACTGCGCACCGGGTCCGGCGTGATGTTCTGCGCCTGGCCGGTGCGTTTATCGAAGCGGGTGAGGCTGCCGCCGGTGTTGCCGACGTAGAAAATGTTGGCGTCCCTGGGGTCCACCGCGATATAGCCGCTTTCCGCGCCGCCCACGCTGAACCAGTCACGCGCGTCGATCATGCCGTGGTTGGTGCGGTTGGGCAAGGCGGCGGTGCCGGAGTCCTGCTGCGAGCCGTAGATGTGGTACGGCCATTGGTTATCGGCGATCACGTGGTACATCTGCGCGGTGGGCTGGTTGTACCAGGAACTCCACGACGCGCCCCGGTCGACGCTGATGTTCGTGCCCTGGTCGGAGCCGAGGATCATGCGGCGCGGTTCGGCGGGGTCGATCCACAGGATGCGATAGTCGTCGCCGCCGGGAGCGCCCTTGAGCACGGTGAAATTGCGGCCGCCGTCGGTGGAGCGGTAGAGAGCGACATTGGGGACGTAGACCAGGTCGGGATTCTTCGGGTCCACGGTGACGCCGCTGAAATACCAGTTGCGGCTGTAGATGCGGGCATCGGCGGAGGAGTGGCTCCAGGTGGCGCCGGCATCGTCGCTGCGGTACATGCCGCCCTCGCCGCCGGGAGCGTCGACCACGAGATAGACCCGCCTGCCGCCGGGGGCCACGGCCACACCGGAGCGTCCCCACTGCGATTCGGGCAGGCCGTGGCCGGCGACCTGCGTCCAATGATCGCCGCCGTCGGTGGATTTGAATAGGCCGCTGCCCGGACCTTCGATGGGTCCGTACTGGCTCCACGGCGGACGGTGCGCGTTCCACACGGTGGCGTAGAGGGTGCGCGGGTCGCCGGGATCCAGCGCGAGATCGGCCGCGCCGGTCTCGGGTCCGCGGTCGAGCACCTTCTGCCAGGTGCCGCCGCCGTCGCGCGATCGGTAGACCCCGCGATCGGGATTGGGACCGTACACGTGACCGAGTGCGGCGACGTAGACCAGGTTGGGATCGCGGGGATCGACGCGGATGGTCGAGATCTGCCGTGTATCCTTGAGGCCGATGTTGCGCCACGTCCGGCCCGCATCGGTGGACTTGTAGACGCCGTCGCCGAAGCCGATCTGCGAGCGGATGTCGGACTCGCCGGTGCCGACGTAGAGGACGTTGGAATCGGAGGGCGCGATCGCGATGGCGCCGATACTGGCAACGGGTTGGGAATCGAAGATGGGGGACCAGGTGGTTCCGGCGTTGGTTGTCTTCCACACGCCGCCGCCGACGCTGCTGGTGTAGAACGTGGCGGCGTCGCCGGGGACTCCAGCCACGGCGGCGACGCGTCCGGCGCGGAAGGGGCCGACCAGGCGCCACTGAAGTTTCTGATAGAGCGTGGGGGGAGGGGCCGCGGCGCCGGCGGCCGCATACACAAGTAGCGCAAGGGGCGCGGACAGGGGACGCATCCCTTGAGCGTACTACTTGCGGTAGTCCTCCTGGGGAATCGCGCAGCCGATGGATTTGGTGCGGTCGGGCGATACCGGCTTGCCGGCCAGCACGGCGTCGAGCGCGTTGCGCAGGTCGAACTCGGTGGCCGTGGGCCGCGCCTTGCCGAAGTCTTCGTACTTGTTATCGATGCGGCCGAGGTAGAGCAGTTTGCCGTCGGGCGAGAACACGGCGGCCTGCGGCATGATGGTGGCGCCGGCGCGCTTCACCAGCGTCTGCACGGGGTCGATCACCAGCGGGAATGAGTAGTGGAAGTCCTCCGCGTATTTGGTGACGTCGGCCTGGGACACGTAGGGATCGGCCAGCACGGCCCAGGTGAGGACGCCACGCTTCGCGTAGTCCGCGTGGATGCGGTTCATCTCCGGCACGTAACTGTTGCCCACCGGGCAATCGACGGTGACGAAGTAGACGACCACCGCCTTGGACCGGGCCCATTCGGCATTGGTGTGGGTGGCGCCGTGCGTGTCGCGCAGTGAGAAGGGAGCGGATCCGGGCGCGGCGGAAGCAGCAGCGGCCAGGAACAAAGGCAAAATCGCTCGAGACAGCATCTTACCGTCTATTGTGCCACCGCCGGACGCGTGCCGGCGGCGCTAAACTGGGGCTGACCGGTACATTGTACTCATGCCGAGTTTGCGGATCGTGCTGCGCGGACTGGCTCGCAGTCCTCTGTTCGCCGCGGTGGCGATACTCTCCCTGGCCCTGGGAATAGGCGCCAACACCGCGATGTTCTCCCTGCTGGACCAGATCCTGCTGCGCACGCTGCCGGTGCGCAATCCGGAGGAATTGGTCTGCCTGTACCACCCCGGCCCACTGCAGGGCAACATTTCCACCGACGAGAGCGGCGGAGCGGCCTTCAGCTACCCGATGTTTCGCAACCTGCAGAAGCGGCAGACACCGTTCACCGGCATCGCCGGCGCCCGGTCGCGATCCGTCAGCGTCGCCTACCGCAACAGCGCTTCCCACGGCACCGCGCGGCTGGTGTCCGGCAACTACTTCAGGGTGCTCGGAGTGAGCCCCGCGCTGGGCCGGTTGCTGACCGAAGACGACGACCGCACGGCCGGCGGTTCGCCGGTCGCGGCAGTGAGCTACTACTACTGGGAGTCGCGCTTCGGGCGCGACCCTTCGGTGCTCAACCAGCCCATCATCGTCAACGGCTACCCGATAACGATCGTGGGAGTGGCGCAGAAAGGTTTCGGCAGCGAGAAGGCTGCCGACGTGCCGGACCTCTACCTGCCCATTTCCATGCGTAAGGAGATCGAGCCTGAATTCGACGGGTTCTCCGACCGCCGCAATTACTGGATCAGCCTCATCGCGCGACTCAAGCCGGGCGTCTCGCCGGAGCGAGCCGCGGCGGAGATCAACGTGGCGTACCGCGGCGAGCTGGAGCAGGACATTCCGCTTCTGCGCCAGCCCAGGGTGGATTTCCTGGCGCAGTTCCGCGCCAAGAAGATCGTTCTGATACCCGGCGAACACGGACGCGGCTGGATTCGCGACGAGGCCAGGGACCCGCTCACCGTCCTGATGGGCATGGCGGTGCTGGTGCTGGCCATCGCGTGCGCCAACGTGGCCAACCTGCAACTTGCGCGCAGCGTGGCGCGCACGCGCGAAATGGCGATCCGGCTTTCGATGGGCGCGTCTCGCGCGCAACTGGTGCGGCAGTTGCTCACCGAATCCTTCGTGCTGGCGATCGCGGGCGGGCTGTTCGGGCTGCTGGCGGCCCGCTGGACGCTGCATGTCACGATCGCGATGATGCCGGCCATGACCGGGATGGAGAAGTTTCTCACGGAGAACATCGACGCGCGGATGCTGTTGTTCAGCCTGACCGTGAGCGTGCTGACGGGAATCCTCTTCGGCCTCTTCCCTGCCCTGCAGGCATCGAAGGCGGACGTGGCATCGACCATCAAAGACCAGGCCGGACAAATCAGCGGATCGACCGCCTCGCCCTGGCTCCGCAAGGCGCTGGTCACGTTGCAGATGGCCCTGTCGCTGATGCTGCTGATCGCCGCCGGATTGTTCGGGCGGACGCTCGTGAATCTCTCCCGCCTGCAAGTGGGCATCCGCACGGACCACCTGATGACGTTTTCGCTGCTGCCGCGCCTCAACCGCTATTCCGACGAACGGGCGAGACAGTTCCACGAGCAACTCAGCGACCGCATGTCCGCGATTCCCGGAGCGACCATGGTCACGGCGGCGCTGGTGCCGGCCATCGCCGGCTACAACGAAAGCACGTCGGTCGCGGTGGAAGGTTACGTGCCGCCCGGCGACCAGGGAGCGAGTTCCAGCCTGAGCGTGGTGGGTGCGGGCTACTTCCGCACGATGGAACTGCCGCTGATAGCCGGCCGCGAGTTCACCGGCGCGGACAACGCCGCCGCGCCACGGGTGGCGCTGGTCAACCAGGCATTCGTGCGCCGCTTCTTCGAGGGAAGGAATCCGCTGGGACGCCATATCGGGCGCGGCATCGACAAACCGGACATGGAGATTGTCGGCGTGGTCAAGGACGCGCCTTATTCGGACACGCGACAACCCGTGCCGCCGGTCTTCTACTCGCCGCTGGCGCAGTCGAAACGATGGGGCACACTGTTCTACTACGTGCGCACGGCGGTGGAGCCGCTCTCGGTGGCGGCGCAAATCCGGCGCGCCGTCGCGGCGCTGGATCCCAACCTGCCGGTGCGCGAGTTGAAGACCATGCAGGCGCAGATCGAGGAGAACGATTTCGAAGAGCGCATTCTGATGCGGCTCACGGCGGCGATGGCCGGGCTGGCGACGATTCTGGCGGCGGTGGGCTTGTACGGCGTGCTCGCGTTCAACGTGGCGCGGCGGACACGCGAGATCGGCATCCGGATGGCGCTGGGCGCCGGCGCGGGAGACGTACGCGGGCTGGTGATGCGGGAGATGCTGCTGATCCTGGCCGCCGGTACCGTGGCGGGGCTGGGAGCCGCGGCCGCGTCTTTGAAGGTGACGCAGTCGCTGCTGTTCGGGCTGAAGCCGTGGGATGCGGCGGTGTATGCGGCCGCGGCGGCGGTGCTGTGGGCGGTCGCGCTCGGCGCGGCGTATCTGCCGGCGCGGCGCGCCACCGCGGTAGATCCGGTGGTGGCGCTGCGGTACGAGTAGTCTCCGTCAGGGCGGTCAGCCGGGCAACTTCGCGCCCGGCTTGAGGCCGATTTCCGGAGGTTTGTACCAGGCGAAAAGCTCCGCCTTCAGTTCTTCCTCCTTGCCCTTATTCTCGGGCAGCCCCGCGAGGTTGTTCATCTCCTTGGGATCGGTGCGGAGGTTGTACAGTTCAGCAATGTCGTTGGCCCAAAAGCTGTACTTGTAATCGCCGTGGCGCAGCATGTATTTCGCCCGGTAGTTGCGCAGGTTGTACTCGGCGAAGACCTTGGTGTCGCGCGTGCGCCCCGGGGCGCGAAGATCGCCGGCGATACTGGCGCCATCCACCGGACCAACCGGCGTAACATCGCACAGTTCGCAGAGCGTCGGCAGCAACTGAACCAGGCTGACCGGGGTACGGCACACGGCGCCGGCGGCGATCGCGGGATCGCGGATCAGGAGCGGAACCCCGCACGAGCTCTCGTAGAATTCGAACTTCTGCCACAGCCCGTGCTCGCCCAGCATCTCGCCGTGGTCGGACGTGTAGACGATGGCGGTATCCTTCTCCAGGTCGAGTTCGCGCAGCGCGGCCAGGACCTTGCCGAGCGCGTCGTCCATTTGCGCGATGCCGGCGTAGTAGAGCGCGATCCGCTTGCGGGCCTCGGCTTCGTTGCTCAGTTCGGGAGTGGGCCCGTTATGCCGGATCGAATTTCGCACCTCTTCCGGCACCCGCGAAAGATCGACCTTGCCCCACGTGTCCGGAAGCCGCATGTCCTCGGGACGGAACATATTCGCAAAACGCTCCGCGGGCATGAACGGGTCGTGGGGCTTGAGAAACGAACTGATCAGCAGGAAGGGCTGCTTCCGGCCATGGGTGCGCAGGAAGCGAACCGACTCCCTGGCCACGAAACTCTCGAACTGATCCTGCTCGGGAATCCTGGAGACGCGTCCCACCGCGACGCTGCCCTGCCTGCCGTCGTTTTCGCGGACGTCGCGCCAGGGGTCGCCTTCGTCGCGCCACAGGTCATCGATCTGCGGCAGGCCCGAGCCGGAATTGGGGCGTGCCAGTTCGTCGGCGTAGAGCCGCGTTTTCGGTCCCAGGAACTGGTACCAGTCGTTGAAGTCCAGGTGGTAATCGAAGCCGTGCGTCTGCGCATCCACGAAGTGCATCTTGCCGATCAGGCCGGTCATGTAGCCCGCGCGGCCGAAGGCGTGCGCGATGGTCTTGTGCTCGTACGGCCAGGGAGTCGCGTTATTCCAGGTCTGGTGGTTGTGGGTGTAGAGCCCGGTGAGAAGCGAGGCCCGCGACGGCGTGCAGACCGGATTCGCGCAATACGCATCCGTGAAGCGGACACTGCTCCGCGCCAGGGCGTCGAGGTTCGGTGTGCGCACCACCGGATTGCCGGCCACGCCCAGGCAGTCGCGCTTGTGCTGGTCGGCCATCAGGATGAGCAGGTTCTTGCGGCCGGTGGACTTCTGAAACGCGCGCGCCGCCGGCATCCAGCTCAGGGCCGCCGCGCCGGCAAGTCCGCCCGCGATCCAATCGCGCCGTCGAATCGATGTCATAAAGGGTCTCTCTCTATTCTTGCAGGCGCCAACCGCACGGTTCGCGCCTAGAAAACCAGTTTAAGCGCACCCTGCATGATGCGGGCGGGTCCGGTGCCGCTGATCTGGCCGGCGAGGGCATTGCCGATCGCCGCGTTGGGATCGCCGAAGTTGGCGCGGTTGAAGGCGTTGAACATCTCCCAGCGGAAACTGATGTAGCGGTGTTCCGTGACCGGGAAGTCGCGATGGATGCCGAGGTCCACGTTGAACGATCCCGGCCCGATCAGGATGCCGCGGCCGGCGTTGCCGAAGGTGTACTGGGGCTGCGGCGCAAAAGCGGATACATCGAACCACTTGTCGATGGAGCGTGATCCGGAGGCCAGATTGCCGTCGGCGATCCGATTGGGCCGGTCTCCGCCGCCGCCCGTGGAATTCGACACGCCGGAGGCGAGGGTCGGAGTGAAGAAGTCGCCGGTCGATGCGGACCAGATTCCGGTCACGGCCCAGTTGCCGAGCACACGGGCCATCACCCCTTTGTTGACCCAGTTCCTTCCGGAGCCGAACGGCAGGGCATATTCGTGATTCAGGACGAAGACGTGGGCGCGGGCATCGCCCTGCACGTTGCCCCACTCGCACTGGAAGCAGCGCGCGTTCTGCGGCGGAGCGTTGCCGCCGCCGTTGATGTTGCCGGCATTGCCCAGGTACTTCGACCACGTGTACGCGGCCGAGAGCGTCAGGCCGGAGGAATAGCGCTTCACCACGCGCACCTGCAGGGCGCTGTATCGCGACGAGCCGTAATTCGTTTCGTAGGACACGTCACCGGCCAGCGGGTTGACCGCGTACAGCGGCCGCCTCGGTTGTTGCGCGCCCGGCCCCGGATACGTCTGGTTGATGTTGTAGCTGAAATTCAGGCCGGTCGTGCGGTTGCCCACGTAGGACACATCGAGCAGCACGTCGCGCGGCAGTTCGCGCTGCACCCCGATACTCCACTGCATCACGCGGGTGGCCTGAAGGTTGAAATCCCACGCGTTGGGGTTGCCGGAGGAAATCTGCGCGATGTTAGTGGGGTCGGGCGGCACCGGGGCGGGCAGTCCCTGGCTGAGCAACAGCGCGGGCGAGCCGTTCTGATCCGTGCTGATCACCTGCGAGAAATAGAACGGCAGGTTCTTGTACAACTGGCCGCCGCCTTTGCCGGGATCGACATAGGAAACGCCGAAGCCGCTGCGCAGAACGGTCTTGCGGTCGGAGGTCAGCATATACGTCAGGCCTACCCGCGGCCCGAGGTTGTTCAGGTCGTAGTTGCGCAGCGTGCGGCTGTTCCCGTCCTGCCCGGCGATGAGCAGCTTGCCGGTGACCACATTGAAGTTCGACCAGTGATTGTGGACGTCGTAGGGCGGCGCGAAGATCTCATAGCGCAGGCCGAAGGTGAGCGTCATGCGGTTGGTGGCGCGCCAGGAGTCCTCGACGAAAGCGCCCATCTCCCACATGCGCATGCCGAAGGTTCCGTCGAGCACGTTCCGGGTGACGCCGCTGGGAGCGCCCAGAGCGAAATCGGCCAGCGCGGTCTGTGAACCGGCCGCTCCAGCCTGCCGCGTGAACTGGCCGTTGAAGGTGTATTGGCCGCGCGTGGGGAATGCCGAGAAACCATTGAAGCGGTGACGCACGAAGCGCGCGCCGACCTTGATGGTGTGGTCGCCTTTGATCTTGGTCACGATGTCTTCGTACTGGAACGAGGTGGTCTGGCTCTGCTCCGGGAACGTGGAGTTGTCGCCGATGACCTGAAAACCCGTGACCGTGAGCGCCGGCAATCCGCCGGACTTGTCGTTGATGTTGATGCCGGGAATGCCGATGGCGTTAGCCGTCGCGAAAGAGTTTCCCAGGGGCAGGATGTGCTGGTTCCAGCGCACCACGCCCACGCGCGCCTCATTCACCAGGCTGGGTCCGACGACCTTCACGTAGTTGAGCGTCAGCGATTGGTTGCGGAGCGGCACCGTGGTGGCGGTGGAGGTACCGTCGGCCGAGAGATACGGACCGATGGGAACACCGGGGCTGGACGGCGACGGCAGCAGTCCGGGCTGAATCAGTGACGTGTCGTCAAAGCTGTACTTGGCGAAGAAGCGATCCGAGGAACCGAGGTTCTGGTCCACGCGGCCATCGAACTGATCCGTGCGTTGGGAAAGCACAGGATTGTAGACAAAGTTGCGGGTGGCTGCCGGCGACGTGGGAGCGGGCAGCAAGCCGAAGAGCTTACGGGCGGCAGGGTCGAGACGGGAAGCCGGGATGAGGTTACCGGGGAACTGGTCCCGGACTGTGGTTCCGCCCGGACCGGCGTGCGCGGAGAGGGGATCGAACACGCTCGCGCCGAGGGCGCCGAAATCGCCTGTCGCGACCATGGTGCGCTGCGCCAGAGTGGGGATGGTGGAGGTGATGGTCGCCGGCTGGCGGACGCGGATGCCCTGGTAGTCGGCGAAGAAGAAGGTCTTGTCGCGATGGATCGGGCCACCCACGGTCGCGCCGAACTCATTGCGCCGGAACGGGGGCTTCGCAGCGCCGAGGCGGTTGTTGAAGAAGGTGTTGGCGTCGAGTTTGTCGTTGCGCAGAAATTCGTACGCGGAGCCGTGCAGTTCGTTCGAGCCGGACTTGGTCTGCACCACGGTAACGGCTCCGGCGGAGGCGCCGTACTCCGCGGAGTAGTTGCTGGTCATGACGCGGAATTCCTGGATCGCGTCGATGGTGGGCACCATGATCAGGGTGCTGAGCCAGAGGTTACGGTTGACGATGCCATCGATGAGATAGCTGTTCATCTGCGCGCTGGACCCGTTCACGCTGTAGTTGGTGCTGCCGCGCATCGCGTAGGGCGACGTGGTGAGATTGCCGGAGGAACCCGTATGGGCGCCCGGCGTCAACAGCAACAGGGCCGTGAACGTGCGGCCGTTGAGCGGCATCTCCAGGATCTGCTTGTTGGAGATGAGTTGGGAGACCGAAGCGGTTTGCGATTGCAGCAGCGGCGCCTCCGCCGTCACCTGCACGGTCTGCTGCAGGTTGCCCACGGTGAGTTTGAAGTCCACCGTCGCGGTGTCCGCCGCGGTGAGTTGGACTCCCGCGCGCACCGCCCGGTCAAAGCCCTGCTTTTCGACGGAAATCGAGTACTCGCCGGTGGGGATCGACGAGGCGACGTATTGTCCGTTGGCGTTGGTTTCGACCACGCGGACGAAATGGGTGCCTTCGTTGGTGAGCGTCACTTTTGCGTCCGGCACCGTGGCTCCGGCGGCATCGGTGACTGTGCCCACGATGGTGCCGCTGAGAGCCTGCGCTCCAAGATGGGGGACCAGCAGCAACGAGGCAGCCAATAGCGGGAAGACAGACAGCTTCGGGAACAACATGGTTCCACTGATTGTGCATCAACGGCCGCGGCAGTTTCAATAGGAATAGTGAGTTGTTATCTACGCCGCAGTCACGCGGATCCGCACCGACTTTTGACCAAGGGACGAGTGCGCGGCGGTGATCACGATCTCTCCGGTTTTCCGGGGCAGGCCGCGGACCCAGACCGCGCCCACGCCGCCGGTATCGGCGAGATGCAGCACGGTGTCGCCCACGATGGCGCCGGGTCCGGAGATTGCCAGCGTCACGTCACCACCGGCGAAGGGGCGGACGGCGCCGTAGCGGTCGGCGGCGTGGAAGAAGACGCGGGTCGCGTCGGAGCCGCCGGCGGCGATCGCGGCATCGTCCGCGCCCAGGATCAACCGGTCGTGCGCGTGGTCGCTGGAGAGCAGTTTCGAGATCACCAGTTTGCCCCCGGCGTAGCCATCGATGCGCAGTTCGGGGTTGCCGGCGCCGTCGAGATCCAGATCGCAGAAGAAGGGCGGATGTTCCAGGTTCGGATAGCCGGCGCGATCGGGATGCAGTTCGGCGAGCCGCCTGCCGTCCACGAAGAGTTCCAGGCGCTCGCAGTTGGAGAAGATGGCGGCGCCCTTTCCGGGTCCGCGCGGCGTGGCCGGACCGAACTCCCAGTAGAAGTTGGGGACGATCGCCGGGCGCACCTTCGGATCGCCCTGCCCCTGGTAGAACGACGCGCCCAGTTTGGGAATGCGGAACACGTCGGCGACGCCCGGGCACTTCACCCCGCGATAGGAATTCATGAGGCTGCCGTAGTCGAACGCGCACCAGGCGATGACGCCGGCGCAGCGGGCGAAAGCCGCGGCGCGGTCGTGCGCCTGCGCGTGGCGGATCGCCTGCGCCACCTGCAGCGGGACATCCGCCGCGCGCCGGTAGCGGGCGCCGAAGCCGCGGCCGGTGGCGTAGTTATACTGGCCGACGGTCTCGGCGAACATGAAGGGCACGCCGGGCAGCGGCGGGTGAATGCCCACGGTGTGGTCGGGCGCGGCGTGGTAATCGTCGAAGGCGAAGACGTCCTGGCTCCATCCCTGGGTGGAAGCCGCGGTCATGCTTCCGGAGGTGGGGCGCGAATCGTCGAGCGCGTGCGCGGCTTCGCGGGTCCGCCGGTAAAGCGGCGGATCGTTGGGCGATTCGTTGATGCGCACGCCCCAGATGATCACGGAGGGGTGATTGCGGTCGCGCAGGATCATCTCACGCACGTCGCGCACCGCGAGTTCCTTCCACGCGTCGTCGCCGATGTACTGCCAGCCGGGCGGCTCTTCCCACACCATCAGGCCGAGTTCGTCGCAGGCATCCAGAAACGCCTCCGATTGCGGGTAGTGGGAGCAGCGCACGGTGTTGCAGTGAAAGTCGCGGCGCAGGATTTCGGCATCGCGGCGCATCGCGCGGCGCGGCATGGCGGCGCCCACGTAGGGGTAGAGTTCGTGGCGGTTGAGGCCGAACAGGCGGAAGCGGCTGCCGTTGAGGAAGAAGCCGTCGACGTCGAAGCGCGCTTCGCGCAGGCCGGTGCGCACGGCGTAGTCGTGCACCGGTTCGCGATCGACGATGAGCGTGGTGACCACGTCGTAGAGATGCGGGGCGTCCGGCGACCAGAGCGCGACGTTGCCCAGGTTGGAGAGCGTGAGCGAGACCGGAGTCGGGCCGCTTTGCTCCAGTTTCACGGCCTGCTCGACGCGGGCAAGGGTACGCGCGCCGCTGCGCAACTCGGTCCGCACCCGAACGTTGCGGCCGGCGGCTTGTGGGGCGGCGTCGAGGGTGCAGGAGACCTCGATGCGGCGGGCGGCATCGAGCACCTTCACCGGTTTGGCGAAAACATCGCTCAGGAAGACCTGGGGCACGGCGAAGAGGCGGACGCCGCGCAGGATGCCGCCCGGCTCGAGGTAGTCGATGGAGGGAGGTCCCTTGGGCGAGCCTTCGGGAGGCACGTTCATCCAGCGGGAATCGACGGCCACCGCGAGCACGTTGTCGCCGCCCGAGAGCATGCCGGTGATTTCGTAGCGAAAGGGCAGGTAGCCGCCGAGGTGCCCGGGGAGCGCGCGATCGTTGAGCACCGGCGAGGCACCCACCATCACGCCGTCGAATTCGAGGAAGACGCGTCTTCCGGCGAAGGCCGCGGGCGTGGAGAAGTGGCGGCGGTAGGCCCAGACCTCGTGCCACGCGGCGGGATCCCAATCCTGCCAGGAGAGTTTGGCGACGCAGTGCGGCAACTCGACCGTGGCGAAGGCGCGGTCGTCGAAGCCGCGTTTCAGCGCGTCGCCGGAGAGTTTGCCGCCGAAGAGCCAGTCGCCGTCGAGAGGCAGGCGGTAGCGGGCGGGACCGCCCGGAGTATCGGCCGCCGCCGTGCCGGTTCGCAGCAGGGAGCCGAGCGCGAGGGGAGCGAGTCTGCCGAGGGCGGACGTGCCGACGAACGTCCGGCGTGAGATTGCGCGGGGTCTGTGGTTCACCACCACCGATTTTATGCCGCTGCGCCGCGCGGCATCATCGAGCTTCGTAAATTCCGGCGGCGGACGGCGGATCAGAGCGAGATTTCAAATTGGCTGCGCAGTTCGCGAAGCCCCTCTTTGGAGGCGAAGTACGTGCCGCCTTTATGTACCAGCCAGCCGTGCTGAACGCACCAGGCGAGGAAGCCGCCGCCGAGAGCGAAGGGATCGACGGGCTTGAGTCCCTGAGCGCGCTGCTCGGCGAGGGTCAGGTGCGTGCGATGCCACTCTTCGTCCTGTTCCCTGGTAATCTTCATTTGCTTCATCAGTGCCTCGTGCTGCTTCGGTGGGAGGGCGGGCGCGGCGCGGTGGAAGCGGTCGTGGTTCTTCTTAGTGAGCGTCATGCCCATGTGATGAATTCTCTTTGCCATGGGACCGGCTCCTTTCGCTTTCAACCGAAGATTACGCCGGTTGGGGGGCGAGGTCAATCGGTGGCGGCCACATTTCCGCGGGGGGTAGAGAAGAACGCCGCAGGGAGTGGGCCACGGATAGGCGCGGATCGTGGTGCCGGGGACGCGCTAGGAGAAGCGCGTCCGCCGCCACAGCATCGCCGCGGAGAACACGAGGAAGGCGAGGGAGGCTATGCAAAGGACGGCCATCCAACCGAGGTTCATCGGAATCGGCGGGCGCACCGCGCCTTGCGCGAGCCAGACGAAGGCGCCGATGGCGGCCAGCACGACGAGCGCTTCCCACCAGTGGCGGCGCGGGCGTTCCGCGGCCAGCACGTCGGTGCCTTCCACGGCGGCGGCGACGCGCGCTGGATCCATGCCATAGCGGTCGCACTCGCGCCGCACGGCCGCCATCCACGCGTTCCGCTCGCCCGCCGGCGCCTCGGCGAATGCGATTGCGGTGGCGCCGCCAATCATCACCAGCGAGCCGGCGATGACCAGGGCGCGTCCGGCGGGGCTCACCCCGGCAAGTTCGCCGAAGACCAGCGCGCCCCAGGCGAGTCCCCAAAGCTGGTTGGTGTTGGAGAGTGGAATGCCGCGGCCGATCCCGATGTACTTGGCCGCGTACTGCTGGAAGAGGTCGCCCAGCACCCAGCAGAAGCCGCCCAGGAAGAGCCAGAAGAGCGCGGGACGCACGCGGGTGAGTTCCGCCGCGAGGCTGGAGGATCCGCCGTGGAAGATCAGCGCCATGGCAAAGGTGGTGCCCAGTTCGCCGAAGGTGAATACGGTGACGAAGGAGAGCGGATTCATGCCGCTGATGTAGGCCTTGCGGTACGGAATGTACATGGTGCCCCACATCAGGCCGGCGCCGAGCGCGGCAAGGATGCCGAGGGCCGCGCGTTCATGGCTCACTCCGCTCTGGTGCGAGGTGGCGTAGGCGATCAGGCAGGCTCCGGCGACGATGGCGGCGGCCCCGGCCAGCACCTTGGCCCAGTCCTTCGGCGCCGAACCGCGGAGTTCGCCGAACAGCAGCCAGCCCCAGAAGAGTCCCACCAGGCTGTTGGTGTTCCACAAGGGGAAGGCGATGGAGAGCCCCACGTTGCGGATGGCGAACACGGTGAGGGTGTTGGCCACGGCCCACAACATGCCGGCGAGCACGGCCCAGACGATCAGGTGGGCCTTCTCTTTGAGATCGGCCAGCACGTAGGAGGTGCCCTTGAGCGCCATGGGCACGGTCCAGCGCGCGACGAAAACTCCCGTGACCATGCCGAGCGAGATGACGAACGGGGAGAACCCCACGGTCACCAGCTTGGTGGGCGCTTCGGCGGCGCCCAGCCAGGCACCGGCGGCGAGTCCGCTAATCACGCCGAGCCGGTGCAGCGACATGCGCGAAGGCGTGTCCGCCGTGGCGCTCATCGCATCACCAGCAACAGGGACGCGCCGAAAATCAGCACCGCGACCGGCACCCAAAGATGCACGTCGCTCAACATGGCCTCCAGCACAGGTCGCTTCACGTACGGTTCCTCCTCTACAGATTGATGGCGAGCATGCCGCGCTCGTGGTAGCGCTCCCCGGCGGTGATGCCCGGCGGAAACGCCTGGTCGAGCCGGCGAAGTTGTTCCCCGCTCAGGCACACGGCGGCGGCTCCCAGGTTCTCCTCCAGGTAGCGCACGTGTTTCGTGCCGGGGATGGGGACGATGTCCTCACCGCGGCCGAGCACCCAGGCCAACGCCAGTTGCGCGGGCGTGCAGCCGGTCTCCGCGGCGATCTCCCTGACGGCGCCGGCGAGCGCGAGATTGCGCGTGAAGTTCTCGCCCTGGAAACGGGGATGGTTGCGGCGCCAGTCGCCTTCTGGGATGTCGTGCTGCGTGCGAAAGCGTCCGGTGAGGAAGCCGCGTCCCAACGGGCTGTAGGCGACAAAGCCGATGCCCAGCTCGCGGCAGGTGGCCAGGATTTCGCTTTCGGGTTCGCGCGACCACAGCGAGTATTCCGTCTGCAGCGCGGCGATGGGATGCACGCGCGCGGCGCGGCGGATGGTGGCCGGCGCGGCTTCGGACATGCCCAGATACCGCACCTTGCCCTGGCGAACCAGTTCGGCCATGGCGCCGACCGTGTCTTCGATCGGGGTATGGGGATCGACGCGATGCTGGTAGTAGAGGTCGATGTGATCGAGCCCGAGGCGCCGCAGGCTGGCGTCGCAGGCCTGCCGAACATATTCGGGCCGGCCGTTCACGCCGGCGAACTCGCCGTTGGGTCCGCGGACGTTGGCGAACTTGGTGGCCAGGATCACGCCGTCGCGGCGGTCGCGGATGGCGCGCCCCACCAGTTCCTCATTTTTGCCGACGCCGTAAGCGTCCGCCGTATCCAGGAAGTTGACTCCGAGCGCCAGCGCGCGGTGGATGGCGAAGATCGACTCGGCTTCGTCCGAAGGCCCGTAGAATTCCGACATCCCCATGCAGCCCAGCCCCAGCATCGATACCGTGGGGCCGTTGTTACCGAGTTTCCGCTGGTCCATGATCGCTCCAGATGACTGCTTCCAATACAGGCTACCAGAAGGCGCGCCGCGTCCCGGGTTGCGTTCCGCCGGGCGATCCCGCAGACTGGGTTTTTGACGCCAGCGAACGAGCCTCTCCCGGGAAGCGTCCTTGCCGTCACGGAGCTGTCGAAATGCTATGGCGGGACGGTGGCGGTGGACCGCGTCTCCTTCCACGTGGGCCGCGGGGAGATCGTGGGGTTGCTCGGCCCCAACGGCGCCGGCAAGACCACCACCATCAATATGATCCTCGGAGTGCTCGCGCCCGACGCGGGCGCCATCCGGATCGACGGCGTGGACCTGGCCGCGCACCGCTCGCGGGCGCTCGAGTGCACCAACTTCGCGGCCGTCTACGCGCCGCTGCCGGGGAACCTCACCGTATATCAGAACCTGCGCATTTTCGGCGGCATCTACGACGTGCCGGACCTGGCCGCACGCATTGCCGCGACGCTCGAAGAATTCGACCTGGCGCGCTTCCGCAACGTGCGCTGCGGAGCGCTTTCGAGCGGAGAGCAGACCCGCGTGAGCCTGGCAAAAGCACTGCTGAACAACCCCCGGCTGCTCCTGCTCGACGAGCCGACCGCGTCGCTCGACCCCGCCGCGGCGCGCGACATCCGTGCCGGCATCCGCGCGGTCACCACCCGCGACGGGCGGGGCGTGTTGTGGACCTCCCACAACATGTACGAAGCCGAAGCCGTCTGCGACCGCGTGCTGTTCCTCTCCCACGGGAAGATCCTGCTGGACGGGCATCCGAAAGCGCTGCTGCGCGAACACGGCATGGCGACCCTGGAGGACCTCTTCATCGCGGTGGCGCGCGAGCCGCTCACGCTGGAGGGCCGCGACTCGTGATCCGCACGCGGCGAATGGGGGCGATCGCCCTGCGCTACTTCTACCTGCTGCGCGGCAGCCCGGCGCGGATCGTGCCGCTGTTCGCCTGGGTGGGGATCGACATCGTGCTGTGGGGCTTCATCAGCCGGTACCTGAACAGCGTCTCCGCGGCCGGATTCAACTTCATCCCGGCGCTGCTGGGCGCGGTACTGCTGTGGGATTTTCTCATCCGCATCATGCAGGGCGTCACGATGGCCTTCTTCGAGGACGTCTGGTCGCGCAACTTCCTGAACATCTTCGCCACGCCGCTTTCGATCTGGGAGTACCTGGGCGGGCTGGTGATTTCCAGCATCGCCACCAGCGCCGTGGGTCTGCTGGTGATGCTGCTATTGGCCGGCGGGATCTTCGGCCTCTCATTCCTGGCTTACGGCATCGCGCTGGTGGAGTTTCTGCTCACGCTGTTTCTGTTCGGAATCGCGCTGGGGGTGTTCGCCAGCGCCATCGTGCTCCGGCTGGGACCCGCGGCGGAGTGGTTCATCTGGCCGATCCCGGCGTTGCTGTCTCCGTTCGCCGGGGTCTTTTATCCGGTTGCGACGCTACCGGCGTGGATGCGGGTGGTCTCCGGCGCGCTGCCGGCTTCCTACGTCTTCGAAGGGGTGCGGCGGATCGTCGCGGGCGGCACCGTTTCGGGCGCGGCTCTGGCGTGGGCGGCGGCGTTGGCGGCGCTCGACCTGGTGCTGGCCTGCTGGTATTTCGCGCGCATCTACCGGCACGCCGTGCGCACCGGATTGATCGCGCGCTACAGCGCGGAGAGCCTGAGTTGAGGCGCGCCCGGTTTTCGTAGCGCAGGCCTGCGGGCCTGCATTTGCGGGCTGCTAATCGAGCGCCTGCTCGAAGTCGGCCAGCAGATCGCGCCAGTCCTCGATCCCCACCGAAATCCGCACCAGGCCGTCGGTCACCCCGCTCTCGGCCAGTTCCGCCGCGCTCATCCCGGAGTGCGTGGTGGTCTTGGGATGGCATACCAGCGTCTCCACCCCGCCCAGCGATACCGCGTTGCGCGCGATCCGTATCCTCCGCAGGAAGTCGAACGCCGCATCCTTCCCGCCCTTGAATACCAGGCTGAACAGCGCGCCCGGATACGCGCACTGCTTTTCGAAGATGCGCTTCTGCTCGGGGTCCGTGAACAGTGTGGGATAGATCACCCGCTCGAACGCGCGATTCCCGTCGAGCGCCTCGGCGATGCGCTGCGCGTTCTTGCTCTGCCGGTTCATCCGCAACGCCACGGTGGAGAGCCGCCCGTCCAGGATCCAGCACTCGTCCGGCTGCAGGATGGTGCCGAACATCCCGCGTGCGCCGCGGATCTTCTGAATCACGGGAGCGCTGTTGGTGATGGCGACGCCGCCCAACATGTCGCTGTACCCGGAGAGATACTTGGTGGCCGAGTACAGGCAGACGTTCGCGCCCCACACCAGCGGATGTTGGAATGTGGGTCCGAGGAAGGTGTTATCCACCATCACCACGGGCCTGGCCGGATGCGCCGCCGCGGCGCCCGCCGCGCGTTCGATATCGATCATCGTCAGGGTCGGATTCGCCGGGGTCTCGATGTACACGATGGACGGATCGCGCGCCTCGCGGATCGCCTTCTCCAACCCGGAGGAATCCCCCGGCGCGACCGGCACACCGGTCACGCCCAGCGGCTCCAGAAACTTGTGGATCAGCCCCGTGGTCCCGCCGTAGAGCGGCGTGGTGTAAACGATGCTGCTGCCCTGCCTGGCGAATGCAAAGAACGCGGTCATGATCGCGCTCATCCCGGAGTTGAACACCGCGGCGTGCGTCGCTCCCGGCTCCAGCGGGACAATCTGGTCTTCCAGAATCTCCGCGTTGGGATGCGAGAAGCGCGAGTAGATCAGTTCGGCGCGCTCGCCGTTTTCCACCTTGATCTTGCCCGTGGTAATGGCGAAGGCGCGCTCGGCCTCCTCCGGGGTGGCGAACACGTAGGTGGAACTGCGGAACACCGCCGGCCTCGCCGAACCCACGCTCAGCTTGGGATCGAACCCCCGGGTCAGGATCGCGGTGCGCGGGTGTACGTCTGCATGGAGATCCTTCTGCGACATGGCTTGCCTCCACTGGTAGTGTAGAACAACCACCACCGGGTGGGGAATAGCGATTTATAGCCGACGGGAAATCTACAGAAACGCCATGGTCTTGATGCCGGAGATGTCGAAGGGCTTGCGGCAGCGCATATTGCGGCAGGAGACCTTGTTGTCGAGCAGCACCATGTAGCTCTGCGCCTTGGCGAACTTGGCGCGGTCGCGCTCATCGGCGCCGCCCGGCAGGCGGTCCTTCTTCTTGCGGACCACCCAGTGCAGCTCGTAGGTTTCCTGCTGCCGGCAGTAGGGGCAGTTGAGCACCGCCGGCTTGGTCGTCTGGGACTCGCTATAAAACGCGCGCTCGTCCATGGCCGGTTACCGTTCCGCCATGGGGATCCATGGCTGCCCGTCGGCCTTGCCTTTGTAATCCGCGCGCGGGCGGATCAGGCGGTTGTTGCGGTATTGCTCCAGCACGTGGGCGGTCCAGCCGGACATGCGGCTCACGGCGAAGATCGGCGTGTAGAGATCGATCGGGATGCCCAGGCTGTAATACGCCGAGGCGGAGTAGAAGTCCACGTTCGGGTTGAGCTTCTTTTCCGCCTTCACGGTCTCTTCCATCTTCTTCGAGAGGCGGTAGAGCTTCTCGTGGCCGGTGCGCTTGCCGAGTTCCTCGCTGAGCACGCGCAGGTGGGTCGCGCGCGGATCCTCGGTGCGGTACACGCGGTGGCCGAAGCCGGGGATCTTCACCTTGCGGGCCAGCGTGTCCTTCACCGCGTCGATGGCGGTATCCTCATCGTCCAGCCGCAGCAGCCAGTTGATCACGTCCTGGTTGGCGCCGCCGTGCAGGGGCCCCTTGAGGGCGCCGACGCCGGCGGTGACGGCCGAGTAGATGTCGCTCAGGGTCGCCGCCACCACGCGCGCGGCGAAGGTGGAGGCGTTCAGTTCGTGGTCCGCGTGCAGCGTGAGGGCGACGTCGAAGGCGTGCTCCATCACGTCGTCGGGGCGCCGTCCGGTCAGGGTGTACAGGAAGTTGGCGGCGAAGCCCAGCGCGGGATCGCCCGGGATCACGTCCTTGCCGTTGCGCAGGCGATCGTAGGTGGTGACGATGGTCGCGGTCCTGGCCATGAGACGGACGGCTTTGCGCAGGTTCGCCTCGGAACTCATGTCCTGCGCCTCGGGGTCGGAGAGCGCCAGCATGCTCACCGCCGTGCGCAGCACGTCCATGGTGTTGACCTTGGGGTTGGCCCCGAGGAATTCCACCACCGCCGGCGGCAATTCCCGCTCGGCCGCCAGAGCGTGCCGGAGCTGATCCAATTCCGCCTGCTTGGGCAGCCATCCGTTCCAGAGCAGGAAGACGACCTCTTCAAAGATGGCGTTTTCCGCCAGCGTATGAATGTTGTAGCCCCGGTAGCTCAGGATGCCCTGATAACCGTCGATGTAACAAATTTCGCTTTCGCCCGCGATGACGCCTTCGAGACCTGCCGGTGTCGTTGCCATACCACTCCGCCTGATGAAGTTAACTCCAGTCGCGATCTAAAAACTACCTGCCCGCCAGCCCCGAAGGGCACACGTCGTCGAACGGCGGGAACCCGATGCTCATGTTCTTGCGCTCCACCCACAGCGCGTCCTGGCGGTTCTGGCCGTAATCCAGGGTCAGGATCACGCCGGTGCCGCAGGAGCGGCTCTTGGCGATGCGCACGCGCGAGGGGTCGTGCCCGCTCGCCGGCCCGAAGTCTTCCATGAATTTGTCGAACGCGTATGCGGTACAGGGCTTGGCGTCCGTGCAGCCGAACATGGCGTAGGCTGCCTTGTAGTCCTTGCCGGCCAGCGCCGCGAAAAACTGCTTTACACGGCGCTCCTCGCGGAAATTGTGAAACTCGTAGAAGAGAGCGCCGCCGGCGAGAATGACGGCAATCAGCGAAACCACGATGATCTTGATTTTTCGTATCCGCTGATCGACGCCGGCTCCGTAGTTATCGAGGTATCCTGCCATGCCAGGTTAGACGCTCTCCGCCGGCGCCGGGTGCCCGCGCCGGCCATCCCCTCCGGCAGTTCCCGACGCCCGACGCGCCGAGCCGCCCCGACAAGGGTCGTGCGCTCGCAAACGCTACCCGCCCCGGCGGGTCGCGCCGCTTCGGGTAACGCTCCATCAAGAGCCTACTCTTCGATTATGGCTCACTTCGCGGCAGGCGGAGCAGAGGCCGGATAGGCCTTGTCGTATGCCGCGATAGCGTCGCTGGTGATATCCAGCCCCGCCTTGAAAAACACGGTGTAAGGCACATCGACGACCAGGTCGAGACCCTTCCCGTCTGCCACCTGTTTGACGATTGCCTGCATTTTCGTGGTGGCCTTACCCAGAATGTCGTTGCGCTCGTGGTCGACGTCGGTCTGCAGGTCCTCCTGCAGGCGCTGCGCCTCGCGCTGCTTGCGCGTACCGTCGGCGCTCATGGTGGCTTCCGCCTGCGGCGTCAGTTTCCCGGCATTGCGCTGCAGGTTGTCGCTGATGGCGGCGATTTCCTTGTTCAACTGATCGATCTGCGAAACACGCGGCTTGTACTTGGCTTCCATGGCCGCGCTGGCCGCCTTAATCTCGGCCGTCTCGAGCACGGCCTTCTGCATATTGATGACGCCCACCTTGGTCTGGGCGTCGGCCAGGTGGCCGCACGTAATCAGGGCAAAGCAGACCAGAAGCGGTCTCATCGCCGACCGTAATACCATGAAGCAAACTCCTGAAATTTGGGGCTGTGTAAGCTACCAGACTATCACAGGTTATTCGAGGACCCCGAGGATCTCGTCTTCGCGCAGGATGAGGTACTCCTGGCCTTCCACCTTGATCTCCGCTCCCGAATATTTTCCGAACAGGATGCGGTCGCCGGCCTTCACGTCGAGGGCAACGCGCTCGCCGTTATCCAGCAATTTGCCGTTGCCAACGGCTTCCACCATGGCCTGTTGCGGCTTCTCCTTCGCCGAATCCGGAATAATGATGCCTCCGCGCACCTCTTCGGCGGCGTCGAGGCGCTTAACCAGCACGCGATCGTGCAACGGACGTAAATCCATGCTTTCGATTGTACCCCGTGCCTGCCCGGCCTTTCAGCAGAGTTGCCGTTACGGCAGCAGAATTTCGTTGAGCACGCGTCCGACGCTCCCGCTCGGCGTCTCGATGTCCATCATGGTGGCCAGGGTCGGCGCAATATCGTTCACCACGACCGGCTCGTTATACCGCCCGGCGCGGATCCCCGTCCCCATGAAAATCACCGGCACGTGCAAATCGTAGCTGAAAGGCAGGGCGTGGCTGATGCCGCTCTTGCCCGCCGTGATGATCCAGTACGGGTCGGGAATCACTTCCAGGTCCGGCGCCCGGCGCACGTTGAAGCCGTTGGCCACGCGCTGCGTGATCTCGTCGTGCAGGGTCTCTCCGTGGGTCACGCGGTCCCGCGTGTAGACGCGGAAGATGTGCGGCAGCGCGGCCACGGCGTCCGCCGCCTCGGCCTCCACCTCGCCCAGTTTCAGGCCCTTCTGCGCGATCAGGTCGCGGTTCAGGTACACCGCCAGGTCCCAACTGCCGGCGATCCACTCGCCCGCGCCCCAATGCTTCGTGATCGCGTTCAGGATCGCCTCCCGGATCGAGGCCGGGGGAATGCGTCCGCCCGGCATCTTCCGCGCGGCGTTGGCTTCGGGCAGCGGCGGAGCCCCGTGGTCAGCCGTGAAGACCACCAGCACGTTCTCCGCCCCCACCTGCCGGTCGATCGCGTCCAGCAACTTGCCCAGCAGTTGATCCGTGCGCAGCGACACATCGTGCGCCTCGGGCGACTCCGGCCCGTACTGGTGGCCCACGTAATCGTTCGATGAGAAACTCACGGTCAGCAGATCCGCCGCCGCGTGCCGGCCCAGTTGTTCGGCGGCCACGGCGCGCTCGGCGAAGGCTTCCACCAGTTCGTTGCCGTAAGGCGTCGCTTCCAGCGCCGAATACAGCCTGGGCGCCGCAGGCAGGGTGTGGCCCTGCCACGTCACGCCGGCGAGCTTATCCGCCGGACGCTCCGCGTTGAACCGCTTGGCCCACTCCGGCAGGTCCGGCGCGTAGAACGTGCTGGTCACGAAATTCCCGCTCGCCGGATCGAACCAGTAGGCCGCATCGGCCGCGTGCCCGGAGGGCAGGATCGCGGCCCGGTCCTTCAGGCTGATCCCGATGATGTGGGTCCCCGGCGCGGCGAACTTCATCTCGTCTCCGACCGTGCTCACCAGCAGCCGGTTGGGCGACGAACCCGTGCCATCCTTGCCGCCCACCAGGCGGGTTTTCGCGTCGGAGACGCTGGTCACATGCGCGTGCTCGTCGAAATCGTACCAGTCGTTGGCGACGATCCCGCTGATCGAGGGAATGGCGCCGGAGAGCACTGTGCTGTGCCCCACCGCCGTCACCGCCGGCACGTGCATGTAGCGCGCGTTTGTAAACACGGCTCCGCGCGTGAGCAGGCGGCTGAATCCGCCGGTGTACTCGCCGCGGTAGCGGGTCAGGTAGTCATAGCGGAACTGATCCACGACCACGGTGACAATCAATTTGGGTTTATTGGCGGCACAGAGAGTCAGGGTGGCCGCCAGGAGGCACAGGAGGGTCCGTTTCATGGCTTACCGCAACAGCGTATCACGTTTGGCATTGTCCACCGCGTGTACAGAGCGGCCTGGCGAAGCTGTCTACCACGTGGACACCTGTTCGATTTTCCAACTACAACTGATTGATAATAAATGTGTAACGGAATGGGCGCCCAAATGCACTACTTCCATGCGACCGAATTGGGAGGAACCAAGGAAATGGCACCAGCGACGACAGCCAAGGATCGGAGGGCCAAGTGCCGCTTTGTCATGGAGCGGGAGTTGCGCTACAAAGTCACGGGCGAACGCATCGAGCCCGCATGCGGCGTGGGACGAACCATCAATCTGTGCAGCGGCGGAGTGGCCTTCCTGGCCGAACACCCGTTGCCGGAGGGGGCGTTCGTCGAATTGTCCATCAGTTGGCCGGTGCTGCTCGACGAATCCTGCCCGATGCGCCTGAACGTTTTCGGAAGGGTCCTGCGCACGGCGGGGCTGGCGGTCGCGTGCAGCATCGATAAATATGAATTCCGCACCGCGCCGCGCGTTTTCCGCCCCGCCACCCCGATCCGCGAGGATCGCATGCTGCAACGCTGGGCCGATGGGACGCGAAAAGTGCTGAGGATGAGCGTGGCAGTCGCCGGGGCGTAGCCGGGACGCGCTTACGAGGAGGACTTCTCCGCGGGCTTGGATTCAGTCTTCTTCTCAGTCTTGCTCTTGGCCTTGTCGCCGCTCGAGCCACTGGTGGAAGGGGATTTCCCGCCCTTGCCGTAATCGGTGACGTACCAACCTGAACCCTTGAACTGCAGGGCGGGTGGCGACAACAATCGCTCCACCTCGCCTCCGCAGCCGTCGTGCGTCTTAAGCGGTTCGTCACTGAACTTCTGGATTATCTCGAAAGTTTCACCGCACTTCGCGCAACGATAATCGTACAGAGGCATAGTTTTGTTAAAGGATGAACCCTCTAAACCTGTCTTTCAGTATACCACCGGCGGAAATACCGCTCCCCGCAAGCCCGTCTCCCGCCGCTTCTTAACGCCACTCTAAAGTTTTGTAAAACACCGCGTCCGCCGCTAACTCCGTGAATTACCGCCGCGTCTTATCGGCAGAGTGAAACGAAGAGCTTACATCATCGGAACGCTGGCGGTGATCCTGGCCGTGAACATGGCGCAGAGCACCGGGGCGTATTGCCGGATCGTGAACTCGGCGCAAAATTTCCAGCGCTACTATCGCGACCTGCAACAGGGGCAGAATAGCCTCAACCCGATCGAGCGCGTTGTTTTCTCTCTGGTGCTGGCAGGTTCCCGGAATTCCGACCAGACCCTGGCGAGCGAATTGCACACGGGCCGCTCCTGACGTCCTCCTCCGCAGAAAGGAGGCACCCAAAAAGAAACCCGCGCCGCGGATGGCGATCATCCGGGCGCGGGTTTTTTGGTGTTTGCAGGCCGGGGCTTACTTCTTCTTCGCCGCCGGACGCGCCGGGCCCTTCTTCGCGGGAGCGGCAGCGCAAGGCTCAGTCTTGATGCCTTCGAGCTTCGCCTTCTCGGCGTCCATCGTCAGCATGAAGGCCGGATCCTTGGTGAAAGCCGAGGGCACGCCTTCGAACTGGATCTCCTGCCCCAGTTCCGGCTTACCGGTCAGGGCCGCGTCCAGCTTCAGGGTGACTTCGGCATTCTTGGCGTCGCTCAAAGCGAGGATGAGTTCCTTGGAGCGGCAGGCCGGCTTGGCTTCCACGATAGTGCCCTTGAGCGGCGGGACCGCGGCGCTCTTCAGCGAGTTTTCAAAGTACTGATCCCCGCCGGTATCGGCCAACTGCTTCTTGATCCCCATCCACAGCGCCAGTTGCGGATTGCTCTTCTTGAACTCCTCTTCCTTGGCGATGGCGATTTCCACCTGCGACTGAATCTTGAAGCCGTCGGGCGGATTCGGGCTGGCCTTGGCCTGCTCTTTCAGTTGCTTCAGCCCATCCTCGTCGGGCCCGTGGTAAGTGGTGTAGGTGCTGTTCAGGTAGTCTTCGATCGGCTTGGCCTGCGACGTGCCGCCGAGCGTCGGATCCATCGCCACCGCCCGCGCCATGTACCACAGCCCCGGGCTGATCTTCTCCGGGCTGACCTTGTACAGACATACTTCCGCGGTGCCCAGTCCGAAACTGATGGCCGAGCTATCCGGGTACTGCTGCATCGCCTTCTGGTAAGCAGCTTCGGCGGTCTTGCAGTTGTCGGGGTTCTTATCCTGACGGTACTTCGCCATGGCCTCGGCGCCGGGACGCGCCGCCGCGCTCACCAGCACGGCCTTGGCCAGGCCCGCCACCTGGTCCTTGGTCTTGGCCCAGTCTGCATCGCTGGTGCCAGCCGGTTTGTGTTCCGCCGTGAAATACTCGCCCACATAGTCCTTCAAGGCATTGGCCGCCTTTTCGCCCTGTTCGATCTGGGTCGGGCTCGGGTTGGGGATCTTCGCGAAGTTGGCGGTCATCAGGTACAACACCTGCAGCACCTGCTGCGGACCGGCCTTGGGATCCTTCATGAACACGCCCTTGAGGTCGCGCGCCATGAGTCCGGAGCCGACTTCCAGTACCTTGCCCGGCTGGTTGGCGGCGTTGTACGCCTGCAGGTAGTACAGCAGACGATCGTCTTTGTAATCGCTATCCGGGTACTTCTGGGTCCACGTGTCCAGATCCTTGATCTGCTGCGCCGGGTTGCTGGCGTCTTTCAAGGTCTGGTTGAAAATGTCGTATTCGCCCTGGTCCTTGACCTTCTTTTGCGGCGGCTGCCCATTGGCCGGGGCGGCCCCCTGCGCGCTGGCGATCGGTGCGCTCACCACAAGCGCCATGACACCCACAACCGCGACGGCTGCGATCCTCTTGAACGTCTGACTGAACTTAAACAATTCTGCCTCCTGCCTGCGTTCCGCGTCTGGATTACTGATTGCTCGGAGTACCCGGCTCACCCGTTACCGCCCAGACAGCCCACCAGCCGGCCTTGGGCCGGTGGATCCCCGGGAAACCTTCCAACCGGTCCCGACTGTGCAACCGATTGGACTCCGCCTGGACTGATCCGGTTCCGATTCCAGATCATACCAGAAACCCTTCGCCTCCCCGGCAAACGTGACCGAAACGTGACAAACACGGTTCGGGATCCTGACTCGGCCCCCGCGCCGGAGTATTCTTGTAGGGACGTTTCCTCATCCGCATGCGCTATTTCGACCTGGCGATCATCCTCGCCTACCTGGCCGGTATCACGCTGTTCGGCGCGCACTTCCGGCGCGGGCAGAAGAACCTGCGCGACTATTTCCTGGGAGGACGCACGGCGCCCTGGTGGGCCATCAGCCTCTCCATCGTCAGCGCCGAAACCAGCACCCTGACCATCGTCGGCACGCCCGCTCTCGCCTTCGGCGGCAACATGGCGTTCCTGCAACTCGTGCTGGGATACCTGCTGGCGCGCATTGTGATCTCGTTCCTCTTCCTTCCGCACTACTTCCGCGGCGAGATGTTCACCGCCTATGAACTCATGCGCCGCCGCTTCGGCGAAGGCATCCGCAAGCTCACGGCGACCATTTTCCTGGTCACGCGGGCGCTCGCCGAAGGCGTCCGCGTCTTCGCCATCTCGCTGGTGATCTCGATCGTGCTCGGTACCGGTGAGATCGCCTCCATCGTGCTTATCACCCTTCTCACCCTCTTCTACACGTTCGAGGGCGGCATGACCGCGGTGATCTGGACCGACGTGGTGCAGATGACCCTGTACGTGGTCGGCGCCGTGGGCAGCTTCTTCGTCATCCTCGGCAAGATCCCCGGCGGCTGGGACCACGTGGTCACCGTCGCCGCCGCCGCCCATAAGTTCGATGTCTTCGATTTCCGCTTCGCCTGGAACATGGAATTCTTCTCGCGCACCTACAGCTTCTGGGCGGGACTGGCCGGGGGGTGCTTCCTCACCACCGCCAGCCACGGCACCGACCAGCTCATGGTGCAGCGCCTGTTGAGCGCGCGCAATCAGTCCCAGAGCCGCGCCGCGCTGCTGGCCAGTTGGGCCGTGATCTTTGTGCAATTCACCTTGTTCCTGCTGATCGGCGTGCTGCTGTTCGTCTACTACGGCGACCTCCACCTGCCGGTGCCCGCGCAGCGGGACCGCATCTACCCGGAATTCGTCTGGAACAGCCTGCCGCCGGGCGCCGCCGGCATCATCGTGGCCGCGATTCTCGCCGCCGCGATGGCCAACCTGAGCGCCGCGCTCAATTCCCTGGCCTCTACGACCGTGGTGGATTTCTATCGCGCGCGGAAGAAGGAACTGGACGAAAAGAAATCCATCCTGCTGGCGCGCCTGGCCACGGTCGCCTGGGGCCTGGTGCTGCTGGCGATCGCGATCGGCGCCGCGCAGGTGTCCAAGTCCGTGCTTGACACCGGCCTCAAAATCGCGTCCGTGCCGTTCGGCGCCCTGCTCGGGGTTTTTCTGCTGGGGGTGCTGACGAAGAAACCCGGGCAGTCCGCCGCCATCGCGGGCACCGTCGCCGGCCTGGGCACGGTGCTCTACATCAATTTCTGGACCCCGATTGCATGGAGCTGGTACGTGCTCATCGGGACCACGGTCACCTTCGGCGTGGGCCTCGCCGCCTCGTTTTTCGAGCACGGGAAATGATCTCATCGATGGAAAAGAACACGCGCGTCGAATTGAAACGCGATCTCGGCCCCTGGGCCGCCGCCTCGATCGTGGTCGGCACGGTCATCGGCAGCGGCATCTTTCTGGTGCCGAAAACCATGATCCAGAACGTGGGCACGGTTGAAGCCGTCTTCGCGGTCTGGATCGCCGGCGGACTTCTCTCGCTGGCCGGGGCACTGAGCTACGGCGAACTCGCCGCCGCCATCCCCGAAGCCGGCGGGGAATACGCTTTCCTGCGCGAAGCCTACGGCCCGCTGTGGGGCTTCATCTATAGCTGGACCCAGATGTGGGTCGCCAAGAGCGGCTCGATCGCCACTCTTGCCACCGGGTTTTTTCTTTATTTGACGAATTTCTTTGACCCATTAAAAGATGTTTTCCTCACAATTCCCCTGCCGATCGGCCCCGGCGGAAAACCGCTCGAAATCCAGTACGGGCAGATCTTCGCTATTGTCCTCATCCTGGCGCTGGGCTGGCTGAACTACTACGGCGTCAAAATCGGCGGCGAAGTGCAGGTCGCGGTCACTGTGGTGAAGGTGGCCCTCATCGCCGGTATCATCCTGGCAGGGCTGGTCTTCGGCACGGCGCACGCGCCGGATGCCGCCGCCGCGCCCGCCCCGCTCACCTTCTCCGGCTTCATCGCCGCTCTGGTGGCCGCCCTCTGGGCCTACGACGGCTGGAACAACGTCAGCATGGTTTCCAGCGAAATCAAGCAGCCGCAAAAGAATCTGCCCCGCGCCCTGATCGGCGGAACCCTCGTGGTGATCGCCATTTATCTGGCCGCAAACTGGGCCTATTTCCACGTGATGAAGGCCAGCGAGGTTGCCGGCGGCACCCGCGTGGCGGCGGAAATGATGGGCAAGATTTTCGGCGCACCCGGCGCCGCGCTGGTTTCCGCCGGCGCGATGATCAGCATCTTCGCCGCCCTCAACGGAAGCATCCTCTCCGGTTCGCGCGTCCCGTACGCCGCCGCCCGCGACGGGCTGTTCTTCAGCGCCGTGGCGCGCGTGAATCCGCGTTACCACACCCCCGGCGTTTCCATCATCTGGCTCAGCCTGTGGTCCTGCCTGCTGGTGCTCTCCGGAAAATACGACGATCTCTTCAACCTGGTGATCTTCGCCAGTTGGATCCTTTATGGAATGACCGCGGCATCAGTACTGGTATTGCGTAAGAAACAACCCGAATTAGTCCGACCGTACCGCACTGCCGGCTACCCCATCGTACCGGTACTTTTCATAATTGGCGCGGCAATATTACTCATTTCCACCGCGATCCACCGTCCTCGCGAGTCGGCGGGTGGCATCGGCCTGATACTACTGGGACTTCCGTTCTATATTCGCTGGCAGAAGAGTCTCAAAGCGAACGGATGAATCCAGCTGGGAAGGATCGCACGTTTCCGGTACTTTTTTATGTGAATTGTTTGCAAATACAGGAAAACCACCTTGAATTCCGGCAACAATCGAGTGAGAATTTGGTTGTAGCGTGATGTCAACGGAGGGCCTGTGATGGATGTCAGCAAGATTCTGGCGGAACTAAAGTCGGAACGGGAACAAATCGAGGCGGCGATTGTCAGCCTGGAACGTCTGGCGCGTGGTCGCGGGCCGCGGCGCGGACGTCCTCCCGCTTGGATGAGCGAACTCGTCGAAAAGCCCCGGAGAGGCCGTCCTCCCGGGAGTAAAAACAAGACGCACGTGGCCGCCGGCGTCCCCGGCACTCAGGCAGTCGCGTCCTAGCCGGATCGCCGCGCCCGTGTAATCGGGCAGGCACAACCGAAAATGCCGCAAGGTGTCCCAGACCCTTGCGGCATTTTTTGTTTTGTCCTGTTAATTTGTTCCGGCGAAGGCACCCGGCCGCGCCGTGAGCACTCAGAAGCGCTGCGGCGCCGATCCCAGCGTTACCTTCACGTCCATCTTGCGGCCGCCGCGGAAAATCGTCAGCGTCATCGAGTCCCCGCCGCGCTTGCCGTTCAATACCCGCGGCAGGGTGTTGTTGTCGGCAATCGCCTGCCCGTCCACCGCCATGATCAAATCGCCGCCCACGCCCAGGCGGTACATGCCCACCCGCACCATGCCGGTGGGTCCGCGCAACCCCGCGCTCTCCGCCGCCGAACCGCTCTCCACCTGTTCGATCAAAAGCCCGCCATCGGCCGGCAGATTCAGCATCTGCGCCAGGTCGCCGGCCACGTACACGGTCTGGATCCCCAGCGTGGGACGCGAAATCTGGCCGTGCGTCTGGTATTCCTCGAGCATTGCCTTGGCGCGCGCGATGGGCATGGCAAAGCCGATCCCGATCGACCCCTGCTGCCCGTAAATCGCCGTATTGATCCCGATCACGTTGCCGTGGGAATCCATCAGCGGTCCGCCGCTGTTGCCGGGGTTGATCGCCGCGTCGGTCTGGATCATGCCTTCCAGGCGCGAATCCTCGGTCTCGATCGTGCGTCCCAGCGAACTGACGATGCCGGTGGTCAGCGTGCCCTCGAACTGGAACGGATTGCCGATCGCGAGCACCTTCTGCCCCACGATCAGGCGGTCGGAATCGCCCAGCCGCAAGGTGGGCAACTTGCGTCCGGCGTTGATCTGGATCAGCGCGAGGTCGTTGCGCTTGTCGAAGCCCAGCACCTTGGCTTTGAACACTTTTTTATCGGAAAGGGTGACGCTCAGGTCATTGGGATTATCCGCCACCACGTGCAGGTTGGTCAGAATCTGCCCGTCGGGATTGATGACAAACCCGGTGCCGGTGCCTTTTTCCGGGAGAATTCGGAAAAAGAAATCCTCGCGGTAAACCACGGAGGTGATATTCACCACGGCGTCGCGCGCGGCTTTATATATATCGATATTATTCTGCTCATCGGGTCCGAAATTGGTGGCCGCGCTGGCCGGCTCGCTCCACAGCCGGCTTCCCGGAGCCACCGGGCGCAGGAACCGGCCCACATCCCAGCGCGTGACCGAAGTCAGGTAGACGAATCCAGCCGCCATGGCGACGGCCCACAGGAAAGTTCGCAACACTTTCATGACTGATTTCTCCGTAATGAATCGTAGACAGCCCGGGTCTGGCGCAGCGTATCCTCTTTCTGCCCGGATGTATCTATGACGAAATCGGCGTATTTCCGTTTCTCCTCGAGCGGCATCTGACGGCTGATCCGGGCGCGGATGTCGCCTTCCACCGCGCCCTCCCGCCGCAGCGCCCGCTCCACCTGCTGCTCCTGGTCGCAGGTCACCAGGATCAGCTTATCGAACCGACGGTAGCTGCCGGTCTCGATCAGAATAGCCGCCTCCACCACCGCGATCCCCCCGGGGTCGCGGCGAGCGAATTCGGCGATCAGTTCCTCTTCCCGCCGCACCACGGCGGGATGCACCAACGCGTTCAGCCGCGCCAGCCGCCCGGCATCGGCGAACACCAGCGCCGCCAGCGCCCGGCGATCGATCGTTCCCTCCGCGGTGACGACTTCGCGGCCGAACTCGGCGATCACGGGCGCGTACGCGGCGCCGCCCGGAGTGAGCGCTTCGTGCCCCAGTTCATCGGCCTGGACCAGCAGGCAGCCCATATCGCGCAGGGCCTCGCCCACGAAGCTTTTGCCGCTGGCCAGGCCCCCCGTCAACCCTACCCTTAGCATACCGGCCGCGCCGCCACATGGCGCTCCGCGGCGGCCACCGTATTCACCATCAGCATCGCGATCGTCAGCGGACCCACGCCGCCCGGCACCGGACTGTAGGCCCCGGCGCGCTCAATCACGTCAAAGGGGTCCACGTCACCGACCAGTGCGCTGCCCTTCTTATCGAAGGCCGCGAGCCTCTCCGGCGAATTGCGGAAAATGCGCGCCGCCAATTCCCGGTCCGCGATGTGATTCGTGCCCACATCGACCACGGCCGCGCCGGGCTTGATGTAGTCCGCCGTGAGCATGGCCGCCCGCCCGATCGCGGCCACCAGGATGTCCGCCTCGCGGCACACCGCGGGCAGGTCCGGCGTCTTCGAATGGCAGATGGTGACGGTGGCGTGTTCGTGCAGCAGCAGCATCGCCGCAGGCTTACCCACGATGTCGCTGCGCCCGACCACCACCGCCCGCTTACCGGCGATCGCGATCCCGTGCCGCTTGAGCAGTTCAATGATGCCCGCCGGCGTGCACGCGCGCGGCGCCGGCAGCCCCGCCACCAACGCGCCGACGTTGAAAGGATGGAAGCCGTCCACGTCCTTCTCCGGGTCGATGGACAGCAGGATGCGCTTGGCGTCCACCTGCGGCGGCAGCGGCAGTTGCACCAGGATGCCGTCAATCTCTTCCCGCGCGTTCAACCGTTCCACCACGGCCAGCAGTTCCTCGGTGTTGATGGCATCCGGCGGTGTGATCGATTCGGAGTAGATGCCCAGGTCGTGACAGGTCTTGATCTTGTTGCGCACGTAGATGGCGCTGGCCGGATTGTTGCCCACCAGCACCACCGCCAGCCCCGGAGGCCGGCCCTTTCCGGTGAGGGCGGCTACGCGCGGCTTCAGTTCGCTCTTGATGTCATCGCGAACGCGATTTCCGTCGAGAAGGAGCGGCATTCTCCTCAATCATAACTTGCGAGGACGCCGGACCGTGCCGCCGCACGATCTGCGGAGCGAATTGCGCCCGCAAGCCCTCCGCCGCGGCGCGCGCTTCCTCGCCCTCGAGTTGCTGGTGCAACTCGCCGGCGACCTCCAGGAACTTGCGGTAGCGCGGCTCCCAGATCTTCAGAAACGGACGCGGATCCAGCCGCCCCTCCACCGGGCCGCGCTTGTACAGGCGCTCTTCGAATGCCTGGCTGATCAGGTTCTTCTCCAGACGCTCGCGGCAGGCGTCTTTCAGGATGGCGGTGAGCCAGAGCAACTCCTGGCGGTCCAGGCGGTCGAGCGGGTTGCTGTCGGACATGGCGGCTCTAGAAATATAGCAGGTGGACGCGACCGGACGCATCCGGTCATGGGGTCAACGCGGAAACAGTTCGCGCACCATCTGGATCGCCTGGTCGTAGCTGTCGATACGCCCTTCCAGTTGTGCGTCCTCCACCGCCCGCAGAATCGCCGTGAACACCGGTCCCGGCTCGTAGCCGAGCCCGATCAGGTCCGCGCCGCTCAGCAACGGCTCGGGCTTGAGCTGCTCCTGGCGATACTCGGCGAGCTTGCGTTTGGCCAGCTCGTAATTCTCCATGCGGCCGTTGCTGCTGAGCACGTCCAGGCGGTGCAGTTCCATGTGCTCGGCGAAGTCCGGCATGCGCAGGAAGCGCTTGAGCGTGCTCTCCTTCATGTTGTGCACGTCCTTGAACTTCATGTGATTTCCGATCAGCGCCTCTACCTGCTCGATCTCGCAGCGTGAAAAGCGCAGGCGGTTGAGGATGCCGTTGGCCATTTGCACGCCGGCGTCCACGTGCCCGTCGAAGCGGATGCGGCCCGCCACGCGGAACGTGGGCGGCTTGCCCACGTCGTGCAGCAGCGCGGCCAGCGCCAGAGTGGCGGTTACCGGCTGCGGCAGCTTTTCCAGCAGCAGCAGGGTGTGGGTCCAGACGTCGCCTTCGGGATGATAATCGGGGGGCTGCGCGACGCCCTTCATCGCCGCCACCTCGGGCAGCAGGTCCTGCAGCATGCCGCCGGCATCCAGCAGTTCGAAACCGCGCCGCGCCCCACCCTCGGTCAGAATCCGGACCAGCTCCTCCCGCACCCTTTCGGAGGACACCTTCAGGATCAGCGCGTGGTCGCGCCGGATGGCATCGAACGTACTGGACTCGATGACGAAGCCGTAGCGCGCGGCGAAGCGTACGGCGCGCAGCAGGCGCAGGTGGTCCTCGCGGAACCGCTGGAAGGGATCTCCGATCGCCCGGATGATGCCGCGCTCCAGGTCAGCCCGCCCTTCCACGAAGTCCAGGACCTTGCCGTCGTCGGGATCCATCATCAGCCCGTTGATGGTGAAGTCGCGGCGCAGCACGTCCTGGCGCGGATCGGATTCGAAGCGGACCTGCTCGGGATGCCGCCCGTCCAGGTAATCGTGGTCGCTGCGGAAGGTGGCCACCTCCACCTGTTCGAAGTAATCCCGCACCAGGACCACGCCGAAATGTGCTCCCACCCGGCTGGATCGCGGGAACAGATCCATGATGCGATCCGGGCGCGCGTCGGTGGCGATGTCGAAGTCTTTCGGCTTGGTTTCGAGCAGCAAGTCGCGCACGCAGCCGCCGACCAGGTACGCCCGGTGCCCGCTATCGCGCAGCCGGTGGATCACCTGGCGCGCGAGCGCTTCGGCTTCCATACTTCATGTTAATATAGCTTTGCTGAACTTCATACGAAGGCGGGGGATCCAGGTTTTTGGGGCGAAGTCCGTGAGGACAGAGTACTTTCAAGCTCGAGCCCGTCAGCTAACCTCGCAAGCTTATTTGAAAGCCACCGAAGGGGTGGTTCAAGGAGTGCTTCCGTGACAACCGGGCAAAGGCCGGCGACGGTCAAGGTCGTAGTTGCGACCACCGTCATGCTGTCATTCATTTCCTTCTGGCGCGCCGCCGCGATCGTGCTGAGCGACCTGGCTTCCAGCGCGTACTACGTGGGCGGCATCGCCGAAACCGCGGTGGGCAAGGCGGCGCCGTGGTTCATCCTCTCGATCATGCTGTTCTCCTACGCGGTGCGCGCGATCTACATCGAGAGCTGTTCGATGTTCGTGCGCGGCGGCGTATACAGAGTGGTGCATGAGGCCATGGGCGCCACGCTGGCGAAATTCTCCGTCTCGGCGCTGATGTTCGACTACGTGCTCACCGGACCGATCAGCGGCGTCAGCGCGGGGCTGTATCTGGGCGGTCTCATCAACGAGGTCGGCGTCTACCTGCATGTCGGCGCCCTGCACGTCAGCCCGCCCCACTTCGCCGCCGCCTTCGCCGCCGCCGTAACGGTTTACTTCTGGTGGCAGAATATCATCGGGATCCACGAGTCCAGCGAGAAGGCACTGCGCATCATGCAGGTCACTACCGTGATGGTGGTGATGCTGATCGTCTGGTGCCTGGTTACGATCTTCAAGAATGGTTATCAGCCGGTTCCCCTGCCGACCCTGCAGAATATTCACTTCACCGACGAATCGCTGGGCTGGCTGAAAGGCACCTTCGCGCCTACCGTGACCGCTATCGCCATCATGGTGGGACTGGGACATTCCCTGCTGGCCATGAGCGGCTTTGAAACCATGGCGCAGGTTTACCGCGAGATCGCGCACCCCAAGCTGAAGAACCTGGAGCGCGCCGGCATGGTGATTTTCCTCTACAGCATGTTGTTCACCTCGCTGGTCTCCTTCTTCGCCGTGATGATCATCCCCGACGGCGCCCGCAAGGATTTCCTGGACAACCTGATCGGTGGCCTCTCCATGTACCTGATCGGCCCGACGCCGGTCAAACTGCTGTTCCATGCCTTCGTGGTCCTGGTGGGCACACTGATCCTGTCCGGAGCGGTGAACACCGCCATCATCGGGTCGAACGGCGTGCTCAACCGAGTGGCCGAAGACGGTGTGCTGCCGGACTGGTTCCGCCATCCGCACCGCAAGTTCGGCACCACGAACCGGCTCATCAACACCGTGGTGCTGATGCAGTTGTTCACGATCTTCATCACCATGGGCGACATCACGCTGCTCGGCGAAGCCTACGCCTTCGGCGTCGTGTGGAGTTTCTCGATGAAGGCGCTGAGCGTGCTCGTTCTGCGCTACAAGCAGCCGGCCAATCGGGAATGGAAGGTGCCGCTGAACTTCACCATCGGGGGCCGCGAGTTTCCCCTCGGCCTGGCCCTTATCACCGTCTCCCTGTTCAGCCTCGCCATCATCAACCTGTTCACCAAGAGAGTAGCCACGGTGAGCGGCCTGGCCTTCACAGTCGCGTTCTTCGTAATTTTCGAAGCCAGCGAACTGTACAACAAACGCAACCGCAAGCACGAAGGGCAGGAACTGGAAAAGTTCAATCTCGACGCGCGCTCCGACGTCAACCGGGAGATGGTCAACGTCCGCCCCGGCAACATCCTGGTGGCGGTGCGCAATCCCAACCGCCTGCAACATCTCGACCGCATCCTGCGCAAGACCGACACACGCAAGATGGACATCGTGGTGCTCTCGGTGCGTTCGCTCAAAGCCGGCTCCGGGGAACACGGCCTGGAACCGGAACAGATGTTCTCCGACGCCGAAACCGACGTCTTCACCAAGGTGGTCACGCTGGCCGAAAAGGCCGGCAAGCACGTCGAGTTGATGGTCGTGCCTGGCCGGGATCCGTACGACGCCGTGGTGCAGACGGCCGCCCGCCTGCAATCTTCCCGCATCGTGATGGGCCTGTCGCCCAAACTCTCCCCCGCCGAACAGGGCGCCGCGGTAGGCGAGTATTGGGAGAAACTCCCCGAGCCGCGGCCCTCGATTTCGCTCGAACTGGTTCTGGAAAACCAGAAGGACGTGGTCTTCTTCAACCTGGGCCCGCATCCGCCGCGCCTCTGGCCGGAGGATATCGATCTGGTTCACAAGCTATGGCTCGAGATCAGCGCCAGGGGGCCGGGGGCGAAATTGCACCATCGCGATATCGTCGGGGTTGCGCTGCGGCGCCTGGCGCAGGATCTCCATTCGCAGGACGCCAGCGAAGTCATGCAGGATATCGACCGCGAGGTGGCATCCAGCGGGAACTCCGAACCCCTTGAGAGGCCGTAGCAAAAGTCGCTCCCTTAACGGCCGCGGTTCCGTAACCAGCTGAAACTGCGGAGCCGCGCACGTTCGTAAGCGGTGTTTTGGCCCTTCGGCCGCGGGCTGCTAGCGAGGCCGTTTCCAGACCACCTGGTGCAAGGGCAGCGTGTACAGCGGCAGCCGCTGCACGGGAATCGTCAGGGAGCGGATGGCGATGCGGCCGTCAAACCCCTCGGCCTGCAGCGTGTAGTGGGTGGTGTGTTCGGGATGGACCTCGATGCAGCGCCCCGGCGACGGCGGAACGCGATCCATTTCCGGGGACAATTTGACCGTGCGCGCGTTTTCCACCCCGTAGCAGAGCTTGGCCGTCTCCCCGGCGAACAAAGCGCCGGTGGTGGCGAAGAAACGTACGATGCGCACCGGCGGCGGCGGCGAGTCGAGCGGGTGTACCAGCGGCTGCCCCGCCGGACCGCGCAACAGACTCAGGGCGAAGGCCACGCCTATCGCCAGGACCGACGTCCCCAAACCCATCCAGCGTTCCTGCATTTGTCACATTGGACTCCGCCGGCGGCGATTTGGTTTCGCCGTGCGGTAACCTGCATGAATGGGCCTTCGAATCGTTCAGGTGGACGCCTTCACCGCCACCCCGTTTGGCGGCAACCCGGCCGCCGTTTGCGTGCTCCCTCACGCCATGCCGGAAGAGTGGATGCGCAACGTCGCGCGCGAGATGAACCTATCGGAAACCGCCTTCCTGGTACGGGCAGGGGACGGGCACCAGTTGCGCTGGTTCACTCCGGCGGTGGAAGTGGACCTCTGCGGCCACGCCACCGTGGCCTCGGCCCACGTGCTGTGGGAGGACGGGCACCTGCCCGCCGGCGCGCAGGCGCGCTTCCACACGCGCAGCGGGCTGCTCACCGCCGACCGCCGGGGGGATTGGATCGAGCTCGATTTCCCGGCCAAGCTCGCGGTTCCGGCCGAGCCGCCGCCGTCCCTGCTGCCGGCCCTCGGCCTGACCGGGGCGCGCTTCGTGGGAAAAAACGCATTCGACTACCTGGTGGAGGTGGATTCCGAAGCCACCGTACGCGCCCTCGCTCCGGACCATACCGCGCTGAAGAAATTGCCCGTGCGCGGCGTGATCGTGACCGCGCGCGGCGCCACCGGGGAATTCGATTTCGTCTCGCGCTTCTTCGCTCCCGGCGCCGGCGTGGACGAAGATCCCGTCACCGGATCGGCGCACACGGCGCTGGCCCCGTACTGGATGGGCGTGCTCGGCAGGAGCGAGTTCACGGCGTTTCAGGCGTCGGCGCGCGGCGGCGTGCTCCGCCTCCGCGTCGCCGGCGAGAGGGTGAAGATCGCCGGACAGGCGGTCACCGTGATGACGGGAGAGTTGCTGGCGTAGGGGGCGACCCCGCGTGATACACTCCCTTCATGCCCGAACCGCACCCGAGCGATGTCCCCGATGAGCCGCCTCCGTTTCTGGGCACCTGGCGGAAGGTGTACCAGGCGGTGATCGTGTACCTGGCGGTGGTGATCGCGGGCTTCTACCTGTTCACACGGGCCTATCGATGAGACCCCTCGACTGGATCGTCCTGGTGGCGAGCCTGGTCTCGATCATCGCCTACGGACTCTACCGCAGCCGCGGCAGCAACACGGTCGATCGTTACCTGCTGGCCGGCAAGAGCATGCCGTGGTACGCCATGGCGCTCTCCATCATGGCCACGCAGGCCAGCGCGATCACGTTCATCTCCACCACCGGGCAATCCTACGTGGACGGAATGCGCTTCGTGCAGTTTTACTTCGGGCTGCCGCTGGCCATGATCGTAATCGCCGCGGTAGTGGTCCCGGTATTCCATCACGCGCGGGTGTACACGGCGTACGAGTATCTGGAGAAGCGCTTCGATTCGAAGACGCGCGCGCTGGGCAGCCTGATCTTCCTGGCGCAGCGCGGGCTCTCCGCGGGCCTCACCATCTACGCCCCGGCGCTGGTGCTGAGCGTGATCCTGGGCTGGCCCGAGCGTCTCACCACCGTTTGCGTGGGCGCCACCGTGGTCACCTATACGATGCTGGGCGGCATCAAGGCCGTGACCTGGAGCGACGTGCAGCAGATGGCGGTCATCTTCGCCGGACTGGTGATTTCGCTGGTGACTGTGATCGTGCTGCTGCCGCAATCGGTCTCCTTCGGCGACGCGGTGTACCTGGCCGGCGCCGCCGGACGCCTCAACGCCGTCACCACCACGTTCGATTGGAACGACCGTTTCAACCTCTGGAGCGGACTCTTCGGCGGCACGTTCCTGTTCCTCTCCTACTTCGGCTGCGATCAATCGCAGGTGCAGCGCTACCTGACCGGAAAATCCATCGCGCAGAGCCGCCTGAGCCTGCTCTTCAACGCGGTGGCCAAGATCCCGATGCAGTTTTTCATCCTGTTCATCGGCGCCATGGTGTTCGTGTTCTACCTGTTCGTGCAGCCGCCGGTGCTGTTCCAGCGGGCGGAGTTGGCGCGTATCGGCGCGCGCGGCGAGTTCGCACCCATCGCCGGCCAATACCAGCAGGCCTACGAAGACCGCCGGCGGGCGGCGCTGGCGCTGGTGGAGGCGCACCACTCCGGCGACCCGGCGGCGGAAGAGCGGCAGAAAGGGGCGTACCGCGCGGCACAGAAGGAGATCGACCGCACGCGCTCGGCGGCGGCACAGCTGGTGGAAAAATCGGGAGGCGAGGCGGGCTTCACCGACACCAACTACATCTTCCTCTCCTTCGTGACGCGCTACCTGCCGGCGGGAATCGTGGGCCTGGTGATCGCGGTGATCCTGGCGGCGACCATGTCGGCGAGTTCGGGCGAAATCAATTCGCTGGCCACCGTGAGCGTGATCGATCTCTACCAGCGCTACCTCAAGCGCGACGCCAGCGACCGTCATTATCTGATGGCCTCGCGCTGTGCCACGCTGTTCTGGGGGGCCTACGCGGTGCTGTTCGCCGGCTACGCCCGGCGGCTGGGATCGTTGATCGTGGCGGTGAACAAGGTGGGGAGCCTGTTCTACGGCTCGCTGCTGGGCTGCTTCGTGCTGGCCTTCGCGTTCCCGCGGGTCAAGGGCACGGCGGCGTTCGCCGGCATGATCGCGGGCGAAGCCGCGATTCTCTGGACGGCCGAGTATACGAACATCTCCTGGCTCTGGTATAACGGCATCGGCTGCGCGGTGGTGCTGGCCACGGCGCTCGCCATCAGCGTGGCGCGCGACGGCGCAGCCAGCGCCAGACCAGCCAGCCCACGATCAGGACCGCCGCAACCAGCGTGAAGCCGAGCAGGTAGCGGTCCAGGTTCTGCTGCACGGCGTGCCAGCGTTCGCCCAGGAAGTAGCCCAGCGAAAGGAACGTGGCCGCCCACAGCGCCGCGCCCGAGTACGCGAAGAGGCAGAACTGGGGAGCTTCCAGTTCGCTCATCCCCGCGGCGTAGGCGGTGAAGTGGCGCACCCCCGGGATGAAGTAGCCGAACGTCAGGCTCCAGTGTCCGGCGCGGCGGAACCACGCGTGGGCCTTGTCCACATGGTCCTGCCTGATCCGCAGGTAGCGTCCGTAGCGGTGGATCAGTCCCAACCCGAACCAGCGCCCCAGCGCATAGCTCAGGGTGATGCCGCAGGCGCTGCCGCAGAATGCGGCGAAGAAGGCGCCGGGCAACGCCAGGTGTCCGGCGTACACCAGGTAGCCGGTGAAGGTGAGCAGAGTTTCGTCGGGCACGGGCAGTCCGACGATGCCCAATACCAGCAGTGAGAAAATCGCAAGGTATCCGTACTGCGTGATCCAGGCGAGTACCTGGTGTTCCATCAGACGACCAGTTCGGCGACCTCGACGTGGCTGCGCTCACCGCCGATGACGACGATGCCGCTTTCTGTGACGTGCCAGCCGCGGGCGCGGTCGGCGTCATGATCGTACCCTACCGCGGTGTCGGCCGGAATTCTCACGTTCTTGTCCAGGATGGCGCGCCTGACCTTGGCGCGGCGCCCGATGTCGCAATTGTCAAAGATGATACAGTCCTCAACCAGCGCGGCGGCGTGCACCTTCACGCTGCGTCCCAGGATGGAGTTGCGCACCACGCCGCCCGATAGAATGCATCCGCCGGAAACGATGCTGTCGATAGCCTGTCCGCGGCGGTTGGCGTCGTCGAACGTGAACTTGGCGGGCGGATCCGGATAGCTGGTGCTGCGCAGCGGCCAGTGGCGGTTGTAGAGGTTGAGTTCGGGCTTCACGGCGCGCAGGTCCATGTTGGCCTCATAGTAGGCGTCGATGGTGCCGACGTCGCGCCAGTAGGGCACGGAATCCGGGGGTTCGCCGGGGATGCGGTTCTCGCTGAAATTGTACGCGAAGATGGGCGCGCCGCCGGCGAGTTTGGGCAGGATATCCTTGCCGAAATCGTGGCTGCTGCCCGGGTCGCCGGCGTCGGCCTTGAGCAGTTCGAGCAGCCGCTTCGTGGAAAAGATGTAGTTGCCCATCGAGGCATAGACGTGTTCCGGGTCGCCGGGCATGGCGGGCGCGGCGGGATTCTTTTCGTGGAAGGCGAGGATGCGGCCGTCCGGGCCGGCTTCGATGACGCCGAACTCGTGGGCGTGGCGTTTGGGGACCGGAATCGCCGCCACCGTGACGTCGGCCTTGGCCGCAGTGTGAAACTCGATCATGCTGGCCACGTTCATACGGTAAATGTGGTCGCCGCCGAAAATGGCCACCACGTCGGGGGCCGCCTGCTCGACCAGGTTGATGTTCTGGTAGATCGCGTCGGCGGTGCCCTGGTACCAGGTTTCATCCTCGGAACGCATCTGCGCCGGCACCGGGATGATGAACTGCGTCTTGAGCATGCTTCCGAACTGCCAGCCCTCGCTGAGGTGCTGCAGCAGGCTCTGGCTGCGGAACTGCGTCAGCACGTAGGTCGAGTAAATCCCGGAGTTGATGAAGTTGCTCAGAACGAAGTCGATGATCCGGTACTTACCCCCGAAGGGGACGGCCGGCTTCGCCCGTTCCAGGGTGAGAGGAGAGAGGCGGGTGCCCTTGCCGCCCGCGAGAACGATTCCCAGGACGCGAATGTGCATAGGTCTACCAAGGCCTTATTCTTTCAGGGCGTACCACCCTAAGGCAAGTGGATCTTTCGACCGATAAGAGGATGTGTACCCGCACACCGCATGATCTCGATAATCGGCATCGTCATCGTATTGGGAGCCATCGCCGGAGGCTACCTGATGGAACACGGCAAGTTCGCCGTGCTCTTCCAACCAGCGGAGTTGGTCATTATTTTCGGGGCGGCCATCGGCACCGTCATCGTCGCCAACCCGGTGCCCACGCTGATGGGGATTGTCAAGGGGCTGACGGGGGTATTGTCGGGCAACCCGTTCAATAAGGCTTACTACCTGGAGACGCTGAAGATGATGTACGAACTGTTCACGCTGTCGCGCAAGGCGGGGACGGCGAAGCTGGAAGAAGAGGTGGATAACCCCGAGAAGGGACAGGTGTTCAACAAGTATCCGAAGTTCCTCAAGAACCACCACGCAGTGCATTTCCTGTGCGATACGCTGCGCATGGCGGTGGCCGGGGGAGTCGATCCGCTGGATATCGATTCGATGATGGAGGCGGACCTGGAAGTCCACCACAAAGAGGCGCAGGAGCCGATCGGCGCACTGAGTACGATGGCGGATTCGCTGCCCGGCCTGGGCATCGTGGCGGCGGTGCTGGGGGTGGTGCTGACCATGGGCGCGCTGGGCGGACCCAAGGAGCAGATCGGCGAGAAGGTCGCCGCCGCGCTGGTGGGGACCTTTTTGGGGATCCTGCTGTGCTACGGAATTTTCGGGCCGCTGGCCGGCGCCATGGCCAAAAACGTGGAAGCCGAAGCGTCGTATTACGCGGTGCTGCGCATGGGAGCGACCGGGTTCGTCAAGGAACTGAGTCCCTTGCTGGCCATCGAACTCGCCCGGCGGTCGATTCCGGGCGGGGTGCGTCCGACGTTCCAGGAAATGGAAGGCGCCTGCCGCGGCGGTGGCGCTGTGGCTTCGAAGGCGGCATAATATGGCTCCGCAAATCGAACCGACTCCCGCGCCGGCACCGCCGCCGCCGCCGAAGATCGTCGTTATCCGCCGCAAGAAGGGCGGGCACGGCGGACATCACGGCGGCGCCTGGAAGGTGGCCTATGCCGATTTCGTCACTGCCATGATGGCGCTGTTCATCGTGCTCTGGCTGATGAGCGCGGACAAGGAAGTGCGCGAACAGGTCAGCGCCTTCTTCAACAATCCCACGGGCCCGGGTAAGCAGATGGGCACCGATGCCGCCGGGGTCGGCCACGGTCTGGAAATCCCCAAGGAGGATATGGCCAAACTGGCGCAGAAGATCCAGCAGGCGCTCATGCAGGTGCCGGAGTTCCGCAACATCAAGGATCACGTGGAAATCACCGTGACCAGCGACGGGCTGCGCATCGAGTTGCTCGAAACCGAAGCCGGGATGTTCTTCGAATCCGGACGGGCGCAACCAACCAAGACCGGAGCCGAACTGCTGGCCGCGCTGGCCCAGGAACTGGGCAGATTGCCGAATAACCTGCTGATCGAAGGACACACCGATGCTAAACCCTTCAGCCGGGATGGCGAATACTCCAACTGGGAGCTTTCGACCGACCGCGCCAATTCCGCGCGCAAGCTGATGGAATCCAACGGCATTCACGGGCAGCAGGTGATGCAGGTGCGCGGCTTCGCCGACCGGGACCTGAGACACCCCGACGATCCCATGGCCGCCAGCAACCGCCGGGTCAGCGTGATCGTGCAGTACCTGGTCAAGCCGCAGCAGGCGCCCGAAAGGGGGAAGGAGGGCGAAGCCAAACCGGGCGACAAGACCGGCGAGGCAGCGCCCGCCGAAGCCAGGAAGGGTGAAGAGAAACCGCCGGAGCAGAAAAAACCGGAGGTAAGGAAGTAGGGCCGCGCGCTACATGTACTCGGGAACCGGAATTCCGAGGATGCCCGCGGTGCGCTCCAACTGGCGGCGGAAATAGTCCGTCATCCAGAGCAGGAAAACCTTCTTTTCCCGGTTTTCCTCGTGGATGATAGGGTACTTCTCGTAGAAGTTGCTGAACGCCTGGGCAAGCTGGAAGGCGTAGCGCGCGACGTGCGAGGGCTCGCCCGCGGCCAGCGCGGCGGCGAGCGCGGAATCGGCCTTGGACGCCGCCAGCAGGATTTGCCAGAAGTCCTCCGACGCCAGTTGCCGCGCCATGGCCTCCGGACTCAACTCGCGCGCGAAATCGGGCATGGCCTCGCCGCGCTCCTCGAGCTTGCGCAGAACCTTCGAGGCGCGGACCGCCGTGTATTGCACGTAAGGGCCGGTCTCGCCGACGAAGGCGAGGGCCTCCTGCAGGTCGAAGGCGATCACCGTGTTGCGCGTGAACTTGAGCAGGAAGTAGCGCAGCGCGCCGATGGCGATCTGCGTCGCGATGCGCCGGTTCTGTTCTTCCGGCAGATCGGCATTGCGCGAGGCGACTTCTTCCAGCGCCTTGGCAATCAGGCTGTCGATGAGATCGTCAGCTTTCACCCCGAGGCCCTTGCGTCCGGAGACCTCCACGTAGGGCCGCTTGCGGTCCTCTTCGGAGAGCGGGATGCCCAGTTCGGCGCAGCAGCGAGGCGAAAGCGCGACCATCTCATAGTTGAAGTGCGTCGAACGGTCGGCCTGTTCCTGGTAGCCGAGCGCGCGCAATCCGGCCACTACCACGTCCTGCAGGTAGGACTGGCGCGTGTCGATCACGTTGTACACCTTCCACCCGCGCCCGAACTCCTGTCCGGATTCGACGGGTTCGTCCGTGGTCGCCCACAGCACGCGCCCGTCCGCGTAGGTCATCCACGGGCGGTAATAAAAATCCTTGCCGAGCAGCCCGAACTTCCACAACTGGTAGGCGATGTCCTTGCCGGTGTAGACCACGGTGCCGTCGGAGCGCACGATCACCTTGCCCTCTTCCGAAAGCCCGGGCATCACCCAGCAACCCTTCAGCTTGCCCTCGGTCTCAAAGTAGATCGCCTTGCGCTCCTTGAGCAGTTCGAAGGCGTAGGCCCAGAAGCGCAGGTGCAGGATCTCGCTTTCCCGCGGCAGCACATCGTACTCGATGCCCAGCCGGAGCATCGTGGCGAGGTGGCATTGCACGATGGCGTCGGCCACCACGTGCGCCAGTTCCGCCGCGTCGCCCGCGCCGGATTCAATGGCGTGCAGCATTTCGCCGCGCCAGTTCAGCGACTCCGGGTGGTCTTTGTAATACTGCGAAATCCGAGCGTAGAGATCCCAGCAGACGTAATCGAAGCGCACCGCGGGATCGGCGATCAGCGCCTTCACGTCCGCCGCCGTCTTGTGCTCCAGGTGGTAGAAGCCCACCACGACGTCGGCCACCTGCACGCCCGTGTTGTCGATGTAGTTCTGCACCTCCACGCGATACCCGCCGGCGCGCAGCATGCGCACGAACGTATCGCCCAGCACCGCGTTGCGCAGGTGCCCGATGTGCGCCGCCTTGTTGGGGTTGATATTGGTGTGCTCGACGATGATCTTCTCGCCCGAACCTTCCGGCTCATCGGCGTCCCCGCGCAGCATCGCCGCGCCGTACACTCCGCGGTCGAGCCGGACGTTGATGTAGCCGTTGCCCGCCACCTCCAGCGCCGCCACCCCGGGAATCGCGCCGATCTCGTCGGCGATTTCCGCGGCGATCTTCTTCGGCGCCTGCCGCAACTGCCGCGCCAGTTGAAAGGCTACCGGCACCGCCAGTTCGCCGAATTCACTCTGACGCGGTTGCTCGACCGCCACCGCCAGATCGACCCCGTAACGGGCCAGTAGATGCGCATGGAACGCGCGGGCAACCTGCTTTTCAATGGAATGGAACACGGGAAACTACGAGTATAACGTAGCTAGATTTCGTACTCGGGCGCCTTGGCCTCGCGACCGTAATTGATGCGGTCCCAGATGCGCTCATGGACGAAGTAGGCGCCGATCTTCAGCACGATGTCGGCCGCGCCGGCGCCCATCGAAAGCGTGGCTTTGCCGGTAAGCACATAGACAATCAGAGCGGTGGTCGCCGAACCCAGAATCCGGTAACTCACGGCTTTGGCGATACTGCGCGACTGGCTTTCCATGACCCTGAGAGAATTCTACCACAATGCCTATGAAGAATAGGGTGATTAATTTCACGGCCGCTGGAGCCGCGCCCCTACCGCGCCCCCTGCCCCTTCGCATCTCCCGGCACCACTGTGTCCAGGTCCACCGCGCCGGCCATCGCGAGGTAGCCCGCGCGGTTGGGATGCAGGTGATCGCCCGCGCCGCCGGTCGTGCTCTCGGGGACGAATTCGGCGCGCATCCCCCCGCCGGCGGGATCGAGCGTAGCGCGGTCGAAATCCGCCACCGCATCGAACACGCCCGCCGCACGGATCCACTGGTTCAATTCGCGCCGCTTCCGGTCGACTTCCGGGCTGCCCGCGTTGCCCGCGTTGCCCACGGCGCTGGTCAGCGTGGCGCCGGTGATGCGCACGCCCGGGATCTTCGCCCGCAGGCGCGCGACAATCTCGCGCATCGCGCCCGATACC
>JAFDVU010000036.1 GCA_018268835.1 Acidobacteriota bacterium | reverse complement strand
ACCGTGACCGTGCAGATGGTGTTGCTGCCGCTCATCGCCGGGTATTCCATCTGCTCCATGATGACGAACCCGGCGTCGGCTTCGGGGTGATTGGTGGGCAGCACCAGGTTGCAGCACAGCGCCGGATACCCGCGCGGTTCGCGCAGCATGCGCAGCCGCAGTTCGTCGGCGTGGCCGCGCAGCCAGGTCATTTTGTCGAACATGGATCGCCCGGGGACGTCGAGTACTCCGCCGGTGATGACGCGGCCTGGTTCGCCGGCGGCGTGCGCGTCCACCGCCGTAATCATGCTGGAAAATCGCAAGCGGTCACCCCCTCCCTATGCTATCTTGCTGCCATGCGAACGCTCTGCTTCCTGTTGCTGCTCGCGGCGCTGCCACTCGCCGCGGAAAAGAAAGTCATCGCCCCGCCCGAGTTCGCCAAGGGCGCGCCGTTCTCCCCCGGCATCCTGGCGGACGGCACGCTCTACGTGGCCGGGCAGATCGGGCAGGACCTCAAAACGCGCCAGGTCCCGGCGGATTTCGAGACCGAAGTAAAGACCGCGCTTTCCAACATCGGACTGATCCTCAAGGCGGCCGGCATGGACTTCAAAGACGTTGTGTCGGTCCAGGTATACCTCACCGACGTGGATCTGTTCGCGCGCATGAACGCGGTCTACACCACGTTCTTCCCCGAGCCGCGTCCGGCGCGCACCACCGTTGGGGTGACCAAACTCGCGGCGCCCGGCGCGCGAATCGAAATCAACGTGATCGCGAGAAAGTAAGGTAGTTCCCCGGCGGGTGCCTACACCACGCGGACATCGCCTTTCCCCCAGACAGTCTGGCGGCCGACCCCGACCCAGCGCGCCGCGCGCAGCCAGGGGAGGAACTCCCCCAGTGCGCCCTGGTAGGTGGCTTCGCCGGTGAACCCTCCGATCGAGTGAACCTGGCCGGTGCGTCCGCTCTTGCGCTGGACCCGTTCCCAGGCGATCGTGCAGCGCGTCATTTTCACAGCCGCGGCGCGCTCGCCCATGGCGCGGAAATCCACCTCCAGCGGACCGGCGCCGTAAAGCGAGCGCAGCGTGCTGACGCGGTCGCGGAGGCGGCTAAAGAGGACGGGGAATTCGGGGCGCCCCGCCACGTCGCCGTGGGCCTTGAGTTCGGTCGGAGTGACGAACTGAACGGTGACCGCGGGCGGCGCGTCGGCTTGGGGGTCGAGCAGGATGCTGCTGGGCGCGCCCGGGGCATCGCCGATTTCGCGGGCCGCGTCTCCCAGGTCCAGTTGTTCGCAGCGGACCAGTTCCGCGCGCCCGCGTCCGGGGCCCAACCCCTTATCGGCTAACAGGATGAAGGCGGCCCGGAAGTGCTCGAAGGCCGGTTGGTGAAGGTCGAAGACGTGCGCGTCGAGGTGGAAGGGTTGTCCCGGGTGGATGGTGAGGCCGTCCAGGTGGGCGACCCGCAGGACGAAGGGGCGGGGCCAGTCGGCCAGTCCACTGGGTGAGCGGGCGAGTTCGGCGCCCGGTTCGAAGAGACGCGCGTACACTGCCGGGGGAACGGCTTCGTGCAGGACGCTGCCGAAGGCTCCGCGAACCACGTTGGCGCTCTTGCCCGGCGGCAGGTAGACCCCGTCCACGGCGCGGAAGTGGAAGCGGTAGCGGTAGAACTCGAATGTGACCGGCATGAGAGCGGCGGGCGGGGAGGTGGATCTGCCCTGATGTATAATGGTAAGGCATTTGACTCTTGTTTTCCGCTTCGTACAAGGACTGAGAGGGGGCTGCGTGAGTCCATCCGCAGACCCCTTTTCTCATTTTTCGGGGCAGTCGCGCGAGTTCGGATGCAGAATTAGCTTAGAAGGAAATACAGGCAGATGAAAGAAAAAGGTACAGTGAAGTGGTTTAACGCAGCCAAGGGCTACGGTTTCATCCAGCGCGAGAACGGCGAAGACGTGTTCGTCCACTTCTCGGCGATTCAGACGCAGGGCTATCGCACGCTAGATGAGGGAGCTCGAGTGGAGTTCGAAGTCACCAAGGGGCCCAAGGGTCTGCAGGCGACCAACGTCACCGCGGCCTAACACGACAATCGCGGGCCGGAGGTAACCGACGGAGGTTCCGGCCCGCCTTCCTCCCGGAGGTTTATGAGCAAAGAAGACGCGATCGAAGTAACCGGCACGGTTCTTGAGAAATTTCCCAGCGGGCTGTTCAGCGTTCAGTTGGAACATGAGCGCGTGGTGCTGGCGCATCTGGCGGGACGCCTCCGCCGAAACCGCATCCGTGTGCTGGCCGGAGACAAGGTGACCCTGGAAATGTCGCCCTATGACCTCACCAAGGGGCGTATCACCTTCCGCCACAGATAACATTTCGTCCGAACTCAACCCCTCCCCGTACTTTTCCGCTATTCGCTGGTACGAATTCGTACTCTCATCCTACCGCTCCACATGGTAAAACTCGGTGGAGCAGTGTACCCGTTCACGGCAAAACATTAAAATGGTTGCCTCACCCTCCTGACTGCTGTTAAATTACTGAAATTAAAAGAAAATAGGTCTAACCATGAAAGACCAGGACCGACCCGAACAGAGGCGCCGCACCCGGGTTCGCACAACCTCGGCCTCTATAATCAAGGCGGAGAGTGGCGTGGAAAAGACGAAGGGAACGGTCAATCGAAGCCGCAGGCAATCCCCAGATCCGGTCGAGGATCTGATTGCAGTACTGTCGCAGAAGGTCGTGGGGCAACCCGCGGCCGCGCGTGTCATCGTACCGTACATCCAGATGTATCAGGCGGGCCTGGCGCCCGAGGGGCGTCCGGTGGGCGTCTTCCTCCTGCTGGGTCCAACGGGTACGGGCAAGACGAAGACAATCGAGGCCCTGGCGGAGGTGCTGCACGGCAGCCCCAAGAACCTGCTGAAGATCGATTGCGGCGAGTTCCAGATGGAGCACGAGGTGGCGAAGTTGATCGGCGCGCCTCCGGGCTACCTGGGCCATCGCGAGACGCAGCCGATGCTGACTCAGCAGAAGCTGAACTCGGTGACCAGCGAAAAGAACAGCATTTCGCTGGTGTTGTTCGACGAAATCGAGAAAGCCGCCCCTTCGATGACGCGGTTGCTGCTGGGCGTGCTCGACAAGGGCATCCTGCGGCTGGGCGATAACTCCTCGGTGAATTTCGAAAAGAGCCTGGTTTTTCTCACCAGCAACCTGGGCGCGCGGGAAATGATGCGCGAGATCAACCCCGATTTCGGTTTCCAATCGGCGCAGCCCTCCGAACGCACGGACCTGTACAGCAAGCTGCAGAGCATCGCGCTGGTGGCGGTGCGCAAGCGCTTCTCACCGGAATTCGTCAACCGCATCGATTGCATCATCACCTACCAGCCGCTGACCGCGGAATCACTCTCGGCGATTCTGGACCAGCACATCGTGGACCTGCAGGCGCACGTGAATACGCGGCTGGGCAGCCGGTCCTTCACGCTGGACGTGCCGTTTGAAGCGCGCCAGTTTCTGCTGCGCAAGGGCACGAGTGCGGAGTATGGCGCGCGCGAATTGAACCGCACCATCCACCGGCACCTGACGCAGCCGCTGGCTACCCTGGTGGCGACCAACCAGGTGGCGCCGGGCGCGCGCGTGCGGGTGGACATCAACGAAGCCGAGGACAAACTGAACATCCGCGCACAGGATGCCGGGATCGAAGCCGCGCCCTCGCATCCGACGGTGCTGCTGGTGGACGACAACCGCGACCTGCTGCGCTTCCTCGAACGCCTGATGGCGGATGCCGGGTGGGTGTTGCTGACGGCGGAATCGGCCACGGAGGCCAAGCGCCTGATGCGGGAGCACAAGCCCAACGCGGCGCTGCTGGACTACATGCTGCCCGACGGCAACGGGGTCGAACTGGGCGTCGAGTTCCTGCAGGCCGTACCGCAGATGCTGGTGATCGTGATGACCGGCACGATCCTGCCGCCGGAGGAGGAGGCGCTCTGCGAGGAGCACAACTTCCCGGTCCTACGTAAACCGTTCCTGGCATCCGACGTGATGAACCAGATTCGCAGCCGCCTGCTGCCGGCGTCCGGCTCCGCGCGCGCCTAGCCGTGGCGCGGGTGCTGGTGATCCACCGCGAACCCGCGGAGGCGGCGGAGCTTGCCGCGCGGCTACGGGATCGCGGAGTGGAGGCGCAACCCTACCTCACGCTGGGGCCGCGCGGATTCCGCGGGATCCGCGGCGATCCGCCGGACGCCATCCTGATCGATCTCAACCGCGCGCCATCCTACGGCCGGACCATGGGCGCGCTGCTGCGCGAGAGCGCGTCGCTGCGGACCATTCCGCTGGTGTTCATCGCGGGCGAGCCGGCCAAGACCGCGGCCGCGAAGCGCATTCTTCCGGACGCGTTCTACGCGCCGTGGAGCGAGGTGCCGGCGGCGATCAAGCGGGCGATTGCGCGGGCGCCGCGCAATCCCCTCGCGCCGCGGCCTCCCGCGCGCAGCGTGGCGCAGAAACTGGGGATCGAGCCGGATTCGGCGGTCGCACTGTGCCATGCTCCCGCAGAGTTCGCGCTCGATCTGCCGGCGGGCGTGCGTGTCCGCAAACATCCGGACGGAGCGGCGGTAGTGCTGGTGTTCGCGCGATCGGCGGCGGCGCTGGCGCGCGAGTTGCCGGCCGTCGCCGGGCTGATGGAGAAGGGCCGGCGCGTCTGGTTGCTGTGGCCGAAGAAGGCGTCGAAGGTGGAGAGCGGGTTGACCATGCCTCGGGTGCGCGAACTCGCTATCGCCACCGGGCTGATCGACTACAAGGTGTGCGCGGTGGACGCGACGTGGTCGGCAATGGCGGTGGGTCCGCGGCGCGGAGGGCGGGGATGAGTCGGTGGCTCTGCGCGCTGGTCGTGGCATCAACTTGCTGCGCGGCGGACTTGAGGCAGGAAGTGCTGCAGGCGATTTTCCCCGGTATGGAAGTGGTGACCACCACGCGCCATCGGGACGACTCGTGGAAGGACGGCGAGATCCGCTATCCAGACGCACTCGCGGCCGAGGCGATCTTTCAGGTAAACGGGGCGCCAGCAAACGAGATCGAGCAGCGAGCGGCTGAGGTGCTGGGTGAAGGGAAGTGGTCGCGTCGCCGCGAGGTGCGGGTTCGGGTCATCGAGCGGCCGCGCTCGGAGAGCGACTTGCTTGCGGTGGTGCAGTACAGGTTCATCGCGGCGCGGCCGGCGATGGCCTACTGGTCGATTCCTCTGCTGGTGCATCTGGAGCGGACGGGCAATCGTTGGAAGGTCGTGGAGCAGCGGTTGTTCGAGACGGCCCATCACGGCATGATCCCGGGTCTGCGCATGGTGGATGTGACCGGCGACGACGTCGCAGACCTCGTGCTGGAGACGGATTTCGGCGGTGGGGGCCATCTCTCGTGGCTGATAGTGTTCGATCTGAGCGGCCACAGCTTCCGCCCGATAATGCAAGTCTGCTCGCGCAGCGAGACGTGGGACGTCTATTCGCAAATCCTGGACGTGCCTCGGAGCGTCGCACAGGCGGGCCGCGCCATCTGCTTCGAACTCACCACTTTCGTCAAGGAGGGCAAGATCTTCCCCACGCCCCGCGTCTCGCACGAGTGCTACCCCACCGGCACCGGCGTCGATGGCCGGGAAATCGAGCGCCTGAACCACCAACTGCGCCCGGTCATACAATGACCACATGAACCGCAGGCAGTTCCTGGCCGGGATTGCGGCCGTTCCCGCGATAGGCGGTGCAGCGGCAGAGGGCGAATCGAAGATCCGCTCGATCGACATCGTGCACCACACGCACCTCGACGTCGGCTACACCGCGCTGCCCGCCGTCGTGCGCGACGAGCAGGTGCGCTACCTCGATGCCGCGATCGATTGCTGCCGCGCCGATCCGGCCTTCCGCTGGACCGTTGAGACGCTGGTCGAACTCGACGACTGGCATCGCGCCGCATCCCCCGCGCGCCGCGCCGCGCTCGAATCGCTGGTACGCGCCGGACGCATGGACGTCATGGGACTGCCGTTCAACCAGACGGCCTTCCTCAACGCCGCCCAGTGGCGGCAGATGCTGGCCTGGATTCCGCGACCGCTCTGGCAGGCGCTCAGCATACGCGCGGCCATGCAGAACGACGTCAACGGATTTCCGCGCGCGGGCGCGATGGCGCTGCTCGATCACGGAATCCATCACCTGCTGATGGGGATCAACGCCGATAGTGGCGGTCCGCCGTTCCGCCGGCCGGACGCGTTCTGGTGGAAGCAACCGGACGGCCGGCGCATCTTCGTGTGGCTGGGCGAGCACTACGGCAGCGTCATGAACTACCTCGCGCCGGCGCGCGAAGGCGTCCGCTACCGCACGGACGAAGCCGCGCTGCGCGCCGCGCAGGCGAAACTCGCCGATCACCTGCGCGCGATCGAAGCTGAAGGCTACGCCTTCGACAGCCTCATCCTGACTCACACGCATCCGCAGCACTACGACAACGGGTACGCGTTTCCGTCGCTCGCGCCGTTCATCGCGGCGTGGAACCGCCACGGCCTCGCGCCCGCGCTGCGCCTGACCACCGCGACCGACGCCGTGTTCCGCATGGAGCGCGCGGTAGGCGCTTCGATCGCGACGCTGGAAGGCGAGTGGACCGACTGGTGGGCCAACGGCGACGCTTCGGGTCCGCGCGAAGTCGCAGCCAGCCGCGTCGCCAAGCGCAGCCTCGCCGCGGCGGTGTCGCCCGCGCTGGGAGCGATGCCGGCGCGCGACGAACGCTACGTCAGTGGCATCCTGCGCGACCTCTGCCTGTTCGACGAGCACACCTGGGGCGCGGCGTCCAGCATCTCCGCGCCGTACAGCCTGCCCACGCTCGGGCAGTACGTGGAGAAGAGCGACCTCGCCTACCGGCCGATGGGGATGGCGGGCGCGCTTCTGGAGCGTCGCGTCCGCGCGAAGATCGACGCCCTGCCCGCGGGGGTGTACGCGATCAACCCCGCGCCGGCCGCGACGAGCGGATGGGCCGCGGTCGCCGGCGTCGATGCCAAGGCGGCCAGCCTCGTGCATGCACAGAGCGGCGATGTGCGGCCGCTGGTGCGCGAGAGAGGGCAGACGCGCGCGTGGTTCGAGAATCTCGCCGCGGCGTCGGTGAACGCCTATCGCGCGGCGGCGGAGCCCGCTCCGGCGCCGCCTGCGATGCCCGCGCCCACGGTGCGATTCGACGCGGCCGGTTGGCCGATCTCCGCGACGTGGCCGGGGATGGCGCAAGCGCTGTTCGACGGAGCGCCCGGCGATTTCGTCTGCGTGGGAGTGGTGCCGCCCGCCGACCGCCGCACCATCTCGCAACTGCACGCGAAGTTCGATGCCGAAGTGCGGCGCAAGTCCTTCCAGCAAACCGGGGCCACCTACGGCCGGACCGTGGCGCGCGAGACGCCGCACACGCTCGGCTACACGCAGGAGATCCGCCACCCGCGGTTGGGCGCGTCGCGCCGCCTGCTGGAAGTGTGGAAACGCGAACCGCGCGCGCGGCTCACGGTCGCGCTCGACCGGCTTTCCTCGATGGCGCCCGAGGTTCTGTTCCTTTCCTTCGACCTTCCGCAGGGCTTGCCGCTACCGGTCTTCTCCTGCGGCGGAGTGCCGTTCACGCCGTATCGCGATCAACTGCGCGGCACGTGCAAGGACTACTTCGCGATCGACGGCTGGGCGCATTACGCCGCATCGGGAAGCGGCGGGCACTGGCTGTGGGTGACGCGCGACGCGCCGCTGGTGGCCATCGGCGGACCGCACGTGTGCGAACTGCACCAGCAGGAACCGGCCGCGCGGCATCGAATCCTGGCGATGATTTTCGACAACTGCTGGCACACCAACTTCGTCGCCGACAGCCACGGGCCGATGGAGTTCCAGTTCGATCTCGTGTGGCGCGATTCGCTGGCGCAACCCGCGGCGCTGGCCGAAGCGATCGCGGACGACCCGATCGTAGTCGTGAACCCGGCGACGCACGAGGAAGCGCCGCTGCTCGAAGATATCCTGCACTGAAGCCGCGCTCAGAATCCCGAAGGGTGCTCGGCCTGCATATTCCGCGCGCGCTCGATGGCGAGGCCGGCGCGCGCGAGCGTGCCTTCGTCGAAGAGGCGGCCGATCAGGGTGACGCCGTGCGGCACGCGGCGCGGCGGCGAGAATCTGGGTAATGGATGCGCAGGGTCTGGCGCCCAATCGCTGCGTGCTTCGGAGACTTCGACGAAGCCCGCCGGGATTGTGAGCGAAGGATGACCGGTCGCGTTGGTGATGCCGAGGATTTCGTCGCGCAGCGAGGGTACGAGCAGGACGTCCACCTGCTGGAAGATGCGCGCCATTTCCTGGGCCACGGCGCGGCGCAGGCGGTCGGCCTGCACGAAGTCCACGGCGGAGAGGAAGCGCGCCTGGCGGAAGAGATTGGGCCACGCGTCGGGCACCTGCATCTTGAGTTGATTCAGCCCGCCGCTGAGCGTGAGTTCCTCGAAGGCGGCGGCGGCTTCGGCGAAGAGGATCAGGGCGAGCGACGCGTACGGCCAATCGGGCAGCGCGACCTCGACCGGCGTCATCCCGAGTTTGCCGATGCCGTCGAGCACGGCGCGGTCCACGTCGGTGGCGGGCGCCTCCTTCATCCACTTGGGAAAGTAGCCGGCGCGCAGGCCGGCGGCCGGCGCCGTGGCGTCGAAATCGAGACGGCTGGGCACGCTCGCCACATCGCCGGGATCGGGTCCGGAAATGGCGCGCAGCACGAGCATGGCGTCCTCGACGCCGCGCGTCATGGGGCCGAGCTTATCGAGCGACCAGCACAGCGTCATGGCGCCGGTGCGGGCGACGCGCCCGTAGGTGGGGCGCAATCCGGTGACGCCGCAGCGCATGGAGGGGCTGACGATGCTGCCGCCGGTTTCACTACCGATGGAGAAGCCGACCAGTCCGGCGGCGGTGGCCGCGCCCGGGCCGGCGCTCGAACCCGACGCGCCTTCCTCGAGCAGCCACGGGTTCATGGTCTGGCCGCCGAACCAGACGTCGTTGAGCGCGAGCGCGCCGAGACTGAGCTTGGCCACCAGCACGGCGCCCGCATCGTGCAGGCGCTTGACCACGGCCGCGTCCTGTTGCGGAATGCGATTGCGGTACGGCTCGGCGCCGTAGGTGGTGGGGATACCGGCGGTATCGAGCAGGTCCTTGCCGCCCCAGGGGATGCCGTGCAGCGGGCCGCGATACCGGCCGGCGGCGATTTCGAGGTCGGCCTGCCGCGCCTGTTGGAGCGCGAGGTCGCGGGTGAGAGTGATCACGCAGCGCAGTTTGGGGTCGAAGCGTTCCAGGCGATCGAGGTAGATGCGGGTGAGGCGTTCGCTGGTGATTTGCCGCGTCTCGACCCAGCGCGCCAGGCGGGTGAGCGGCGCGAAGGCGATCTCCTGCTCGCTCGCCGGGAGGGCGCCGGGCGCAGCGGTGCCGCGCACGAAGCGGTCGCGCGCGGGGGCGGCGGTCTCGCCGTGCAGGACCGGATCCCAGCGGGTTGCCGGGGCGAGAGAGGGCGGCGGCGCGAACTTGCGCGGTCCCTTGCGGCGCTCGTAAACCGGCGCCAGGCTGCGGCGCCAGTTCCCGGCGGCGGTCTCGCGCTCGGCCGGAGTAAGTTCGAACTGCACCAGCTTTTCGGCTTCGGCGAAGGTCGCGGTGGAGACCGGCGGGCCGAAGTCGGGCGCGGTGCCGAAGGCGGGCGGCATGCCGGCGGGCGGCGCGCCGGCGGTGGATTCCGGTGCGGATTTGCGGCAGGCCGCGGTGGCTGCCAGAAGGGCGGCGGAGGTACCGCTCAGGAATTGCCGGCGCGATTTGGGCATGGGGGAGCTCCTCTGGAGATTGTAGCGGGTGCGCGGCGCATGCTTTGCGCACCGTACAGCCGCGATCGCGCGAAGCTTGCGCGGAGAGTTCGCGCGCGGCGCGGTAAGCCATTGATTCGGCGTGGAACGCGCATTGGCGCGCGGCGTGCCATTTCCCAGAGTGGAGTCTGAAAGGAGACACCACAATGAAAAAGAACCTCTTCACTTTCGCCGCGACCCTCGCTCTCGCCGCTTTCGCCTGGAGCTACACCGCTCCCGCTTACGCGCAGACGGGAACTCCCACGCCGGGACAGCAGTCCGGGCAGCGCAACGGGAAAAAGCTGGGTCCGCAGGATGGCTCGGGCCCGATTCACACGCCGGGAACGGGCGGCGGGACTGGGTTGGGCCGGCGCGCGGGCCGCAAGTAGCGGCGGCGTGCTTTCGTTCGTAGCTGAACCCTCGGGAAGGAGCCACCACGATGTTCTTCGCTTTCGCCGCGTTGCTGACGCTTGCCGCTGCCGCCTGGAGTTACACCGCGCCTGCCTTCGCGCGGATTGCAACTCCGGTGCCGGGCCGGCGGCCCGGACGGCGCAACGGACAGGAGCTGGATCCGCGGGATGGCTCCTGCCCGAACCACACACCGGAAGTTACTTAAGTTGGGGCCGGACGGAGGCCTACTCCGCGCCGGCCGTAAGTAGGAACGTGATGCGGAGCGCTACCGGAAGCAGCCTCAGGCGACCAGCCTGCGGCCCTTCCGGACTTGCGCGCGCAGTACGTCGCGGAGCATCTGGCAGGCGTGCTTGACTTCGGGCATGGTCAGGAAGCAGTAGGTCTGCTTTCCGTTGCGCCGCGTGGACACCACCCCCGCCGCTTTGAGAATGGCGAGATGTTGCGAGACGTTGGGGAGCGAAATATCCAGTTCGGTTTGCAGTTCCGATACCGTGTAATCCCGCTTTGAGATCAGCTCCAGCATCTTGAGCCTCACCGGATTCGCAAATGCCTTGCAGATCCGGACCTGCATCTCGAACACTAACGCGTCCGCGTCCGCCTTGCAGTCTCTTGCCATGAGTTCACTCGCTGTACGCATTGTAACAGACACCCATTTGTCTTATTCCGCTATTTCGGCCGACGATTCCGTGCGCTCCGACTCGCCCAAAGCCATCTCGCGAATCAGGGCCAGAGGCGTCGGTCCCGTGGTCGCCAGGTAGATGTGGCCGATCAGAAAAGCCAGGAACAGGTACGCGCCGAGAGTGTGCGCGGGGCCGAGCAGCCACAGGCCGCCCACCCGCTCAAAGGTGCGAGGCCAGCGGTCCGCGCCCCACATGAGTACGCCGGTTACGATCTGGAAGGGCAACAGCACGTTGAGCAGCGCCAGGTAGGTGATCTTCTGCAGCGGGTTCAGTTTGCGCTTGGGATCCACATCCAGCGGATGGTGCTCGCCGTGGAAGATGCCGTAGAGGTAGAAGCGGGCCTGGCGCACGGCGGCGCCGGTGAAATCGTCCATTTGCGGCAGGAAGTGATGATACTTCTCCGCCGTAAGATGGTAGAACGCGCCCAGGAACGCGTTAAGGATCAGGGCCGCTCCCAACCACGCATGTATGCGGATGGAGTTGGCCAGCGAGCCCACGATCCCGAAGCGGTCGGGATAGTGGATGGCCAGACCGGTGAGAATGAGCAGGATCATGGCGGCGGCTTGCAGCCAGTGCCAGACCCTTTCGTGAAGCGAATACAACGGGGTGGATTTCATGCGCGTCCTTTCCAGGCCCGCAGGCCTCCATGCACCAGGCTGAACAGCAGCGCGCCCGCTACCGCCACCCATCCGGTCCATTCGACGAACGGCGAGCGGCTCTTGCCGATCACGTAGAACCCTCCGAGCAGCGCGCGATTATCGAACGTAGGCTCCGTGCCCTCGAAGTTGACGACGTTGGCCTGCTTGCCGCGGAAAATCACCGGAACATTCTTCGGCAGAAATGTGTTCAGGTCCAGCGGGCGGTTCAACATGCTGTTGCGAGCGTGGCACGCGGTGCACTCCTTTACCGCCTGTCCCTTGCCGGCGATGCTGTGGCTCATCGCCCAGGGCACGACTTCGATGCGCAGTTCGGGATCGGCCACGCCGGCGTACTGTTGCAGGAGGCCGCGCACGAGCGCGATCTTTTGGGGTGTATCGTAGACCGCCTGTGGGATATCGACGATGCCGTCCTTATCGCCGAAGGCTTTGACGATCTCGGGGCGGTACTGCCAGTCGCCCTCAGCCAGCGATTGGAAGAAAGCCTGCTGCACCTGCCACGTAAAGACCGGGCGGCCCTTGGTCTTGTCTAACCAGTAGACCCCGGTGATGAGGTTGGTGGGGCGGATCTGCATGCGTCCGTCCTTGCCGGGGGAGGGGATGTAGGCGGGCAGGTATCCGGTAATGTCGCTCTCCGGGTCCACGATGCTGCCTTCGATGCCGCGGAAGGTGATACGGCTGGTACCGGTGTCCATGAGGAAGCCCCAGTCGTCGCTGCGGTAGGCCCAGAAATGCACGGCGGGAATGTGGCACGTCTGGCACGCCATGGCCTGGAAGTGCAGGCTCTTATAGGGCAGGAAGGCGTGGCCTTTTTCCGCCTCGTGGCAATCGCCGCAGCCGCGCATGGTGTTGTGCCGCGTGATGTTGACGGTTTCGGGTGGGATGTTGCCGCGCGCGAAGTTGTGGTCCGGACGCTTCAGGTAGACGGCCGGATCGAGCGAGCCCGGCTTGTAGCGCAGGTTCTTGCGTTCGTCTTCCTGGATCATGCGTCCCGGGTTGTTGGGCGAGAAGTGGCAGTCGATGCAGACCAGGCCTTGGGCCGCGTGGGCGTCCCAGGGATATTTCATATGCTCCTTGCCGGTGATTTTCGGAGACTCGGTGTCGCTGATCTTAGCGCCGTTGTAAATCCACCCGGCTTTTTCGGTGCCGCGCAGGATATCGGCGTGTTGGATGGGCTGGATGTTGGTGGTGTTGCGCGCGGTGAAGCCGTGGCACTGGGCGCAGTTTTCGAGCGTGGGGTCGGAGAGATCGAGCAGTTGCGCCTTGACCGTGCCGTCGGGGCGGAAGGCGTCGCGGTTGTACTTGTAGGTGCCGTCGGCCGCGGCGGTGACGATGCCGGTATCGGCGAGGGTCGCGTTATCGGCCCAGCGGAAGTTGCCGGCGGCGTATTCCTTCTTGCGCGCGGCGCGGCTGGCTTTGGGTACGTGGCACAGGAAGCAGTCGGCTTCGGCCGTGCCGCTCTTGGCCCAGTCCCACGGCATGACCTTGCCTGTGGCGCGGTCGCGTATGGTGTAGCTGGGATCGAGCGGGCCGGAGGGCGTGGCTTCGGGCGTGCCGAATTTGCGGCCTTTCAGATCGAACTCGCTGATGCCGCCGCCGGTGTGGCACCCGCCGCACTTGGTGAGCCATTCCGGCTGGCTCATATCGGCGTCGGCGGGATCGGTGATATCGGCGTGGGTCAACTGGCGGTTGGGGATGATGGAGAACTTGCCGAACATTCCCGGCGAGGAATTGAAGGCCGGGATGCCGTGCGAAGAAAGCAGGGTGCGATCCATCTCGGTCTTGCCCTGCTGGAAGTGAAAGCTGTTGGCGATGAAGTCGTAGTCGTGGCAGTCGCCGCCGCAGGTCTGGCGCGTGCTGATGGGCCGTCCGGAATCGAGGACGTTGCGGCCCTCGGCATCCTTGAGCGTCAGCGCGGGATGCGGCAGTTTAGGGGGAGGGGCGGCGGTCTGCGCGCCGAGGGTGAGCGCCGCTGCCAGTGCTGTGAGGACAGCGGCGCTTCCCCCAAGGCGCCTTGGGGAGAGGTAGAGATGTGACATGGTGGTAGCCGGGCTGTTCTCGGGGCCGGCGGGGCGGTCTGGCCCGCCGGGATTGGGCCGGGCCGCGCCGCCGCGAGCACCGCTTACTTGCCGCAGGTCTCCGGTTGCGGAGAGTCGGCCGCATGGTTGATCAGGAAAGTCTGCACGTCCAGCATCTGCTGCTCGTCGAGGAACTTGCTGAGCGCTTCGGTGCCGTTGGCGTGCTTGCCCTTCTGCAGGTAAGTCCGCCACTGGGCCTGGGTCTTGGTGAGGGGCGAGATTTCCCCGCCCTTGGCGCCTTTCACGTGGCAATCCTTGCAGGTCTTGCGGAAGTAGGTACGGCCTTTGGTTTCGCTGCCCCGGGCTGCTCCCGCGCCGGCGGCGATGCCGGAGAGTGCAACCGCCATCGCGGCCGCGGCCAGACTGCTGAAGAGGATTCGAAGAGTTCGGTTTTGCATGGTGGATTTTCCTTTAGAAGCGAGTGGTTACTCCGAGCGACACCATGGTGGCGCCGGTATAAGTGGGGAACGCAAGAATCGGATTGGAATTCAGTTTCTGGGGAGCGCCCAGATGCCAGCCCGATCCCGAATAATCGTACAGGTACTTGATGAAATCGCCCTTGAAGATGAATCGGTCGTTGATGCGGTGGGTCAGATAGACTTCGGCCACGTTTCCGCGGGTATTGGTTTTGGGCGCGATGATGTCGTCCTGGGCCTGCGCGAAGTTGAACCAGTACTTGCTGCCGTGGTTGAACTCGAAGCCGAGCTTGGTGCGCTCTTCGTCGGAGAAGTTGAAACGCAACCCGGCCAGGAACATGTAGCCGGAGTGGTTTACCGGGGTCTCGAACGGATCGCTGAGCAGTCCGCCGAAAGGCGTCGTCTTGCCGTTGGGGCGCGTGGCGGAGAGGTTGCCGCTGGCGTAGAGATCGAACGCGCTGGCGCGGTGGGTCACGTTCATGCCGAACAGGTGAATGCCACCCAGGTTGGCCGAGGGTGTGTAGCGCATGACCACCGGAGCGTTCACGGGATCGCCGGTCAACGGGTTCACGGTCAGAACCGTGAGGCCGTTGAAGCCGTCGGTGACGTTAAAGGCGTGCGCGTAGGTAGCCTGCACCAGGGTCGTCTCGGTGTTCCACAGGTCGAAGTTCGCTCCCAGGAAGTGGGTGTCCTTCAGACGGTCCTGCGGCATCTTGAGCAGATCGCCGTTGCCGAACCCGGACTCGTAGCCCAGGCCCCAGCACAGGCGCCAGATCATGTTGTCGGAAAGCTTGTAGCCCAGGGTGATGCCGTCGAACTGGTAATCGATCAGAGTGCCCGACGGGGTTCCGCCGCGCAACTCGTCCTCGCGGTAGTTCATGGGCGGGCCGCCGGTGGAGGGCCTCCGGCCGATCGAGAGATAGAATTTCGAGTTGCCGATGTTATTCCAACTGAAGTAGGCGCGCTCGACGCGCAACTGGTCCGAATTGGGCACCGTGGCGGTGGTGCCGTCGATGTTCATGCTGGTGGGCTGGCCGTTGAACACCTGCACGCCGGTGGAATCGCCGAACACCTTGTACATGCTCAGGCGCCCGGCGAACGAGATGTTGTCGGCGATCCTGGCGTCGAAGTTGAAACGCAGGCGGTTGGTGAACAGCGCGTCGTTGTTGGCCGTGTAGGACGGCGTGAACGTGCTGGGCATGAGCATGCCGAAGAGTTGCTGCTGCATGGCGGCGGGGAAGGATGCCATGCCCTGCTTGAGGCGGTCGAAGGTGAGATTGTTGGTGAACTGCAGATAATCCGCGTAGTGAGAACTCACGGCGTTGTTGATCTCGCTGACGCTGGAGGGCGCGCGGCCCAGGATCGGGGTGGCGAACATGGTTCGCACCACCAGGTTCTGCAACTGCATGCCGTCGAAGTGCGAGGGGATGCTGCCGCTGATGGTGTGGGCCTCGAAGCGGTAGTCGCCGCTGAAGTGGATGCGGTCGAGCGCCTGATTGCGTTCCGTGGCGGAAACGCGGTCGTCGAGTTCCTTAAGGCTGGCGGCGATTTCGGAAGGCGCCGGCACGGCCTGCGCGGCGGGCGCGGGTTGGGCGGCGGGTGCTGCCTTGGCCTGCTCCTCCTGCGCCTTGAGACGCTCTTCGAGCGCGGCGATCTGCTGCTTGAGCTTCTCGATTTCCTGCTTGACGTCCGGCGTGGAGGACGCGGATTGCTGGGGGTCGGCGCCCCAGGAGGGAATCGAGGCCACAGCGAAGACGATGAAGACGAACCGTAAAAAATGCCTGTGCATGAAAGACCTCGCAAGCACATTATCAGGTCGTTATTTCTTAAATCAATCAATTTCGAAAGTGCGCAACTATGCATGCGAAATGGAGCAAGGTTCGTCGAGGTTGTCTCCAGCGCGAGATTCCGGAATGTTGAAAGATGCAACGGAGGGCAAAAACGCGGCCGAAGCGCGTGGATGGGTGGTAGGCGCGGCAGGAATCGAACCTGCGACCCTCAGCTTAGAAGGCTGATGCTCTATCCGACTGAGCTACGCGCCCGTGCTTCGATTTTACCCTACCCGGTTTGCATGGCCACCGGCCGGGCACATTTGGGCGGGCGGCGGCGTCTTATGGTCAGAGAGGGGACGAATGAACTACCGTGTGTTCTGCGTTGCCGTGTTGCTCGCGTCCGCCGCGTGGGCGCAGGCGCCGTCCACGGCACCTGCTTTCGAGGTAGTCAGCGTGAAGCCGCACCGGCTGGACGACGGGCAGCGCGCGCTGCCGCAATTCCTGCCGGGCGGGCGATTCGTCTCGCGCGGCATCCCGCTGGCGTTCCTCATCAGTCTCGCGTACGGCGTCGGCTTCCAATCGCCGCGCCTGGTGGGGAGTCCGGACTGGATCCGGTCACCACAGGGCACTTACGATATCGAAGCTACCGCGGCGGAGGGCGCGCTTCCCGCCGGGCTCTCCGGGAAAGAACGTGCCGCACGTGAGCGGCAGATGCTGCAGGCGCTGCTGGCCGGCCGATTCCACCTGAAGGTGCGTCGCGAAACGCGCGATCTGCCGTTGTACGCGGTGGTCGTGGGCAAGGGCGGGCCGAAGTTGGAGAAGGCGAAGGTCACGGAGCAGGAGTGCGCCGCGAAGACCGGCGCCATCGGGGCGGCCTGCCACACCATCATGGGGGGCCGCGGGCGCGGACTGCACGGCGAGGCGGTTACGGTGGGAGACATTGTCGAGTACGTGGAGAATTGGACCGACCGTCCGCTGATCGACCGCACCGGAATCAGCGGGTTGTTCAACGTGCAGACCACGGGGTGGATCGATCTGCAGCCGGGTCCGGCCGCGGCGCCCGGCGCGAAGGCCGAGGACGGGTCGGACATGGTCGACATTCCCAGCCTGTTCACGGTGTTCCAACGGCTCGGTCTGAAAATGGAAGCGTTGAAAGGGCCGGTCGAGGTCTTCGTGATCGACCACGTGGAGCAGCCGTCGGCGAATTAATTAATCAGTGCGCGGCGGCGGCGCACATCGCGAGACTGGCATCCATGGCTTCGATGAAATGGTCCACGTCGCCGGCGCCGATGTTCATCGGCGGCGTGATGCGGATGACGTTGCCGTAGAGTCCACCCTTGCCCACCAACAGGCCGTTTTCGCGGGCGGCTTCGAGCAGCGCGAGGGCCTGCGCGGCGGCGGGTTTCTTCGTGCGATGGTCCTCGACGAGTTCGATCGCCTGCAGGAGTCCCATGCCGCGCACGTCGCCGATCAGTTCGTGCTTCGCCCGCAGTTCTTCCAGGCGCGCGCGCAGGTAGGCGCCGGTGGTGGTGCAGTTGGCGAGCAGGTCGCGGTCCTCGATGAAGTCGATGACGGCCTTGGCGGCGGTGGCGGTCACGGGGTTGCCGCCGAAGGTGGAGAGAGTCGCGCCGGCGAGTCCGGCGGCGACTTCGGGCGTCGCCACGGTGAGCCCGATGGGGCTGCCGTTGGCCAGACCCTTGGCGCCGGTAAGGATGTCCGGAGTCACGCCCCACTGCTCGATGCCGAACCACTTGCCGCCGGTGCGGCCCCAGCCGGTCTGCACCTCGTCGGAGATGAAGATGCCGCCGTATCTGCGCACGATCTCTTCGACGATGGGGAAGTATTCCTTCGGCGGCGTGATGTAGCCGCCCACGCCCTGGATCGGCTCAGCGATGAAGCCGGCGATGTGCCCGGTGGTGGTGGTGCGGATGAGTTCCTCGATATCGCGCGCACAACGCACGTCGCAATCCGGATAGGCGAGGCCGAACGGGCAGCGGTAGCAGTAGGCGTTGTGTGCGTGCACGATGCCGGGGTGCGGCGGTCCGAGGCGCCAGGATCCCTGCCCGGTGAGCGTCATGGCCATGGCGGAGCGGCCGTGGTAGGAGTGGCGCAGGGCGATGATTTCGCTGCTGCCGGTGTAGCAGCGCGCGGTCAGGATGGCGGTTTCGTTGGCTTCCGTGCCGCTGTTGGTGAAGAAACTCCTGGTGAGTTTGCCGCCCGGCGTGAGGGAAGCGATCTTTTGGGCCAGTGCCGCCTGCGGTTCGTTGGCGAAGAGGGTGGAGACGTGTTGCAGGGTATCGAGCTGGCGGTGAACCTTGGCGTTCACCTCCTGGTTGCAGTGGCCGACGCTCACCGTGACGATGCCGCCGAGGAAATCCAGATACTGTTTGCCGTCGGCGTCCCAGACGTATTGATCCTTGCCGCGGGCGATGACGAGCGGCTCCCGGAAGAAGTGGAAGACGGCGGGGAAGAGGAATTCCCGGTTGGCGAGGATGATTTCTTCTTTGGTCACGAGCGCGGCGTCTCCCTACCCGCTGAGCGAGTAGCGCTTCATCTTGTTAATCAGGCCCTGGCGGCTGAGACCGAGCAGGCGCGCGGCCTGCTGCTGGTTGTTGCGTGTGCCGTCGAGCGCTTCGGCGATCATGCGGCGCTCCAGTTCTTCGATGGCCTGCTTGAGCGACTCCGGTTTCCCCGCTCCGGCGGCGAGGCGAGGCGCCGGCGCCGGTGTGGCGGGCGGGACGCCGAGCAGCAGATCCTCCTCTTCGATCCGGCTGCCGCGCGCGCAGGCGGCCAGGCGCATCACCTCGTTGCGCAACTGGCGCACGTTGCCGGGCCAGGCGCGGGAGGCGAGTTCACGCAGCACGCCGGGAGAGAATTCGAGCCCGCCGCGGCCGGTTTCCGCGCAGTATTCCCGCAGGAAATGATTGGCCAGCATGGGCACCTCTTCGCGGATCTCGCGCAGCGGCGGCATGTGGACGTGGATCACCTTGATGCGGTAGTAGAGATCCTCGCGGAAATTGCCGCGGGCGATCTCGGCTTCGAGATCCTTATTGGTGGCGGCGAGCACACGCACGTCCACCGGGATGGGCGCGCGGCCGCCTACACGCTCCACCACGCGCTCCTGCAACACGCGCAGCATCTTGGCCTGCGCGGTCAGGCTGAGGTCGCCGATTTCGTCCAGGAAGAGCGTGCCGCCGCCGGCCTTCTCGAACTGTCCCATGCGGCGCTCGACGCCGGTGGCGACTCCCTTCTCGATGCCGAAGAGTTCGCTCTCCACCAGGGTTTCGGGCAGGGCGGCGCAGTTGAGCGCGACGAAGGGGCGCCGGGCGCGCGGGCTGGTGAAGTGGATGGCCTTGGCGGCCAGTTCCTTGCCGGTGCCGCTTTCGCCGGTGATCAGCACGTTGACCACGCTGTCGCGGATGCGCTCGATGAGCCGCACCACCTGCTGGATGCGCGCTCCGCTGCCGATGATCCCGTGGGTGGAATAGCGGCTCTCCACTTCGCGGCGCAGGTGCGCGTTCTGCTGCTCCAGTTCGGCGTGGTCGCGTTTAAGTTCGCCGATCAATTGGGCGGTCTCGATGGCGCCGGCGGCGTTCGCGGCGAGTGCGGTGAGCGACTCCTCGTCGCGCGCCGTGAAGACGCCGCTGCGCTTATTGAGCACCTCGAAGACGCCGATGATCTCGCCGCGCTGGTCGTGCAGGGCCACGGCGAGCAGGTTCCGAGTACGGTATCCGGTGCGGTCGTCGATGGCGTTGTAGAAGCGCGGGTCGCTGTAGGCGTCGCGGACGTTGATGGTCGCGCCGGTGAGTGCGGTAGTGCCGGCGATGCCCTGGCGGGCGTCGAAGCGCAGGATCTGGTCGCTGCCCAGCGCCACCTTGGACCAGAGTTCGTTGGTCTCCCGGTCGAGCAGAAAGATGCTGGCGCGGTCGCAATCCAGCAGGCTGGTGGCTTCGCGCGCGATCAGGTCCAGCAGCGCGCCGAGGTCGCGCTCGGAGTTCATCTTCTGGCAGATGGCCAGGATGGCGGCCAGGCGCTGGTTGAGCTCAGATGGGGAAACAGCGTCCACTTGGAACCAGTGTAGCGGAGCGGCCGATGACTGTCCATTTAGTGTACACGAAAGTCCACTGGATTTACGACTGTATAAGTGATGGACATGCGGGAAATACCCGCTGGTGATTGCAAGTGAACGAGTTGCGCCGCTGGAGGCAATGGCGATCCAGGTGCAATTGTAGGGAAGCGCGGTAGGTGCGATCCCGAGAGACCGGTGAGTAGCTTCGGAGGAGTGCTCGCTGGATGAAGTACGGGGCACCTGCCGCTTGTTGCCCGCACCAGTCCTGCACCCGGAAGGTGGCATCGGGCCAGCCAGCGCCTTCCGAAAAACTACGGCCCGCTCAGGTATTCCCCAAGTGGGGCGGCGGATTCCCGCCCCACTCTCACCACCATCCCCGGCAGTGTCGTACCTTGGTGGAGATGGCGGGTTCATCGCTGCGACTGCCGGAAAACTTCTGGCGTTCCCTGATTGCGGTGCTGGCGGGCAACGCGATCTACTTTTCGCTGGAGCGTTACCTGCCGCCTCGCGCCCGCCACCAGCCCTACGCCATCGACTGGGGGCTGGCGGTGGATTTCTGGATGTGCCTGGTGTGCTACGGGCTGGTGGGGCTATTCCACCGCTATCGCAATCGCTCCGGCGGCGATGAGTAGCGCGCCGGCCGCCTTGACGGGGGTGATGCGTTCGCCCAGGAAGAACGCGGCGAACACGATCACCAGCACCACGCTCAGCTTATCGATCGGCGCGACGCGCGAAGCGGGTCCCAGCCGCAGGGCGTGGAAGTAGCACAGCCAGGAAAGGCCCGTGGCGATGCCGGAAAGAAGCAGCCAGGCCCAGCTTCGTCCCGGAATGGCGGCGATACCGCGGGCGCCGGTCATCGCCGCCACCAGCCAGGTGAACAGGACCACCACCGTGGTGCGGATGGCGGTGGCCAGATTGGGATCGATGCCCTGAACCCCGAGTTTGGCGAGAACCGCGGTGAGGGCGGCGAAGGCGGCGGAGAGCAAGGCCCATGGTAGCCAGGTCATACGGCCAAGCTACCACGCGCGTCCGGCGAACCGGCGAAGAGAAGCGGTATCCCGCTACTGAACGATACCGCCTGGGGACTTGGCGTCCAGGTTAATCTCGCCGAAGGCGGCTTCGTACTGGCCCACGTTCTGCTGCAGCAGGCGGAGCAGTGCCTTGGCCTGCTGCGGGCTGAGGTAGACGCCCTGGAAGTTGTGGATCTCCACCTCATCGGGTGAAGACTGGCTGACGCGCCCGAACATCAGGAAGAAGTCCCAGAGATTCAGGCGGATCTGGACGCTGTTGGCGTAGGTTTCCCGGTATTCCGGGGTGTTGATCAAGTGAATCCTCGGGGCGGGCTGCTGAGTCATATGATCAAGCGTAACACTGGGGATTCCGTGCGCCTGCCGAAATCGGGTGCGTCAAGGTTTAGAAATCTTTACGATGCCCGATAAACCGTTTGGCGGGGAATCGCGTCGGAACCGATAGGGAGGGCTTACCAAATGATGAAAAACCTGATGGAACGTCACACGCAAGGGTTGGCTCACTGCCCGATTTGCACCCACACGGTGCCGGCGGACATCGATCTGAAGGGGAAGGTGCCGAGGGTTGCGAAGGGTTCCAAGTGTCCGCGCTGCGGATCTTCGCTGGAAGTCGCGGTGGTAGTACAGGTACCAGAGGCGGCCTAGTCCGCTGGTTGGAACGGGGTGGGTTGTTCAAGAGCACACGATCTGTCATAGTGGTGACAGGAAGTCTGGGTCTTATGAAGCGCAAAGCGCACAAAACCGAGCCCGTGGTTCCAGCGGAAATCCTGGAGCAGGCGAAGCAGTCGATCTCGCCGGACCGTCTCAAGAAGACGGTGAAGTGCTCGGTGTGCGGCGCGGAAACCACGGTACTGGCGGTGAGCGAGCCGCTGTGCTGGGTGTGCCGCAGGCTCAAAATCAGCGCGTGGCGCGAGATCGAAGCGCCGGTGCCGATGCAGGAATAGCGCTCTTAAGAATTCGCCTCGATCGCGTTGGCGACTTCTTCCCATTCCGTCATCAGTGATTCCAGATCCGCGCGGCGCGCCGCCAGCAGTACGCCGATTCGCTGGGTTTCCTCGGCGCTCACGAAGTTGGCGAGCGCGGCTTCGTGATCGGCGATCTCCACTTCCAGGCGCGTGACTTCATCCTCGATGGCGGTGCGCCGATCCTTCATCTGGCGCAGCTTGATGGGATTGAGGCGGCCGCGCGATGCCGGCGCGGCGGGTGCGGAAGTCCCCGCTCCGTGGGCATCGGCCTCGACGGACGCCGTGGGGTGCGGTTCCGCCGCCGGTTGCGCTTCGGCTTCCACCGGCCTGGCTCCGTCCAGAGCCAGTTTCTCCGGACCGCCCTGCTTGCGCCACAGGTAATCCTCGTAATTGCCCGGGTAGCTGCGCACCTGCCCGTTCTCGACCTCGATGATGCGGGTGGCCAGCTTATCGATGAAGTAGCGGTCGTGGGACACGAAGACCACGGTTCCGTTGTACTCCTGCAGCGCCGTGAGCAGCACGTCCTTGGCGCGCATGTCCAGGTGGTTGGTGGGCTCGTCGAGCAGCATGAAGTTGGAGGGCACCATGAGCATGCGGGCCAGGGCGTAGCGATTGCGCTCGCCGCCGCTCAATACGCCGATCGGCTTGAACACGTCGTCCTCGCCGAACAGGAAGGAGCCGAGGATGGTGCGCAGTTCGGTGTTGGTGGCGCGCGGAGCGACACAGGCAAGGTCGTCGATCAGGCGCGCCTGGGGGTCGAGTTCCTTGTACTGGTCCTGGGCGAAGTAGTCGGGCTGCGCGTTGTGGCCGAGGGTGTATTCGCCGGCGGTGACCGGCTCCACGCCGGCCAGAATCTTGATCATGGTGGACTTGCCGGCGCCGTTGATGCCGACCAGCGCTGCCCGGTCGCCGCGCTCGATCAGCACGTCGGCGCCGGAAAAGACGACGTGGTCGCCGTAGGCTTTGGCCACATTCTTGAACTCGGCCACGATGCGTCCGCTGGGTTTGGGTTGCGGGAAGCTGAAGTGGATGGTCTTCTCTTCCGGCGGGATCTCGATCTTCTCGATGCGCTCCAGTTCCTTGATCCGGCTCTGCACCTGCTTGGCCTTGGTGGCCTGGTAGCGGAAGCGGTTGATGAAAGCCTCGAGCTGGCGGATCTTGTCCTGCTGGTTTTCGTAGGCGGCGGTGAGCTGCGCGCGGCGCTCGGTCTTGAGTTCCTCGTAGCGGGTATAGCCGCCGGAATACAGGTGCAGGCCCTTGTTCCACAATTCGACAATGCGGCGGACCGTGACGTCGAGGAAATACCGGTCGTGGGAAACCAGGACGAAAGCGTAGGGGTAGGTGGCGAGGTAATCTTCGAGCCAGTTGCGGGCCTCGAGGTCGAGGTGGTTGGTGGGCTCGTCGAGCAGCAGCAGGTTGGGTTTTTCGAGCAGCAGTTTGGCGAGCGCGATGCGCATCTGCCAGCCGCCGGAGAACTCCTCGGTGCGGCGGCGCCAGTCGCGCTCCGGGAAGCCGAGGCCGCTGAGCACGCTGCCGACCTGGGCTTCGATGGCGTAGGCGTCGCGCGCGGCGAGTTCGCTCTCCACGCGGTGGAAGCGGTCCGCCACTTGAGCGTACTCCACGCCCGAGGGGTCGAGTTCGCCCATGCGGTGGGCCAGGCGCTGCTGCTCCTCTTCGAGCTCGCGCAGGGCCGAAAAAACGCTGAGGCACTCGGCGAAGACGGTGCGCCCGGAGAGGGAGAGGCCCTCCTGGGGCAGGTAGCCCATGGTGACGCCCTTCTGGGTGGTGAGGCCGCCGGAATCGAGGCCTTCGATCCCGGCCAGGACCTTGAGCAGGGAGGACTTCCCGGTGCCGTTGGCGCCAACGATGCCGGCGCGCTCCTGGGGTGTCACCAGCCAGTCGACATTCTCAAAGAGGATTTTGGGCCCGTAGCGCTTCCCCGCCCCGGTGAGTTGAATCATTGGTTCAGAACCATTGTAGCGGGCGGTGGAGGGTGGGCCCGGAGCCGGGGTGAGGAGAAAGCCCCGGGCACGGCGCCCGACTGGCCGCGTCCGGGGCCGGTGACAGGGAGAAGGAAATGCTCTTCAATAACCTGTCACTTAGTGGGACGTACGGGCGCCCGAAACGGTTATAGCCAGTATTGCCACTGGCCCATCGCCAGCACCCAGCCGGCCAGCAGGGCGTTGGTGACCGCGTGGGCGAGGATGCAATCGGCCAGGTTGCGCGTGCGTACGATCCACCAGTTGTAGACCGCACCGGCGGCCAGGCCGACCTCCCAGTAAGGTCCGTGTTCGCTCGCGAAAAGCACCGCGGTGATCCAGAACGCGCCTCGCGCGTACTTTCCCAGCGGGACGGAGAGGAAGTCGTTATGAATCAGCCAGCGCATCATCCAGCCGCGCCAGAAGAGTTCCTCAATCACCGGTACCAGAGCAAAGGAAGACACGCAGCGCAGCACCAGAAACGCGACGTGGTCGTGAAGCCCGTCGGGAATGGTGGAACTGGCGTGGCCCATGAGTCCGTTCTCAAACAGCCAGTGATGCCGGTAGCCGAACAACTGATCCGGCGCGATCCAGACCACGAAGACCAATATGCCCACTCCCACGCTGGCCAGGGGGGTGCCAGGACGGAGGGAAAGGTAAGGCCGCGAGAATACCAGGATCGCCGCAAGCGTCAACGCAAATCGCAGCGGATAGGCGTACGCCACGGGCAGGTTGAGGAGCTTTTCCAGCCCCATGACCCCGGCGAAGACAACAAACGGGGCAACATACGCGAACGTAGCGCGGCGCAGTTTTTCTTTCGTCATGGCGCGTAAGCAGGGGCCCGAAACAAGGTTCTCCCATAGTAACTTAACTCTGTGTCGTCCGGTACAATGCGAAATATGTGGTTCTGGATGAACGTACTAGCTGTGTTACTGCCCTGCGCCGCCGCACAGGCGCAGGATCCCGGATTGCCGGCCGTCTGGGTCGCCGGCGACTCCACGGCCAAGAACCAGGACCACCGGGGCTGGGCCGATCCCTTCGCGGCGTACTTCGACCCCGCCCGCGCCCGCGTGGAGAACCGGGCCCGGGGAGGCCGCAGCAGCCGCACGTTTGTGACCGAGGGGCTCTGGGATCAGTTGAAGGCCGGGTTGAAACCGGGGGATTGGGTGCTGATCCAGTTCGGGCACAACGACGGCGGTCCGCCGGACAAGGACCGGGCGCGCGGTTCCCTGCCGGGAATCGGCGAGGAGTCGAAGGAATTTACCCTACCCGACGGCCGGCGCGAGACGGTCTACACATTCGGCCATTACCTGCGCCAGATGATCGCGGAGACCAAGGCCGCGGGCGGGCATCCTGTGGTGCTCTCCCTCACCGTGCGCAACATCTGGAAGGACGGCAAAGTCGAGCGCGGCAGCGGGGAGTTCAGCGCGTGGTCGGCCGCCGTGGCCAAGGCTGAAGGCGTGCCTTTCCTGGATGTGATGAATGCCATCGCCGACCAGTACGACCGGATGGGCGAAGCCGCGGTGCGGCCCTGGTTCCCGCAGGACCACACTCACACCAGTCCCGAGGGGGCGGAGTTCAACGCGCGCATGGTGGTTGCGGCCATCAAGGGTAGCGGCCTGCCCCTGGCGGGATGGCTATCGGAGAAGGCGCGGGACGTGGCCGCGTATCCGGTGCCGCTCTCGACGGCGGACCTGCGGTTGCCGGTGCCGCGCAATCCCTCGCTTCCCGACCTGTTCCTGATCGGCGATTCGACCGTGCGCAACGGCCGCGGCGACGGCGCCAACGGGCAGTGGGGCTGGGGTGAGCCGCTGGTGGACCGGTTCGACCCGGCCAAGGTGAACGTGGTCAATCGCGCGGTGGGCGGCTTAAGCAGCCGCACCTACCTGACCCAGGGACATTGGGCGCGGGTGCTGGCGATGCTCAAGCCCGGGGACGTGGTGCTGATGCAGTTCGGGCACAACGACGGCGGTCCGCTGGACGATGCGGCGCGCGCGCGGGGCACGCTCAAAGGCACGGGCGAAGAGACGCGCGAAATCGATAACCCGATCACCAGGGAGCACGAGGTGGTCCACACCTACGGCTGGTATCTGCGCAGGTACATCCAGGATGCCAGGGCCAAGGGCGCCATCCCGATCGTGTGTTCGCTGGTGCCGCGCAAGATCTGGAAGGACGGCCGCATCGTGCGCAACAAGGATAGCTACGCCGGATGGGCCGAAGAGGTCGCGCGGCAGGAGGGCGCCGGATTCATCGACCTCAATGAGCGGGTCGCCGAACGCTACGACGCGCTCGGTCCGGAGAAAGTGGACCCGTTGTTCGGCGACCCGCACACGCACACCTCGCGCGCCGGGGCGGAGTTGAACGCCGATTGCGTGATCGAAGGGCTGAAGGCGCTGCATCCGGACCCGGCGGCGGCCTGGATGCGCCAGGTTGCAGTCCGGTAAAAGTCCGGTGGACCTGTGTTATGCTATTGAAGTACCAAAACGAGAAAAGAGAAGACAAGGAGCATTACCCCGAGAATGGCACTGGCAGTAGAAGTTAAGCGGCAGATTTTTCAGTCAAATCAGCGCCACAAGACCGATACGGGGTCGCCAGAGGTGCAGATTGCCCTGCTGAGCAGCCGGATTGCGCAGCTCACGGAGCATTTCAAGACGCACAAAAAGGATCATGGGTCCCGTCGTGGCCTGTTGACCCTGGTTGCGAAGCGTCGTCGCCTGCTGACGTATCTGCGTGAAACGGATCCGGAGCGCTACAAGGCAGTGTTGCAGCGCCTTGGCATCCGCCGCTAGTCCATTCACGGGAGCACTGGTCTTTGCGGGCCAGTGCTTCCGTATATCACCCACCCGGTCAGGCCGGCGCGGATGCGTGAGTCCCGCCGCGAGCTGACTTTCCATCCTGTCAACTCCACTCTCGAACGGACCCGTATAGGTATCCGATTATGGCTCGCCGGAACCGGTTTCCGGCCGAGGCTGGAGGTTCAAAGAAAGAATGTCGCATACAGTTGAAATCGATCTGGGCGGCCGGATCATTACCCTCGAAACGGGTAGGATGGCCAAACAGGCGAACGGCGCCGTTGTCGTTCGCTCCGGTGACTCGGTAGTCCTGGTCACCGCTTGCATGGCGGATCAGCCCAAGGCTGGCGCGGGATTTTTCCCGCTCACCGTGGATTACCGCGAATACACCTACTCCGCCGGCAAGATTCCCGGCGGCTTTATCAAGCGCGAAGGGCGCCCCAGCGAAAAAGAAGTTCTGACCAGCCGGCTGATCGATCGTCCGGTGCGTCCGCTGTTCCCGGATGGTTTCCTGCACGAAACCCAGATCATCGCCATGGTCATGTCGGCGGATCCGGAACAGGATCCGAACTCGCTCGCCATCGTGGGCGCGGCCGCGGCCCTGGCCATCAGTGATATCCCGTTCCCGTACGTGCTCGGCGGCGTCCGGGTGGGGATGAAGGACGGGCAGTACATCGCCAACCCGACTTACACCGAAGGCCGCGAATCCACGCTGAACATTGTGGTGGCGGGCACCGAAGAAGGCATCGTGATGGTGGAGGCGGGTGCGCAGCAGGTGAGCGAGCAGGAAGTGCTCGGCGCCATCGAGTTCGGCCACAACTGCTGCAAGAAGATCGCCGCCGGTATCCGCGAACTGATGAAGCTCGCGGGCAAGACGAAGCGGATTTTCACGCCGCCGCAGCTTGACCAGGACCTGTTCGCGCAGGTCGAAAAGCTGGCGCGCACGGACCTCACCGACGCGCTCAACACCCAGAAGTACGACAAACTCACCAGCTACTCGTTGATCGCGCAGATCAAGGAGCGGGTGGTCAGCGCCCTGCCGGAGGAGCAGAAGGATGCCGCCGGCAAGTGCTACGACGCGCTCAAGGAGCGGATCTTCCGCGACGAGATGCTGAAGAACCACCGGCGTCCCGACGGCCGCGCGTTCGATGAGATCCGGCAGATCACGATCGAAACCAACGTGCTGCCGCGCACCCACGGCAGCGCGCTCTTCACCCGCGGCGAAACCCAGGCACTGGTGACGGTGACGCTGGGCACCAAGGACGATGAGCAGCGCATCGAGCTGCTCGAGCCCGGGGAAGCCAGCAAGCGCTTCATGCTGCACTACAACTTCCCGCCCTTCAGCGTGGGCGAGACGGGCTTCATGCGCGGACCGGGCCGCCGCGAGATCGGCCACGGCGCGCTGGCGGAACGCTCGCTGACTGCGCTGATTCCCGCGGAAGACAAGTTCCCGTACACGCTGCGCGTGGTTTCCGACATTCTGGAATCCAACGGGTCCAGCTCAATGGCCACCGTTTGCGGCGCCTCGCTGGCGCTGATGCAGGCGGGCGCGCCGCTGGCGGCGCACGTAGGCGGCGTGGCCATGGGGTTGGTGATGGAGGGCGACCAGTACGCCGTCCTGACGGACATCGCGGGCGCCGAAGATCACTACGGCGACATGGACTTCAAGGTGGCCGGCACGCGCGCGGGCATCACCGCGCTGCAGATGGACATCAAGGTGCCGAACGTGACCACGGCCATCATGACCGAGGCTCTCGAGCAGGCGCGCCGCGGCCGGCTGTTCATCCTCGACAAGATGTACGAGGCGCTGCCCGGACCTTCGGCCAACATCAGCCAGTTCGCACCCAGAATCTACACGCTGAAGATCCCGACCGATAAGATCCGGGACGTCATTGGACCCGGCGGCAAGGTGATCCGCGGGATCATCGAGCAGACCGGCGTGAAGATCGACGTCGAGGACGATGGCACCGTGCACGTGGCTTCGGCCGACGAAGCCAGCGCCAACAAGGCGATCCAGATCATCAGCGACCTGACGGCGTCGGCCGAGGTCGGCAAGACGTACCTGGGCAAGGTGGTCCGGCTGGTGGATTTCGGCGCGTTCGTCGAGATCTTCCCGGGGACGGACGGCCTGCTGCACATCAGCGAAATCGCGGAAAACCGCATCAAGGACGTCCGCGACGAGCTGAAAGAGGGCGACCAGATCCTGGTGAAGGTGCTGGCCCTCGAAGGCAACAAAATCAAGCTCAGCCGCAAGGCGGTGCTCAAAGAGCAGCGCGAGAAGCTGAAGCACGGCAAATAGTAATACCCCTCAGGGGGCGGGACCATTCGCGTCCCGCCCCGCAATTCCCCCCTCTTCCTCCACAGTCCTCAAAACTACGGCTGCCCCGGTTCCTTTCGCGCTATAAAGGAGTAGGGTGTGGTTCGGCCCACAACGAGGTCATCATGAAGATCACCTATACCGGCAGACAAGTGGAACTCGCACCGGCGCAGCTCAAGAAGCTGGAAGCGCAGTTTGCCAAGCTGGGCAAACTGGTGGACGGAAAACGCGAGGTCGAGGCGCACGTTGTGCTCTCCCAGGAGCGCCACCTGCACCACGCCGAAGTCACGGTCAAATACTACAACCACGCACTGGTCGGCATCGGGTCCAACGGGGACCTGTTTACCGCCATCCACTCGGCGGCGGAGAAGCTGGAGAAACAGGTGCTTAAGGCCAGCACCAAATGGCGCGACGCGAAACGTTCGCCGCGCAAGGGCGCTGTCGCGGAAGGCGAATCGGCCGCCGTGGAACCAGAGGCGGAAGCCGAAACCGAACCGGCGCATCGCATCTTCCGGGTCAACCACCATCACCGGCGCAAGCCCATGACGCTGGAGGAAGCCGTACTCGAGATGGAGAAGGACCGCTCGTACCTGGTCTACCGCGACGCGGAAAACGACCGTATTCGCGTTCTGCTGCGCCGCGCGGACGGCCACTTCGATCTGGTGGAAGCCTGATTACCCTGGATGCCGAAAAAGAAGCGAACTTCCAACGACGCCGGGGATAGCGCCGCACACCGGCCCGAACTGGTCGTGATCACGGGACTGAGTGGTTCGGGCAAGGGTTCCGTCCTTAAGTCGCTGGAAGATCTTGGGTTCTATTCCGTGGACAACCTCCCCGTGGAGCTTATCCCGAAATTTGCCGAACTCACCTCACAGAACCCAGGCATTCGCTCCGCTGCTCTCGTGGTGGATATCCGCGAGGGCAGCGGTCTGCAATCGCTGCCGAAAGTGATGGAGACGATTCGCCGCACCGTCGATGCGCGCCTGCTGTTCCTGGAAGCCGACGACGATGCCCTGGTGCGGCGCTTCAGCGAGACGCGGCGGCCGCATCCGCTGGGCACGGACAAGACCATCATCCGCAGCATCCAGAGCGAGCGGGCGCAACTGGCGCCGATTCGCTCGATCGCCGAACTGATCATTAACACCTCCAAGTTCACGGTCCACGAGCTGCGCGAGTTCATCGGAGAGCGGTTCCGGGGAAGTCGCGACGAATCGAACCTGATGATCTACGTCACCAGTTTCGGCTTCCGCAACGGGATTCCCACGGACAGCGACCTGGTGTTCGATGTGCGGTTCCTTCCGAATCCGAATTACATTCCCCGGTTTAAGAATCTTACCGGCATAAACCCCGGCGTGGCCCGCTACATCAGGTCATTCCCGCAGACCGTGGAGTTCATGAAGCGGATTACGGAGCTTCTGGTCTATCTGATCCCGCACTATATCTGCGAAGGCAAGAGTTATCTGACGATATCCATCGGGTGCACCGGGGGGCAGCACCGCTCCGTCATGATCGCCTCGGAGATCCGCAAAAACCTCGCCGATAGCGGATATCAGGTCAAGGTAACGCACCGGGACATGGCGAAAGGCCGCCGCTAACAACGAACTTACAAGGTCTTACCGGTTCCGCTTCCTGGAAGCTGTCTTACTGGAGCCGCTGCAGGAAGAAGTTGAACTGCCGCTCGCGATCGATCGTGGTGCTTTCGCCGTGGCCGGGGACGACCCGGGTCGCGCCCGGCAGCGCCAGCAACTTGTCCCGTATGGAACGTAGGATCTGGCGTCCGTCGCCGCCGGGCAGATCCGTGCGCCCGATGCTGTCCTTGAACAGCGTGTCGCCGGCGACGAGTGTCTGTTCACCCGGCATCCACAGGCAGATGCTTCCCTGCGTGTGGCCGGGCGTGTGCAGCACGTGGACCTCGCAGGCGCCCACCAGCAACCGGTCGCCATCACGCGCATCGACGTCGATCTCCGCCTCCTCGGGCGGCGCGACGCCGAGCCAGGCAGCCTGCATATCCATGTGGCGGCGCAATTCGTCGTCGGCCTGGTTCATATACACCGGAGCGCCGGTGGCGCGCTTTAGCTTCCGCGCTCCGCCGATGTGATCGATATGGGCGTGCGTGATGACGATCGCCTTCACGGTCAGAGCGTGGCGGGCGAGCACCTCGAGAATGGTGTCGATCTCGTCGCCGGGATCGACCACGAGGGCTTCGCGCGTGGTCTCATCGCCGAAGATCGAGCAGTTGCATTGCAGCATGCCGACCGGCAGGATCTCGTGGATCATATAACGCGATTGTATACTCACGGGTATGGGCGACATCCTGATTCCGCTGATGCGATGGATCCATCTCTGTTCGGTAGCGACCCTGGTCGGCGGCATTCTATACGCCCGTTTCGTCATCGCGCCATCGGAAGGTTTCCTTCCGCCGGAGGCGCGCACGACGCTGGACGAGCGCGCCGCCGCGCACTTCCGCCCCATCGTCTTCACCGCCATGATCTGCCTGGTGCTCTCGGGAATCTTCAACTACATGACCAAGCCGGGCCACTCCGTGATATATCACGCGCTGTTCGGCGTGAAGATGCTCCTGGTGCTGCACATCTTCAGCGTCGCGATACTGATCGCGCATCCGGGCAACAAGCGGCGCAACCGGCAGATGCTCGGGGCAGCCATCAGCGCGCTGATCGTGATTCTGATCTCGAATGTTCTGAAGGGGATCGCCTGAGCGTACCCGCTAAACTGGTGAATATGAGCAACGGATACGAGGCGCTGCGCACGGGCGCGGCGTGGATCGATCTTTCCGCGAGGGGACGGATCGTGGCGCGCGGACGGGATCGTGCGCGCCTGCTGCACAACATCTCCACCAACGAAGTGAAGAAGATGATGCCCGGGGCGGGATGCTACGCCTTCCTGCTCAATCCGCAGGGGCGCATTCAGGCGGACCTGAACCTGTTCTGCTTCGAAGGGCACTTCCTGATCGACACCGAACCGGAGTTGCGCGAGAAGGTCCACCAGCACATCCGCCGCTACATCATCGCCGACCAGGTGGAGTTGGAGGATTCGACCGAAGCCACCGGCTGTCTTGCGGTGGAAGGGCCGGGGGCGGAGGCGCTGCTGGCATCGCTAGGCGCGACTATGCCGGAGGCGGATTTCGCGCATGCGCCGTGGGAAGGGCGCACGGTCGCGCGCGCCAGCGCGACCGGACAACCCGGCGCCCGCATCTTCTGCCCCTCGCCGGAGGACGCCCAAGCGCTGGCCGCGCGCCTGGAGTCCGCGGGCGCGCCGGCGGCATCGTCCGAGGCTGTGCGCACCCTGCGGATCGAGAACGGCAAGCCGCGCTACGGCGACGACATCCGGGAAACCACGCTGCCGCAGGAGACGCAGCAGATGCACGCGGTAGCGTTCAACAAGGGCTGCTATCTGGGGCAGGAAATCGTGGAGCGCATCCGCGCGCAGGGTCACGTGAACAAAAAGCTGATGCGCATCGAACTGGAAGGCGGCGCGCTGCCCGAACCCGGCGCCAAAGTCACGTTCGAGGGCAACGACGCCGAGATCACCTCCGCGGTGGTTTCCCCGGCATCGGGACGCGTTACGGCGCTGGCCTTCGTGCGGGTGCCGCGGTAGCAGCGCCTACAGCGGCTTGATGTTGATCGGGACCGGGTGGAAGAGCAGGTCCTGAAAATCGAAGCTGAAATCGGTGAGCGGCGACACCGCCTGCATCCGCATCTCGCCGATGGTGCCGTCGGGCTTGAGCGAGAAAGTCACGTAGGCATCGGCGTCTAGCGTGCGGTTCTTCCAGCGCGCGACGAAGGTGTCGTACTGCCAGTGCTCCAGGTCGCCGGCGAGGTCCGCCGAGTGGGTGAAGTAGATGGAGAGCTTGCCCTCGTGCTCCTCGATGCGGATGTCGCCGTACCAGGGGTCGCGATAGCGTCCCGCATAGGACGCGACCGGCAGCGAGGGCTTCGTATCGGCGTGGCGCGCGCCGCCGGATTTGCGGATGGATTCCTCGGCGTCCGCCTTCTCCTTGCGGTCGCGCGCCTGATACGCGGCGATCCAGTCCGTTTCGGGCGCGCCCAGGTAGTGGTCGAGCACGGTGTTCACAATGGCCGAGTGCGCGCCGGTGGACTCCGCGTTCGTCAGCACCACAATGCCGAGCTTGAGGTCCGGCAGCATCGCGGTGCGCGAGACGAAGCCGGAGAGCATCCCGGTGTGGCCCACCAGTTTTCTGCCGCGGTAATCGCGCACTCCCCAGCCCAGCGCGTAGGTATTGAAGGTGGAGCGCGTCGCGGCGAACGCGGGATGCGCTTCCTTGCCCGGCTCTTCGATCGGAATGATGGTCACGGGCGACCACATCTCCCGCGACTGCGCGGCGCTGAAGAGGCGGCGAGTTCCTTCGATCGCGCCGCCGTTCAACTGTACCGTGAGCCACCGCGACAGGTCCGCCACGCTGGAGACGATGGCGCCGGCGGGCGCGTTGTTGTCCACGTTCTCCTGCGGCAGGGGCTCCAGCTTTCCCGAAAGACTGTTGTGCGGGGTGGCGGCGTCCTTCGCCTGCTTGAAGCTCCAGGTGTCCGTGACGGTATCGGTCATGCCCAGCGGAGTGAAGATCCGCGCCTTCAGGAAATCGCCCCAGCTTTGCCCGGCCACCGCCGGGATGATCGACCCGGCCACCAGGTAGAGCAGGTTGTCGTACGCGTAGGTGCCGCGGAAACTCGTCGCCGGCTTGATGTAGCGCAGGCGGCGCACGATCTCCTCGGGCGCGAGGTCGCTGGGCGGGAAGAACATCAGGTCGCCGGCGCCGAGTCCGAGTCCGCTGCGATGCGTCAGCAGGTCGCGGACGGTCATCTCGCGCGTGACGTAGGGATCGTACATCTGGAACGCGGGCAGGTATTGGGTGACCGGGTCGTCCCAGCCGATGCGTTTCTGGTCCACCAGGATGGCCAGCGCGGCGGAGGTGAACGCCTTGGTGTTGCTGGCGATGCGGAAGAGCGTGTGCTCCGTGACCGGCGCCGGGTCGCCGAGCCTGCGCACGCCGTAGCCTTTGAGGTGGACCACCTTGCCGTCTTTGACGATGGCTACCGCGATGCCGGGCACGTCGAACGCCTGGCGCGCGCGCTCCACGATGCGATCCACGTAGTCCTGCGCGGGGCAGAGCGCCGCCGAAAGCAGCAGCGCGGCCACGGTCTTAGAGCACATGCTTGTATACCTCACGTTTGGATAGACCTCTCTGGCGCGCGACCTGCTTGATGGCGTCCATGCGCGGCACTCCGGCCGCAACCAGCGCGGCGACCGCCTCGTCGAGGGGCGTGGCATCCGGCGGAGGGGCTTCCGCCTTGCCGATCAACAGGGTGATCTCGCCCTTCACCGAATCGCGCGCGGCCAGTTGCGCGCGGACCTCCGCGGCGCTGCCGCGCAGGAACTCCTCGTGCAGTTTGGTGAGTTCGCGCGCCACCACCACGGGGCGCGCGCCGAGTGTCTCTTCCACCGCTTGCAGGGAATCCAGGATGCGGTGCGGCGCTTCGTAGAAAATCAGCGTCGCTTCCTCGCCGGCGAGCGATTCGAGGATGCGGCGGCGCTGCCCTTCCTTGGGCGGGAGGAAGCCGCCGAAGTAGAACGCGTCGGTGGCGAGTCCGCTCGCGGCCAGCGCGGTGAGGCTGGCCGAAGGACCGGGCACAGGTTCCACCGCGATGCCCGCCTCGACCGCGGCGCGCACCAGCCGGTAGCCGGGGTCGCTCACCAGCGGCATGCCCGCGTCTGAGACCAGAGCTACCCTCGCGCCGGTATTCATGCGCGCCACCAACTCGGCGGCGCGCTCGGCTTCGTTGTGCTCGTGGTAGCTGACGGTGGGTTTGTGGATGCCGTAATGGTCCAGCAGTTTGCGCGTCTGGCGCGTGTCTTCGCAGGCGATCACGTCGGCCTCGCCGAGCAGACGCACGGCGCGATACGTGATGTCTTCGAGGTTTCCGATCGGGGTTGCGACCAGGTACAGGCGCCCGGGCATCACTCTGAGTATAAAGGCGTGCGTGGGAAAATCGGGAAAGTGCCCCGTACTCCCGAACTCCACATCGTCCCCGCCAACGGCCAGCAAATCGCGGTGTGGGACTGGCCTGGCGAAGGCCCGCCGTTCCTCTTCGCGCACGCCACCGGTTTTCACGGCCGCTGCTGGGACCGGATCATCTCGCACTTCCCGGAGCGCCGCTGCCTGGCGGTGGATTCGCGCGGCCATGGGCGCAGCAGCAAGCCCGCGCCGCCGTGCCACTGGCGCGACTGGGGCCGCGACCTTGCGGCGCTGGCCGAATCCCTCTCGCTGCGCGATGCCGTCGGCATCGGCCACTCCATGGGCGGCCACGTCTCGGTACAGTGCGCGGCACTGCGTCCCGAGACGTATCGCGCGCTATTGCTGGTGGACCCGACCATCTTCCCGCGCGAACTCTACGGCGCGCCGTTCCCCGACGTTTCCTTCACGCTGCGCCGCAAAAATCACTGGCATGGCCCCGAGGAGATGTACCAGCGCTTCCACGGGCGCCTGCCGTTCTCGCAGTGGCGTCCGGAGATCCTGCGCGACTACTGCGAGTGGGGCCTGACGCGTGAGGGCGGCCACTACGTCTTGGCCTGTCCGCCGCCGATCGAAGCCTCGATCTACGAAAACTCGCGGCAGCCGGAATCGGACATCTATCCGGAGATCGCGCGCGTGCGGCATCCGGTGGTGGTGATGCGCGCCGGACGGACGCGGCGTCCGGACGTCTTCGAATTGGGCGCATCGCCCACCGCGCCGGACCTGGCGAGCCGCTTCGCGAACGGACGCGAGGTGGTGCTGCAGGACGCCAGCCACTATATCGCGATGGAGCATCCCGAGCGGGTGGCGGAGGAGATCGCGCGGTTGTAGTGGTACCATGGCCCTGGCATGACCCGGCAGGCGTCCTGCGACCGGCGCACGTTCGTGACCCGGATCGCTACCGGCGCCCTGGCAGCGTCCGCTGCTTCGCGCGCCGCCGAAAGTTCCTCGCTACCCACCATCAAACTCGGCAGGCACTCGGTTACCCGTCTGGTAGCCGGGTACAACCCGGTGGGCGGCTACTCGCACTCCGTCCCCAAACTCAGCGCCCTGATGAAGGACTGGTTCACCCCGGCGCGCACGCTCGAATACGTGCGGCGCTGCGAAGCCGCCGGCATCAACACCTGGCAGGCAGATCCCGATCCCAAGATCTACGGCGCGCTGCGCGCGGCATGGGAGGGCGGATCGAAGATGCAATGGATCTGCCTGACTCGCCCGCTGGACGACGCGCAGTGGAAGGAGGTTCTCGCCCTGCATCCCATCGCTGTGGTGCACCACGGCGAGCAAACCGACCGCGCGTTCCGCGCCGGCGAAGAGGGCAAGGTCCGCGACTTCGTCAAGAAGGTGCACGATTTCGGAGTGCCGGCCGGCATCTCCTCGCACTCCCCGCAGAACATCGCGCGCGTGGAGGATTCCGGCTGGGAAAACGACTTCTACATGACGTGCTTCCACAACATCCGGCGCGATCCGGACGCGGTCCGCGCCGGACTCGGCGATACGCCGCTTGACGAACTCTATTTGGCCGGCGATCCCGCGCGCATGACGGCCGTGGTCCGGCGGGTTTCGAAACCCTGCCTCGGTTTCAAGATCCTGGCCGCGGGGAGGATGTGCAACAACCGCGCCTCCACCGAGAAGGCCTTCGAATTCGCCTTCGCCAACATCAAGAAGACCGACGGCGTGATCGTGGGCATGTTCCCGATTCTCACCGACGAAATCAGCGAAGACGCCGCGCTGGCGCGCAAATTCGCGTGACCGCGCGGCGTCTTCGCCGGCTTCCGAGTGCCTAAAAGTAAAACCGCAGCGACAACTGCAGGTTCCGTACGTCGCCGGTTTTACTCGTGATCTTGCCGAAGGCACCGCTGGTCGGGTTGAAGTTGGCGCCGCCCCAGTTGGCGTGATTGAAGGCGTCGAACGCCTCGGCGCGGAACTGGAAGCCGGAGTGTTCGGTCACTGCGAACGCCTTGTAGAGGCCGATGTTCCAGTTCTGGAAACCGGGGTTGTAGATCGGATCGCGCACGCCTTGCGCCAGATTGAAGGTGCCGGCGGCCGGCGCGGTAAAGATCGGCGCTCCGGCTGAGTTCCTCACGGCGAACCACTGCGCCGGATCGTTCGATCCGTTGTAGGCGAACTGATGTGGCGTCGCGATGGCACCGTTGATGTTCCAGAACTGCCCGGCGCCGCCGCAATCGTTCATATTGCCGTCCACGCCGACGCCCGCGTAATCGTTATTGCTGAGCACGTTGCACGGGGTGCCGGTCTGGAACTGCGTAATGCCGCTGATCTGCCAGCCGCCCAGCAGCTTGCCGCTCAAATGGTTATGGTCCTTGAAGAACGGCAGTTCGTAGAGGTAGTTGATGGCAAGCACGTGGCGCGCATCGAAGGAAGAGGGGCCCCACAGGTTGCCGGCGTAATAGGTGTCCGGGATGATGTCACGTTGCGCGCTGCCGTTGTCCATGCTCTTCGAATAGGTGTAGGCGACGCCGAACAACAGGCCCCGGGAGAGGCGCTTATTGGCGCTGATCTGCAGCGAGTTGTACATCGAGCTGGCTACGTTGTCGGTCTCGCGGATCGAATTGTAGCCCTTGTACGGGCGCAGCGCGTCGAGGTTCACGCCGGGATTGGCGAGCACGGTGGCGAGCGTCGGCTGGTTAATATCCGCTTCGCGCTGCAGGTGCAGGCCGCGCCGCGCAACGTAAGCCACAGTGAGCACGGTATCGAAGGGTATTTCGCGTTCCAGCGTTACGTTCCAGTCCCAGGCCTCCGGATTCTTAAATGCCTTGCTCTGAGTGGTGACGGTGAGTGGGAGCAGGTTGGTGCCCACGCCGCCGGGATTATCCACGTTGCCGAAGCTTACGTTGGCGGTGGGCTGGAAGGGCGGATTCCCGCCGAGGAAGATGGAGTCGCTGACGCCCAGGCGGGTGAAAAAGCGGCCGGCGCCGGCGCGCAACACGGTTTTAGAGTCGAGTTGGTAGGCGAGGCCGACTCGGGGCTGGATGTCGCCCCACTGAATGTCGGAGTAGTGGGGGTTCACACCGCGGAACAGGTACTGCAGCGAGGGATCTCCGGCGGCCGGGAAGCGGCCCTTGGCCGAAGACGGGAAACCGGAGCCGGGAATCACCAGGCCGTTGTAACGGTCGCCCGAGTTGGGCAGGATCTTGCCGGTCTTGGGATCGACCGTCACCGCCTTCGAGGGATCGTAGAAGCTGGGATCGAACACCGCCATGTTGCCCCACAGTGCGTTGTACGGCACAATCACGCTGTAGCGCGCACCGAAATCGAGGTGAAGTTTCTGGGTGGCCTTCCACGAATCCTGCGCGAAGCCCTCGAACATGCTGCCGCGGAAGATGGTGTAGGCGCGCTGGCCGAGCTCGCTGTAGGTGTCGAAAAGGCCGAGCGCCGCGTTCGCCGCCGCGTTGCCGCTGGTGGGCTGGCCCGAGCGTGCGTCGGTGAAGTTGAACTGGCCGTTCTGATTGTTGGTGCAGGTGGGGCAGGCGCTGACGTTGATCTCGTCATTGTCGTTCTCACCGCTGCGCTCGAACAGACCGCCGAACTTGATGGTGTGGTTGCCGTGTACCCAGGTGAAGCTGTCGCTCAGGTCGTAGATCGGACCCGAGGAGTGCGAGGGGTAGGGTCCGCCGCTGAGGGTCGAGAAGCCGGCCATATTCACCGTGGGGATACGGGTCGGGATCAGCTTGCCTTGCGGAAAGATGTACGGATAGTTCAACCCGACCGTGGTGCGGTCCAGGAAGTTCGCCTGGTCCACCGGGATGTACACGTCATCCAGGCTGAAGGTGGCGAGCAGCTCGTTGACCTTGGTCGGGCTGATCGTCCACACATAGTTCAGCGAGTTGGTCTGGTTGGGACGATTGAAGTATTTCGGCGTTTCGTTGGTGCCGCCGTCAAGCGGCTGATATTCCCAGAAGGCGTAGTTCATCCGGCGGAACTGGAGGCGCTGGGTGTCGGTGACGTTGATATCCACCGCGAGCGTATCCTTGCGCTGATTCTGTGGATGGATCGCGGCGAAGTACCAGTTGATGTTGCCGTTGAGCGGCACGATCTGGTTCGGCACCGGGAAGGCCCTGAGAATGCCGAGTCCGTTGGGACTGAGCTGGCTTTGCGGAATGATGTTCCCTGGAAACGGCGTGCCCGTATTGGGGTCCCTGATCGCGATGGACTTGCCGTAGAAGAAATTCGTGGGATTGAGCAACTCGCTGAAATTGCCCTGGCGCATCAGCGGGGAAGGCACGGTGAGCGAACTGGTATCGGTGTAGCGGTAGCGCACCCATTCCTCGCCCCAGTACCAGAAGACCTTGCTCTTGGAGTTGTTGAACTTGCCCGGGATGTAGAAGGGGCCGCCGATGTTGTAGCCGAACTGGTTGTAGTGGAACGGCGGAACGTAGTTCTGCCCGGGCGTGTGGTTGCGGCTCCAGGTGTTGGCGTTGAACGCGGTATTGCGCAGGTATTCGTAGGCCGCTCCGTGGAACTGCGGTCCTCCAGTCTTGGTGATGATACGGATCTGGCCGCCGCTGGAGCGTCCGTATTCGGCGGAATAGGTGGAAGTGAGAATCTGGATTTCCTGTGTGGAATCGACGTCGGCCGAGCCGAGGCTCGTGCCGTTGGAGCGGGTGCGCACGGCGGGAGCGCCGTCGTACGTGATCAGACTTTCCGGAGTGCGTGCGCCGTTGATGTTGCTGGGACCCTGGCTGAAGTTGAAAGACAGCCCGGAAAGATTCCCGCCGCGGGTTCCGGGGACGAGGTCAGCCATGAAAATCGGGTTGCGCCCGTTGAGTTCGAGAGCGTCGATCTGCCGGCGGTTGACCACGTCCTGCACGCTGGCGGATTCGGTCTGCAACCGCTGTCCGCTGGCGACAACGTCCACAGACTGCGTGGCCGAGCCGAGGGCGAGGGCTGCGTCGATACTCAGTGTGCTGCTGGGATTGAGCTTGTTCCCGGTGCTGCTGAACCGCTTGAAGCCGGTGGCTTCCACGGTGAGGGTGTAGAGTCCGGGAGGAACATTGGGAATGATGTAGTAGCCGGATTCGTTGGTGGTGGCCTCGCGGGTGAGGCCGGTGTCGTTCTTGACGGTGACTTTCGCTTTGGGGACTACGGCGGAGCTGGGATCGCGGACGAAGCCCGAGATCGAGCCCAAATCGGATTGCGCCATCAGGGGTGCGGCGCAAAAGACGCTAAAGAGCGCGGCACGGCGCACTGAACGTGCAAGGTTCATCCTGGTCTCTCCTCTTTGATGTAAGACAGCCGCTAAAACAACAGTAAAAGGGCGAGTCTGGACACACGTGGAGCGCCCCTGCCATGAGCCGGAACCGGGACCTGTTCAGTTTTCCAAAGCCAGACTGGGGACAATTCTACTAGCGCCCGCGAAGGCGAATCCATGGCTGTTTCGGGCTGGTATTTCGGAGGTCTGTATGTGAATTGACAGGCATCGCGTCGAGGTGTTGCGTTTCATACCGGAGCAGTGTGCGCCGGTTACACTCGCAAGGCGTGGTACACTCCCCTGCAAGGGCGTCTCCATGGACCGTTCTCTGACCGCAATCACCAGGATCGGCCGAACTGTTCCTGCGCTCCTGCTGGCGTTTCTCCTCCTGATTCCCTACGGTTCCGCTCTTGTCCTCCTGACCCAGCCCGTTGGCGCCGACTGCGGGATGCAGTGCTGCAAAGGCTCGAAGTCCTGCTGTTGCCGGAGAAGTTCGCATCGGACCGGGCCGGGATGGGTCGCCTCGTCGAAGTGTGCCGGTGGATGCCGGAGCGTTCCTGCCGTGCGCGGATGCGGAGCGGCGGGTCCGGCCGAAATCCGCTTCGCCGTGGACCCGGCGGTCGTGACGGGGCGGGTGCGATTCGCGCCGGTCCCGGCCTGCGAATCTTCCGGCGCCGGCTTCGCTCTCTTCGGACGTCCTCCCCCGACGGTTTAGCCTCCCTACCGAACCAAACCTACTATGTAATTCGACCGGCCGGCGCTCCGCAGCGCCGTCAGTGTCGCCACCAACACGGGAGCTAACTGTGAAGACGATCTATGGACATATGTGTTTGCTGGCATGCCTCGTCGGGGCACCGGGCTTGAGCGCGGCGGCGGCCGTCCGGGGGACTGTGATAGATGCATCGGGAGGGGCGATCGCGGGCGCCGGCGTGCGGTTGCAGAGCGATGGGCGGACCCTGGCCGAGACACGGACCTCCGACACGGGGGATTTCACTCTCACCCCGCCGGCGAGTTGGCCGGCGGAGCAACCGCTCACGGTCTTCGCCGCGGCCGAAGGCTTTTCGCCGGCAAGCCGGTCAGGGACTCCGGCAGCCCTCGCGGACCGCGGCCTCACCATCACGCTCGAGGTCGCGCCCTATCGCCTGGCGGTGGAGGTCCGCGCGGTCGCGCCGCCGAATGAATCCACCCTCGACATGAGCGGTGTGCGGGAGAGCGCGGCCAAGGACGTGGGGGAGGCGCTGACTTCGCTGGACGGCGTGTGGAAGATCCGCAAAGCCGGGATCGCCAACGACGTGGTGATCCGCGGCTTCCAGCAGAACAACCTCACGGTTCTGGTGGACGGGTCGCGCACGTACGGCGCTTGTCCGAGCCACATGGATCCGCCGGCACAGCACGTGGATTTCGCCGAAGTCGATCGCGTGGAAGTCAGCAAGGGCGCGTTCGACGTGGCCAACCAGGGCAGTCTGGGCGCGATGGTGAACATCGTCACGAAGAGCCCCGGAATGGGCTTCAGTCTGAAGCCCTCGCTCAGCGCGGGTTCGTTCGGCTACTACAATCCGAGCCTGACGGCGTCCTACGGCAACCGCATCGCGCGGGTGCTGGGTGGGTACTCGTACCGGATGTCGGACCCGTACCTCGACGGTTCGGGGCGGGCGTTCACCGACTACGCACCCTACAGCGCCAACGGAAAGGGGCAGCATTCCTTCGACATCCATACCGGCTGGATCGAAACCGAAGTATCACTCACGGACCGGCAGCAGATCTCGCTCGGATACAGCCGGCAGCAGGCAGGGCTCATTCTGTATCCGTACCTGATGATGGATTCCGATTACGACCACGCGGATCGCGGGACGTTCAAGTACGCGGCGCGGGATCTTGCCGCCGGGCTACGCAACCTGCGGGTGGAGGGCTACTTCACGCAGGTGCGGCACTTCATGTCCGACAGCCAGCGCACCTCGGCCATGATGGGGAACTGGATGATGGCCAGCGACGCTGCCACCCGGGTGATCGGCGGCCGCGTGGAGGGCGATTGGGGAGATGGCCTCACGCTGGGGGTGGAATCCTACCACCGCAACTGGAACATGCTCGGCTACATGAGAATGGGCGGCGCCACCGCGGCGAACCCCTCGATCCCCGATGTCAACACCCAAACGGCAGGCGCGTTTGCCACGTACCGCCGCAGTCTCGCCGAGCGGGTGAAACTGAGCGCGGGCGCGCGCTTCGATCACGCGGGGATGCGGGTGGATTCGGCGCAGGCGTCCACGAACCTCTACTACCAGTTCCACAACACGCGCCGGGTGGGGAACCAGGACAACTACGCGTCGGGGAATGTGCGGCTGAGTTTCGCGCTGCCGGGCGCGGGCGACGTGTTCGCCGGCGTGGGCACGACGGGCCGCATCCCCGACGCCGAGGAGCGCTACATCGCCCGCGGCATGGGGGCGGGGGCTTTCGTGGGCAATCCTCTGCTGCCGGTTACACGGAATACCGAAGTGAGCGCGGGGTGGAGTTTGAACCGGTCGCGCTTTTATGTGCGGCCGGAGTTGTTCTACAGCGTCCTGAACAACTTCATTCTGGTGAACAACCAGCCGCAGTTGAACGCAATGGGCACGGGAGGCGGGTCGATGGCGATAGCGCCTACGGCGCGATCCTATGCCAACGTGGACGCGCGCATCTACGGCGGGGAGACCGCCTACGGAATCACGCTGAGCCGGGACCTTTCCCTCAACGGAGGCGCCTCGTATACGCGCGGAACGGCCACGCCGCAGCCAGGCATCAATGTGCGCAGCGGCAACCTGCCGGAGATGCCGCCGCTGCGCGGATGGAGCGCACTGCGCTACGCGCGCCGGTGGGCGTTCGCGGAATTTGGCGCGATTGCCGTGAACCGCCAGAGCCTGGTGAGCGCCGACCTCAAGGAAGTGCCGACCGCGGGATACGGTCTGCTCAATCTCAAGCTCGGTTTCACGCGCGGCGGCCTTTCGGGGAGCTTCACGATCGAAAACCTGCTCAACCGCTTCTACTACGAGCACCTGTCCTACTACCGCGACCCGTTTGCCGCCGGCGTGAAAGTTCCCGAGCCAGGGCGGAACATCTTCGCCCAACTACGGTATTCGTATTGACCGGCATTTCCCGCGCCCGCAATCGGGATGTAACGGTCCGATAATAGGGAACAGAACTCTGTCCGGATGCGTAGGAAGGAAATATGGCTGCGGGCAAGAAGCGTTCCCGGCTGTGGATCGTGCTCGGGATCGTGTTGATGTTCGGCGGGGTGGCCTTCTTTTCGCTGCGCGCGTTGAGCGGCTCACCGCCGAAAATCGATCCGGAAAAGCTGGCGCGCGTGGAGCGCGCGGATCTGGCACGGAGCGTGGTCGCCACCGGGCGCATCGAGCCGGTTACCAAGGTGGAGATCAAATCCAAGGCCAGCGGCATCATTCTGGAACTGCCGGTCAACGTCGGCGATACAGTCCACAAGGGCCAGGTGATCTGCCGGTTGGACCAGAACGACCTGCTGCCGCGGTTGCGGCAGGCGGAGGCGGCGCTCGCGGTGGCCGAGGCGCAGCACAAGAGCGCGCTGGCCGATTACGAACGCTCCAAGGTGGACGCCGCCGGACCCGACATCCCGTTCCTCAAACGCGACGCCGAACGCGCGCGCAAAATGTACCAGGAGATGCTGGTGCCGCAGACCGCCCGCGACGACGCCGAGAAGAATTACGAACTCGCGGTGAACAAGCAGCAGCAGGCGATAGTGAACCTGGGAGTCGCGCAGGCCGCCATCCGCAAGGCGGAGGCGCAGGTGGATCAGGTGAAGGCGCAACTCGCGCAGTCGCAGGAGGACCTGCGCAACGCGACCATCGTCTCGCCGATCGATGGCGTGGTGCTTTCGCGCGACCGCGAGGTGGGCGACGCGGTCAGTTCCATCCTGGTGATGGGGTCGGGCGCCACCCTGATCATGACGGTAGGCGACCTGCGCGAGGTCTACGTCAAGGGCAAAGTGGATGAAAGCGACGTGGGCAAGGTGTGGCTCGGGCAGGCGGCGCGCATCACGGTGGAATCCTACCGCGGGCAGACGTTCACCGGGAAGGTCACGAAGATCTCGCCCATGGGAGTGGAGAAGGACAACGTGACCACCTTCGAGGTGCGGGTTTCCATCTCGAATGAGTCGCGCAAACTGCTGGCGACGATGACCGCCAACGCTGAGATCGTGCTGGAGGAACGCAAGGGCGTGCTGGCCATTCCCGAGGGAGCCATCGTCTACAGGAAGGACCGCTCCACCGAAGTCGAAGTGCCGGACGCGTCCATCGAAAGCGGACGCCGGCGCGTCGCGGTGAAGACCGGAATCAGCAACGGCTCGAAGACCGAGATTCTCGCCGGACTCGCCGAAGGCACGCAGGTGATCCTGCAATAGCGGGCGCGCGCCATGGGGATCGCGGGCGAGATCTTCGGACACGCGGCGGCCAGCCTGCTGCGCAATAAGCTGCGCAGCGTCCTCACGATGGCGGGGATCGCGTGGGGCGTGGCGTCGATCGTGCTGATCGTGGCCATGGGCGAAGGCTTTAAAGTCGGGCAGCGCGACCGCTTCCGGCAGCTTGGCGAGAACATCGTGATCGTCTTCAATGGGCGCACGGAGAACCAGGCGGGCGGATTGCGCGCGGGACGGTTGATCCGGCTCACCTACGACGACGTGCGCGACGTGCGCACCGAGTGCTACCTGGTGCGGCGCGTGGTGGCGGAACTGCAAGGTCCGGCGCGCGCTGTCACGCCCTTCAACGGCGGCACGTTTTCGGTGATGGGGGTGGAGCCGGCGTATGCGTCGATTCGCTCGATTCCGGTGGACCGCGGGCGCTTCCTTGCCGAGGAGGAGAGCGCGCGGGCGGAGCGCGTGGCGGTGCTCGGGGACAACGTGCGCAAGCAGTTGTTCGGCGACCGTCCGGTGGCGCCGGGCGACCGCGTTAGCCTGAACGGCCTGCCCTACCGCATCGTCGGACTGATGCCGCCCAAGACGCAGAACTCCAGCTACAACGGCCTGGACAGCGATAAGATCTACGTGCCCTACGAGGCCATGGTGCGGGACCTGCCGCCTGTGGATCCCAACTTCCGCCCGGGCATCGTCAGCGACATGATCTACACCCCGGCGTCGCTCGAACAGTTCGCCGAGGCGCGGCGGCAGGTGATGCGCGTGCTGGCGCGCAACCATCGCTTCGACCCGGAGGATCCGAGCGCGGTGCACATCTGGGACACCGTGGAAAACGCGCGGCTGGTGGACAGCATCTTCACCTCGATGACGGCGTTTCTGGGCGCGATCGCGGCCGTGACCCTCACGCTGGGCGGGGTCGGGGTGATGAACATCATGCTGGTTTAAGTGACGGAGCGCACGCGCGAGATCGGGCTGCGCAAGGCGGTGGGAGCCACGCGCACGCGCATCCTGGTGGACTATCTGCTCGAGGGCGTCGCCCTGGCCGGGGCCAGCGGAATCGCCGGATGGGCCGTGGCGTACGGGCTCGCGGCCATGGTGAATCAGCTTCCCAAGCAGGAGATGTTCGGAGGGCTTCCGGTGGACGGCAGTACGACGGCGCTCGCCTTCGGTGCGCTCGCCGTAGTGGCGGTGGCTTCGGCGGCGTGGCCGGCGTGGCGTGCCGCGAATCTCACACCGGTGGAGGCGCTCCGCTATGAGAGGTGACGCGTGAGCCCGACATCCATCGTGCGTGAGGCGGCGCAGGCTCTGCGTTTCAACCGGCAGCGCAGCGTGCTCACCACCATCAGCCTCGCGTGGGGTGTGGCCTGTTTTGTCATCCTCTACGCGTATGGCGACGGCTTTCATCTGGCGCTGCAGGTGGCGTTCAGGCAGGTGGGGCAGGACCTGGTGCTCATGTTCGGCGGGCAGACCTCGAAGCAGGCGGGCGGGGAGCGCGCCGGGCGGCGCATCCGGCTGGAGACCGCGGACGTGGACGCGGTCCGCGATACGGTGCCGCTGGTGGCCGCGATCTCGCCCGAGATGATGATGGGCGGCATGACCATCACTCGCGGATACCGCACCCGCGGCACCATGGTGCGCGCGGTGCGCGCGCCCTACGGGCGCATCCGCAACATGACCATGGCGCGCGGGCGGTGGCTCGGGCCGGAGGACGACACGGAGAAGCGGCGCGTCGCCGTGCTGGGCGCCGAGGCCGCGGAGAAGTTGTTCGGCGAGATTCCCCCGCTGGACGAAGAGATCGCGATCAACGGCGTGCGCTTCGTGGTGGTGGGGGTGCTCAAGACCAAGACGCAGATCGCCAACTACAATACGCCGGACAACGAGTGCGTGTTCGTCCCGTTCGACAGCGCGAGCATGTTCCGCAACCTGCGCTATCCCGACGATGTGGTCTGGATGCCGGCCAACCCGGTGTTTCGCGAGGACGCGGTGCGGCAGGTGCGCGCAACCATGGCGCGGCTGCACAACTTTCATCCGGCGGATGAGCGCGCGCTGCGCACGTTCGTCTTCAACGAGAGCATGCGGCTGGTGGATACGATGGGCGTCGCGCTGCGCGTGCTGCTGGGCTTCATCGGTGCGTTGACGCTGGCCATCGGCGGGGTGGGGCTGGCCAACATCATGCTGGTGTCGGTGACGCAGCGCACGCGCGAGATCGGGGTGCTGAAATCGATTGGCGCCACGCGGCGCAGTATCCTGGCTCAATTCCTGCTGGAGGCGATGGCCATCGTCACACTCGGCGGCGTGCTCGGGATCGCGGCGGGCTGGGGCTTCACGGCCCTGCTCGGAAGCCTGCCGCTATTGGGTCCGCTGTTCCACGAAACGGGCGGCGCGGGCGACGTGCAATTGCGCATCTCGGGCTTCGCGGTGGCGGCGTCCACCCTGATCCTGGAGAGCGTGGGGCTGGTGGCGGGACTGCTGCCGGCGATCCGGGCAGCGCGGCTGGACCCAATCGAGGCGCTGAGGTACGAGTGAGGCGTCGTCACCGTCCTGCCGGCTCGACCGTCACCGATTTGCGAATGTCCGCCATCCACTGGAGGAACCGCTCATTCCCCACCCGCTGCGAGATCTGCCCGCGCACCTCGTCCAGCGGCTTGACATCGACGCCCTCCAGGCGGAACAGGTACACGCCGCCGGGAAGCGCGATCGGCTTCGTGACCCCACCCGGCTTGAGCTCGAAGATCGCGGTCCGGATCGCCTCGGGTACGTTTGCGTCGGTCTTTCCGATGACGTCGGCGAAATCGTGATTCGGATACTTCGCTGCCAGTGCGTCGAAATCGGCGCCGGGCGATGCCGCGGATGAACCTGCCGGCGGCTTCGCGCCCTTTACCCGCGCCGAAGTGAACACGTCGATGTGCGCCGCGTAATATTGCTGCTCGTCGGCGGCAGAGACCGGGTGCTCGTTGAAGTAGCGCCCGCTCGTGGCGGTGGCCAGCAACTGCATGCGCGCCAGAGCGAGTTCCTCCTTGAGCGGGCTCTCGTTCGCCAAGCCGTCCTTCTCTGCCATCGTGGCCAGTCGGTCCACGACCCCGTAATAGCGCAGCAGTTCCTGCGGGTCTTTGCTGATTACCGGCCGCACTTCCGCCGGCGCCAGCTTGATAATCGCGTCCAACTCGGCCTGCGACACAGTCCTGCCGTTCACCGTCGCGGGGCGTTGCTGCGCGGCCATAGCCACGGCCATCAGAAAAAGGATCGTCACTGAGTTCGTGGTCACGTCAGTTCACCCAGATCCAGCCACCGGCCTGGAAGACCTTGCCGTAGGACGCGAAGGGAGCGGCGGGAACATCGTCCACCGTCACGGTCAGAGGCAGCACGCGCAGGTCGCCGCCGCTCGACCCGGGCAGGCGCACACGTACCTGGGAGAGCCCGGCGACCGCACCCGCCTGCGGCATCAGCGGCCCGGTTTCGAGCGTGATCGTCCCCAAGGTGACCGTCACCGGAACGCCCAGTGGAGCGGCGTCCCATCCCGTGATGCTGCCGTTCGAGGGCGTTGCGCCGCCCGGGTAGGCGCCGACACCGTTGAGAAACAGGCTCACCCACGAACCTGCCGCCGCGGGGTTCGCCCGCGAATTCCGCGATCCGTCGCTGTTCAGCGCCACTGCCGGGAAAGAGCTGTTGCCGTCTGCCGCCGTGCCGCCGGTATCGACGAACAGCGCCGGGTTGCTCGCCACTACGACGAACTCGCGGGTCGCCACCACCGCGCCATCCACCGCCACACTCATCACAGTGAAAGTCCTCCCGCGCACCTCCCACGGCACCACCGCGTTGATCTGCGCGGAACTCGCGTAGGTGAGCGGCGCGGCAAAACCATCGAACGTTACGCTGACTCCGCCGAGCGTGGTGGGCACCGGATCCGGCCCGTACGGTGAGGCGCTCGCGGCATCCGCTGGACCCAGGCCGCTGCCGAACAGCGTGATCAGTTGACCCGGCGCCACCGGCGCCAGCGGCAGGTTGGTGAGCCCGTCCACCGCGCAGGCGAGCTTGCCGCCGAGCGACGCCGACGCCAGGTCGAACGCCGCCAAAAAGGCACCCGATAGCGTTCGCTGCGCGACCGCGCTCGTGAACACGGCGCCCGGGGTGAGCGGGATATCGGGGAAGGCGCTGTAGCCGGCCACCAGAATCCGGCCGTCCGGGAGAACGTCCATCGCGGAAGGCTGCGCGCGCGTCGTCGAGAGCAGTTGTGTCGCGAGCGCCCTGCCGTCCTGCGCGCTCAGGCGCTGCACCGCCGCGGCGACCTGCACGCGCACGCCGTTCGGCAGGCACGCCTCGGGAATGTCGCCGGTGGGCGGCAGCGGCGGGTACGTGGTGCCCTGCTGATACGGCAGGCCGCCCGGCGGATACACGCTCCCGCCGGCAAGCAGATTGCCGTCCGCATCGAATGCGAGCAGGTCGCCGCCCTGCCGCACGCTCCACACCAGCCTCCCTCCGGAAGGGTCGAGCTTGGTCAGAAACAGTCCGGGACGCGGCGTACCCGCCTCCACGCCGAAGTATGGGTAGTCCGTTGAATTCGTGGTCCCGGTGAGATACGCATTGCCCGCGGAATCCACCGCCAGCGCCCGGTTGGATGCGCCGCGGCTGCCGGTGACAAACGTCGAGTACACCAGGCTGGTCAGCGTGGAAGGCAGGCGCGTCACGTACTGCTCGGCCGATGGAAACGACATTTGGCACAGAAACGTGCAATCGAAAGACGGTGTGAAGGTGATCTGGAAAGCGCCGGGCGTGATCGGGTAACTCACCACCGGCCTGTCCCCGATGCCGAAGCCCGCGGCGTTGCCTGCAACAAAGATATCGCCCCCCGGCCCGATCGCAATCTGGGACCCGCCCACCCCGACCGCGGACGCCACCAGCTTCGCGCCCGCTGGATCGATGCGTGCGATGAACGGCTGGCTGGTGACGAAGTTGGCAACCGAACTCCCGGGCGCGGAGAAGCCGCCCCCCACCGAAGGGAATCCCACCTGCGAGGCGTGGCCCGTGATCAGCACGCTGCCATCGGCGTCCAGGGCGATCGCGTATGCCTCTGCCTTGGCCGCACTCTCCACCACGAACGAATACACCACGTTCCCCGAGGAATTGAGCTTGAGCACGCACGGGTAGCTCCCGTCGTAGACGGCCGACGAGCGTCCCGCGATGTACATGTTACCCGCGCCGTCCACCGCCATGGCGTTGCCCCCGTCGCAGCCGGTGCCGCTCAGATCGATCGAGTAGGCGACCCTCCCGCCGGAACCATTCATCTGTGTGACGAAATGGGACCCGTTCGCCCGCGTACCGAGCGCGTACAGGTTCCCTGCCGTGTCATGGCCCACCGACACGATCGAGGCATTCTCCTGAAGGAACGTTGAAAACGGCGGCGTCGAGGCCGGCAGTACGTTCGCGAGGATGAGGCAGGATGCCACGGCGAGCGAGTCCGTATACCGCATCCGGCGCCGCCGATTCCGCATCGGCTCTTCGTCTTCCATACGATCTCCCACCCGCAGCGTGCAATCGCGAGGCCACTGGGGCATCACCCTTCCCGGCAGAGAATATATTCGCTACCCTGTCCAAATCGCTGTCGCGCGAAGCGTCATTCCGGTGGAGGTTCGAAAATGAAATACGTGCTGTTGGATTACGTGAACGAGGAGGG
>JAFDVU010000367.1 GCA_018268835.1 Acidobacteriota bacterium | reverse complement strand
CGATCGTCCCGATATTTACGTGCGGCTTGCTGCGGTCGAATTTTTCCTTTGCCATACTCTCACGCCTTCTCTGTACGGATTTCGTTACAGGAGGTCCGAGGGCGGCTGGTAGGCCGCCCACCGGGGGAATTCTGGAGCCGTTGACCAGGATTGAACTGGTGACCTCGTCCTTACCAAGGACGCGCTCTACCAACTGAGCTACAACGGCCTCTTCGTTGATGACCGGCGCATGCGCCCGGCCCATTCAACAGTTTACGAAAAATATCTGGTGGACGGGGAAGGATTCGAACCTTCGTAACGCGCAAGGCGTGACAGATTTACAGTCTGTTGGCTTTAACCACTCACCCACCCGTCCGGTCCATCCACCCACAATTCTCCCACCCAAGCGAGACTCCATTGCGGGGAAATTACAAGTCTACAAGGATTACAGGTCCCGCGCAACTCCACCTCGAAGCGGTGCGCCTAACGCACCGTGAATTCCGCGGGCGCAACTGCGGTGCGCGCGTCCGGATTGTAGTAGTCCCACGCCCAGGAAGGCGCGCTGCGTGCGCGCATCGCGAAACGCGGCCGGAAAGTAAAGGCGAAGGATGTCGTTTCCTCCCGCGGCCAGAGGTAGAACACGACACGGTCTGGTTCGACCTCGAACGATTGCACTCCTGATTTCCCGGCTAGAGCGGCCAGCGAAGCACGGTCGGCTTCCGCGCCCGGCGGCAGGCCGACTTCCGCGATTGCCATCCCGTAGCCGTGGTAGGCCGGGCGGCGGAATGCGACGTCGCAACGGATCGCGTCGCCCGGCGCGGCTTCGGTGGCGCTGAAGCGCACGTCCAACCCGAGGTCGCCGCGCGGCGCGGCGCTCCACGGCTCGTACCACGATGCGCTCAGCCGCACGCTGCTCGCCGGGAACCCTTCGGGCGCGGCCAGCGCGACCTCGTTGCGCCCGCCCGCCTTGAGGAAGCCCGAGACGTCCAGCACCACCGGAGCCATGATCCGCTCGCCCGCCGCGACA
>JAFDVU010000366.1 GCA_018268835.1 Acidobacteriota bacterium | reverse complement strand
CCGGCGGAGCATTGACCATCGAGGCCGGTGTTATCGTGAAACTCCGGTATGAGCCTGGCGGCTGCTGTTACACGTCGGCCTATCTGAAAGTGCTAGGGGCGCTGACGGCCAACGGGACGGCGGCGCAGCCCATTTACTTCACGTCGGATCGGGACGACTCGATTGGAGGAGACTCGAACGGAGATGGTATTGCAACGGCGCCGGCGGCAGGCGACTGGTCGGGTATCCGGTTCGAGCCGAACGCAACAGGATCCATGAGTTACGTGGTCATCCGTTACGGCGGCGGCAGTACGTACAATGGGCCGAGCTATTCGGCGCTAGATATCGGAACGGGCAGTGCGCAACCGGTTTTGGGGGCTGGCATCCAGATCACGAACAACATCACCGGAGTGGCGGTGAGCGGACCGACGACGAACGTAAGCATCAGCGGCGCCACTTTCGCACGCAACACCATTGGAATCGCGCTGAACGGCGGATCGGCGGCCATCATCGGTAATACCTTCACCAACAACGGAACAGGCGTGCAGGCCGCGGCGGGCACTGGTGGGAGCATCACCGGCAACACATTCACCACGACGACCGGGCAGACGGCCATGTCACTGAACGCCGGATATCTGGGGACGCAAAGCGGGAATACATCCACCGGAACCGGCATCAACGCGATTAACATCCCCAGCGGCACGGCAATCACCGGGAATGCGAATTGGGGTCAGGTGGGGATTCCGTACGTCGTAAACAGCGGCAGCCTAACCGTCAACGCTGGGGCGACGCTGACGATTCAACCTGGGGTGATTGTGAAATTCCAGTACGCGCCAGGCGGCTGCTGCTACACTTCGGCCTACCTGCGGGTGCAGGGAGCGCTGGTGGCGAACGGCACGGCGGCGCAGCCGATCTACTTCACCTCAGTCCGGGATGACTCGCTAGGCGGAGATTCGAACGGAGATGGCAGTGCGACGGCGGCGGCGGCAGGCGACTGGTCGGGGATTCGGTTTGATTCCGGGGCGACGGGATCGCT
>JAFDVU010000365.1 GCA_018268835.1 Acidobacteriota bacterium | reverse complement strand
AAAACAGGCCAAGAAATACGAGGAGCAGAGCAAGGCCAATCAGGAAAAGGCGCGCGAAGCCGACGAAGCGGCAGAACGCGACGAGCAGGTCGCGCTGCGTTACGACATCGGGGAAGGGCTGCTCGAAATCGGCCTGGTGCTAAGTTCGCTGTACTTTATCGCGCGCAAGCCGATGTTCCCGGTGATGGGGATCGCGGCCGGCATACTGGGAGTGGTCTGCGCGGTGCTCGGACTGATGATGTAGGGCGGCGCGGGTTACTCGGCGCGCAGAGCCGCCAGCGGATCGATTCTGGAGGCCCGCCTGGCCGGGGCATAGCCGGCGAGAGTCACGGCGATCAGGAGAACGCCAGCGGCCAGCGCCAGCGTTCCCGGATCGTTGGGCCGGGTCCCGAACAGAAGCGATTTGACGAGCCTGGACGCGGCCAGCGCGGCAGGCACGCTGATCGCGAGTCCCATCGCCGCAAGCAGCAGGACGCGGCGCAGAATCATCCAGATCACGGCGGCGCGTGGCGCGCCCAGAGCCATACGGATTCCGATTTCGGGGGTTTGCCGCGCAACCGCGTAGGACATGGTCCCGTAGAGGCCGACGCAGGCCATCAGGAGGGCGAGGACCGCGAAGCCGGTGCACAGTTTCGCGAACATGATTTCGCGGCTGATGGTGCGATCGATTTCCGCCGCCTGCGTGACCACGTTGGTGAGGGGTATGCGGGAATCCGCCTCGCGCAGGATCTCATGCACACTCTGGACGTAGCGCAGCGGATCGCCCGACGTGCGCAGCGCGTAGGTAACCTGGTCCGGAGGAAACTGGCCGGCGGCTACGAACAGGGTCATCGAATCCGCCTCTTGATCTTTCAGACCGCCGTACCGCAGGTTGCCCGACACGCCGGCGATTTCGAGGTCACGATTGGCGTCCACTAACGTGATGCGCCGGCCCAGGGGGTTCTCGTTCCCGAAGTAAGTGCGCGCCAGTTCCTCGCTGATCACGGCAACCGGCGTGGAGCCCTGCCGGTCGCGCTCGTCGATCTCACGCCCGGCCAGGAGCGGGATC
>JAFDVU010000364.1 GCA_018268835.1 Acidobacteriota bacterium | reverse complement strand
CCGCTGCCCCGAACATCCTCCAACTTGCGGAACAACGCGTCGCCGTACAACGGGAAATACTTCGGCGAAGGCGTCCCGCCGCCGCCAAAATCGAACGCGTACCCGCGCAGGAACTTCTTCTCCCCCGGCTTCAGATTCCGGAACCGCGGAATGTATCCGCCGCCGCCCATCAGCCCGCGCGGCGCCTTGCCCCCGCGCGCCTCCGGCACCACGCACTCCACGCAGTTCTTCACGTAGAACTGATCGAACAGGTACCGCCCCAGCACGCCGCTCGAATTCCCCAGCCCCCGCGGATACTGCCGCGAAGTCGAGTTCAACAGCAGCCGCGTGCTCTCCAGCGTCGACGCCCCTACGATCACCACACGCGCCCCCACCCCATACTCGCGCCGGTTCACGCGGTCCACGTAAGAGACTCCATTGGCCAGCCCCGTCTTGGCATCCACCGTGATTTCGCGGGCCACCGCGTTGGGCACAATCTCCAGGTTCCCCGTCGCCAGCGCGTCCGGCAGCAGCAGGTTCGCCGAACTCGCCAGCGTCCCCGTCGCCCGCCGCGGCTTGGTCGTCGGCACCCCCATCTTCTTCGCCGACGCGATGAACCGCTGCACGCTCACGCTGTCCGGCGAATCGTCCGCCAGCAGCTTCCCGTCCGGAATCTGCGCGAACCCCTCGTTGCGCCCCGCCACCCGGAAAATCGGCTCCACCCGGTCGTAGTACGGCGCCAGGTCCTCGTACGCCACCGGCCAGTTCTCGCCGAAGCCGTCGTGGTCTTTGCCCTTGAATTCGTAATTGCTCAGCCGCCACGACGCGCGTCCCCAGCGCAGCGTGCGCCCGCCGATCAGCCGGATCCGCACCCAGTAATACGGATCCTCCGCCGGATACGAGTACGGGTTCTGCTTCTCATCGGCCCACAGCGCCGCGTCGAATTCGCTCGCCTGCGTGATGTGCGGGAACCGCCCCGGCCGCCCGAACCCGCGATACGGCAAGTCGCTCACCGCGCGCAGCGTGCGCCCGCGTTCGAAATCGAGCTGCGGCCCCGCATCCAGCATCAGGCAGCGCACCCCCAATT
>JAFDVU010000363.1 GCA_018268835.1 Acidobacteriota bacterium | reverse complement strand
CCATGTAGCGAACCTAGATCAGGTAAAAGGAAAAGTCAATGCCCAAGACGAGGGGGACGCAAACGACACAAGCACATATAAAAGGGAGTGGCGATTGACCTTAGTAGAGTCGCGATACATCAGTCGACGCGAGGCATTCGCTTGACGCGCCTGGCGCCTTTGCGTGGCGCAAACAGAAATAGGGATGCGGCGGGCGGATCTGGGGCGAAGTTCCAGACGATGGTTTCGTGGAAGTCGGTTAGCAGGGCGAGTGTGGGAGAGACGGTCCAGTGGATAATAGCCTGACAGGGAAGATAGGACCTGGAGAGTAGGCGCAGTTTCTCCTTCCCGCCGGGGATGGTAATCTCCAGCAAAACCGAGGGGCCGGGGCACTCCGCGGTGGGCGCCAGATCGTCCGAGACGATGCGTGCGTGGTCCGCCATTCCGGAGAGGGCAAGGAACTTGGCGAAGTAATGCCATTCCCAGCCCGGAAGTCCGGGGCCTGGGCCGAGGGATTGGGGCCACGGCTTCGCCGGTTCTTCTGTGTATAGGCCAACGTCCAGGCAATACGTCCAAAGCGTATGCCCATCGGTGAGCCACTGCCAACGCTGGTCGCCTTTGTTGTGCAGATCGCAGCGGACGCGATGGCCTAGACGGGCGAGAGTAATCACGTCATGAGCGCCGTCGTCCTTGAAGGGGATGAGCGGATCCAGGGCCTCGCCGTCGAACACAGTCCCGCCGACGCCGGGGCCGTAGTGGGGGTCGGCGCGTTTGTGGCGGTCGATGGAGACGATGTAGCCGCCGAGATAGCGAGCGCGGACGGCTGAAGTCACCTGATCCAGGACAGTTTGTACATCGGACTGCGCCATGATGGGCGATTGGCGGAGAAGAAAGGCGGCGCAGAGAGTGACGGGCGCATATCTCAGTCGGGATAGCCACATAGGCGCTAGTCCTCGTTAGCTCGACGTATGCTCGCGAGCGGCCGCGCCGGCACCGGACCGGAGGCTACCTGCGCTCCCCCCGGTGCCGCGCATCGCCAACCACTGATCGAGTTCCGCGGGATGAAACCGCCAGTGCCGCCCGATCCGAAGCGCAGGGATCTGCTCGCATTCGGCC
>JAFDVU010000362.1 GCA_018268835.1 Acidobacteriota bacterium | reverse complement strand
CACCTGCGTCTCAGGCGGCGCCTTGCCGAGCAACTGCTGCGCCGCCCAGCCGATCATGGCGATGCCGGTGGCGCCGATGGGGTGGCCCTTGGCGATCAGACCGCCCGACGTGTTGATGCCGCATTCGCCGTCCGGCGCCGCCTTGCCTTCGACCCAGTAACGCGCGCCCTCGCCCGGCACAGCCTTGCCGATGACTTCGGTACCGATGGCGCCCATCACGGTGAAGCAGTCGTGGACCTCGGCGACGTTCACATCCGCAGGCGCAATCCCGGCCATGGCGTACGCCGCGTTCATCGCGCGGTAGGCGCCGGTGGGACGCAGCACGTCGCGGCCTTCCTTGCGGATCGGGTCCGTGGCCTGCGCCCATCCCGCGATGCGTACGAACTCGGATTTCGGTACGCCCAGTTTCGCCAGGCCTTCTTCGGTGGCCAGGATCAGGGCCGCGTAACCGTCGGTGATCTGCGAGCAATCGTAAGTCTTCAGCGGCAGACCCTCCACCACGTAGCGGTTGAAGCCCTCGATGGCCATGGCCTGGTCCAGCGTGATCTGCACCTTATTCATCTGCGCGCAGGAGTTGTATTTCGCGTTGGCGTACTCCTGCACCGCGATGGCGGCGAGGTCGCGTTCGGTGGCGCCCCACTCGCGCAGGTAATCGCGCATGACTTCGGCGAAGATGTGGGGGAAGACGAAGACCTTGCCCGCGCGTTCGTCCGGGTGCGAGAAGTAGCCCAGCACCTTGCCGATGAGCTTGCCATCCATCTTGCCCTCGGCGTCGCGCATCTTCTCATAACCGAGCGCGATGCCGGTCTCGCCCAACCCGAGTTGCAGCTTGTGGATCACGCTGAGCACGGCCTGGCCGCCGGAGGCGCAGGCGTTTTCCACGGCTTCGATCGGTTTGCCCTCCAGCCCCGGGGTAGCCGCCATGAGTCCTGCTAGCAGCCCCTGCTCGTTGAGCGAGAAGTTGCATGCCGCGCCCACGCTGCCCACGTCCAGCGCGGAGGGTTCCACGCCGATCTGCCGGCACGCGCCCTGAATCGCCGCGTCCAGAATCCCGGGCACGGTCATGCCCATGAGCTTGCCAAAGCGCGATTGATGAAATGCCGCGATGTAAACCGGTTTCATGCCGCCCTCCCTTT
>JAFDVU010000361.1 GCA_018268835.1 Acidobacteriota bacterium | reverse complement strand
AGGAAGCCCGCGGGCAGGTGCTTGAAGAGTCCGCCGGTGAGCACGCTGACGATCGCCAGCGCCAGTACCGCCAGCGCGCCGCGGCGAATGAGAAAGACCACGCCCTTCAGATACCGGTTGGTGGTGCGCTCGAAGGCGTTGTTGAACCAGCCGAACGGACGCGAGAGCAGGCTCGAGGTTTGCTTGTGCGGCTTCAGCAGGAGCGCCGCCAGCGCGGGGCTGAGCGAGAGCGCGTTGAAGGCGGAGAGCAGCACCGAGACCGCGATGGTAATGGCGAACTGCTTGTAGATTTCGCCGCTGATGCCGCCCACGAACGCGACCGGGATGAACACCGCCGCCAGGATGAACGCGATGGCCACCACCGGCGCCGAGACCTCGCTCATGGCGCGCGCGGTGGCTTCCCGCGGGGCGAGGCCTTCATCGATGTGGCGCTGCACGGCCTCCACCACCACGATGGCGTCGTCCACCACGATGCCGATCGCCAGCACGAGTCCGAACATGCTGGTGATGTTGATCGAGAAGCCGAGAATGGGAAACAGCGCGAACGTGCCCACCACCGCCACCGGAACCGTCAGCAGCGGGATCAGAGTGGCGCGCCAGTTCTGGAGGAAGAGGAAGACCACCAGCACGACCAGCAGGATGGCTTCGAGCAGGGTCCGGGCTACGTCCCTGATGGCGTCGCGCACGAACATGGTCGAGTTGTACGGGATCACGTAGCGGATGCCGGGCGGGAACGTGCTTTTGATCTGCTCCATGTAGCGGATCACGGAATCCGCCGTCGCCACGGCGTTGGCGCCCGGCGAGAGGAACACGATGGTGTTGGACGAGGGGCGCCCGTTGAGCCGGCTGAATCCGCTGTAAGTCTGCGCGCCGAGTTCCACGCGCCCCACGTCGCGGATGCGCAGCAGGGAGGCGTCCGGCTGCCCGCGGATCACGATGTCCTCGAATTGCGAGGGATCAGTCAGGCGTCCCGGAGCGCTCACCGCGTATTGAAAATCGGTGCCGTTCGGGGCGGGCGCCTGGCCGATCGCGCCGGCCGGATTCTGCCGGTTCTGCGCCTGAATCGCGTTGCTCACATCGGTGGCGGTGACCCCGAGCTTGGTCATTTTGTCGGGGTTGAGCCACACGCGCATGGAGTAGACCTGCGGCGAGGTGAGCCGCGATTCGCC
>JAFDVU010000360.1 GCA_018268835.1 Acidobacteriota bacterium | reverse complement strand
CAGGTCAGAATCGTCGCGCGCTTCGACACGCCGGAAGACACGATGGCGAAAGAGATCCAGAAACCAGAAAGGCTCTGCCGGCGCGGCTTTCTCCAGTGATACTGTAGCGTTGTACTCCACGTAGTAGGGCACGCGTGCTGCCGCATAGCGGCCTTCGCGCCAACGCCTCTGTCGCGTGGTTTCAGGTGCCTCTCGATAACCCAGGCCGAGAGCGTGCTCACGAACCGAAACCGCATCCCATAACGTCAATTCCACTCGCTGCCGAACGGAGCGCCCGCTTGGCGTTTGCACCGTTTCCTCGTAGTGGAAGTCGTGGGGATAGGAGCGGTGATTCTTTTCAACGAAGGCGATTGTCTCGGTCGCCGCCGCATACAGTCTTCGAACCTGATTGCAGCGGATGCCGGCGACATATCGGACGCGATAGAACTGTTGCTGGACGGCGTCGGTTTTGTTCTTGACGCGCTCTTGCTGTTCCCTGTGCACGCCGGCCCACGGAGTATGCCGAGCCAGTTTCCGCCGGTCAGTCAACGGTTTGATAAAGAATCGCGACAGTTTCTCGAACTGCTCTGCCGTCAACTTTTCCGCATACTCCTCATAGACGTTCCGGACCGCGCTCCACTGCCCTATGAGCGTACGCCGCTGGTGGTCGGTCAGCCCCTTGCCCACCTCGCCGACGTGAATCCGGAACAGGAGATCATTCGCGTCGATGGAACTCACGTCATCAATCGACTGCTCGATCATGACGCGGCGCATAATATAGGTGAAGTTGGCGATCTGGTTTCGCATCGAGAACTGCTGCCGGTCAGCTCGTAGAATGGCAAACAATGCCATGGCGTCACGGACCGACTGATTCTCAATCCTGCTGAGATAAGCGAGGACCGTCAGTGAAGGCGTCGGCCAGCGGCCATCGTTGGCCGGATCAAAGCAGGTGTGGGGCGCGCTGGCGATCGCTGGACTAACTATCTTCGCCAACTCCACCGCGTTTGTCGGTACGGCGCGTGGGCCGCGCACTCCCTGCTGCGGCAAACCCTTCTTTATGCGCCAGGCGACCACACCCGGACCCATGGCGTGCTCGTTCCAACCAGGCAAGCAGCGCTGAACGACCCGGCGAGTGGGGCTGACTCCCTCCTCCCACAAAGCCTCGCACAGAGGCGCCAGCACAGCGTCTGGAAGGGTGCGGTTTCGCGGCCACGT
>JAFDVU010000035.1 GCA_018268835.1 Acidobacteriota bacterium | reverse complement strand
GGCGCGCGCGGCGAGTTCGCGCAGGCCGAGTACGTCACCGGCAACTACTTCTCCGTTCTCGGAGTCGCGCCCGTTCGCGGCCGCCTCTTCACGGACGACGACAACCGCGTCCCCGGCGGCCACCCCGTCGCCGTCATCAGCTACGACCTCTGGCGCAATCGCTACGGCGCGGACCCCAATATCCTCGGCACCGGGATCCTGCTCCGCGAGAAACCGTACACCATCGTCGGGGTCGCCGCGCCGGGATTTCACGGCGTCGAGTTCGAGCGCCGCGCCGAAGTCTGGGCCCCTGCCATGATGGCCGAGATGCCCGTCGCCAGCCCGAATACCTGGTGGGTGTGGGTCATCGCGCGCCGCCGCCCCGATGTTCCCGTGCGCACCGTGCAGGCCGGCATCGACGTCCTCATGCGGCAGCATCTCAACGCCATTTACCCCGCCGGCTACAACGCCGCCATGCGCCGCCGCGCACTCGGCCAGCGCCTCGAAGTGCGCGACGCCGGCGTCGGGCTCTCGCTCCTGCGCGAAGATTTCGGCCGCCCCCTCGCCATCCTGATGGCCGCCGTGCTGCTCGTACTGCTGGCCGCGTGCGTCAACGTCGCCAACCTGTTGCTCGCGCGCGGCGCCGCCCGCCGCCGCGAAATCGCCATGCGCCTGGCTCTCGGCGCCACCCGCGCCCGCCTCATCGCTCAGTCGCTCGCCGAGTGCGTTCTCCTGACCATCGCCGGAGGCGCGCTCGGCGCCCTGCTCTCCACATGGGGACGCCGCCTCATCCTCGGCTTCCTCCCGGAGAGCGTGGGCGATCCCTTCAGCGGCACGCCGGGCAACGCCGTCCTTCTCTTTACCCTGGGAATCTGCGCCGCCGCCGTCCTGCTCTTCGGACTTGTCCCCGCCCTGCGCTCCACCGCCGTCGATCCGGCCGATGGCTTGCGCTCCGGCGGCGCCGGCCGCGCCACGCCTCCGCGCCTGCGCCGCGCCCTGGTGGTCGCGCAGGTCGCCTTCAGCGTGGTCCTGGTAGCGATGGCCGCTCTCTTCAGCCACAACCTGCTCGCCCTTCGCGGCGTCGATCTCGGCTTCCGCAATCGCAACGTGGTCGTGCTCTCGCTCGATTTCCCGCGCGAATTTCGCGGCGACATCCGCATCCCGGTGAAGCAGGCCGCCGCGCAACTTGCCGGTCTGCCCGGCGTCTCCAGCGTCAGCTACGGCTTCCCCGGCCCCTTCCAGATGGGAGTCGCCAGCGCAGGTATCCGCGTCCCCGGCAGCGAACGCACCTTCCGCGAACCGGTGGATGTCGACGTCGCGCAGGTCGCGCCGCGCTACTTCGAAACCATCGGCACCCCGCTCGTCGCCGGACGCGACTTCGCACCCGCCGACATGAACAGCGCCCGCAAAATCGCGATCGTCAATCAGGCCTTCGTGCGCGAATTTCTGCCCGGCGAACAGCACCCCGACGCCCGCCGTCTCAGCTTCGACGACAGCCGCCCCGAAGGCGGCGAGCCCACCTTCATCGTTGGAGTGGTCCGCGACATCCGCCACGCCGGCATTCAGCAGCCCGCCCGGCCCACCGTCTACACCCTCGCCGGCCAGGAGCGCAACTCCGGGATGCCGGCGATCCTGCTGCGCACCCAGGTGCCGCCGCGCGATCTGCTCCAACCCATCTACCGCGAACTGCGCCGCCTCGGAGCAGGCGTCGCAATCGGATCGCTCGATACCCTCGGCCGGCACGTGGACGATTCCATCTTCGAGCAGCGCATGCTCGCCGCCATCGGCGCCTTCTTCGGAACCCTGGCGCTGGTGCTGGCCGCGGTCGGACTCTACGGCGTCGTCGCCTACGGCACCGCCCGCCGCACCGCCGAAATCGGCATCCGCATCGCGCTCGGCGCCGGCCCCGGACAGGTAGCCTGGCTCATCCTGCGCGATTCCTTCGCCATGGTCGCGCTCGGACTCGCCATCGGACTGCCCGCCTCCTTTGCCGCCGCCCGCGCCGTTCGCGCCGTTCTCTTCGACCTTCCACCCGGCGATCCTCCGGCGCTGCTCCTCACCGCCGTCACCCTCGCCGCCGCCGGAGCCCTGGCCGCCTGGCTCCCCGCCCGCCGCGCCGCCTCGCTCGATCCCACCTGCGTGCTCCGTGCGGAGTAACTGGTCCGCAAGGCCGGAAACACGTGTCGTTGTGATACCCTGAGTCTTACAATTCACGTGTGCCAGCGCGCGTCAGCGAAGCTCTCGTATTGCGTACGTATCCGCTGAAAGAGGCCGACTTGGTCGTCAGCTTTTTCACCAGGGATCAAGGCAGGATGCGGGGTGTGGCCAAGCGGGCGCGGCGGCCCAAGAGTCCTTTCGGCTCCGGCCTGGAGCGGCTCTCCCACGTGAGAATGGCTTATTTCCAGCGCGAAAATCGCGAACTGGTGAACCTGGATTCCTGCGAACTCATCCGCAGCCAGTTCGATCTGGTCAGCGATTACGCCACCGGCGTCGCGCTGGACTTCTTCGCGGAAGCGGGCGAACTCCTGCTCCCTCCCGCGGAGGCGAGTGAGAGGTTTTTTCGCCTTCTCCTGGCCGTGCTGGATTCACTTCGTCCGCCGCCGGGAGAGGAGAGCGGGTCCTCGGGTAGGGTTTGGCGCGCTGTAACGTACTTTTCACTCTGGGCGGTGCGCCTCTCGGGATGGCTGCCGGAACTGCACGTTTGCCTCGGCTGCGGCAGTCTGCTGGACGATCCCGAACACCCCGAGCGCGCGTTCTTCAGCCGCGGCAGGGAGGGCCTTGTGTGCGCCCACTGCCGCCCTACGCTGGGCGCCGCGAGTTCGTGGGAATTGAGCCGGGAATCGCTTGCGGTCGCCGGCGAAATTCAGCGCAGCCCGGTAGCGCAACTTGCTACCGTGAACTGGAGCCGGGAGACCGCCGCCGACCTGCGGCGCTTCCTGGTGCAGCAGATTGAGTCGCACGCGGAGCGCCGTCTGATAACGGTCCCGATGCTGGAGAGTTCGGAAGCGTAATGCAGTCTTTTCAAGAGATCATCCTCACGCTCAAGCGCTATTGGGCCCAGCGCGACTGTGTCATTCAGGAGCCCTACGATGTGGAGGTCGGCGCCGGCACGATGTGTCCCGAAACCTTCCTCCGCGTGCTCGGTCCGGATCCTTACCGCGTGGCCTACGTCCAGCCCAGCCGCCGACCCGCCGACGGCCGCTACGGCGACAACCCCAACCGCCTGTACAAGCACTCCCAGTTGCAGGTCATCCTCAAGCCCGCTCCCGAGGACATCATCGAGCAATACCTGGGCAGCCTCGAAGCCATCGGCATCGACCTGCGCAAGCACGATATCAAGTTTGAAGAAGACAACTGGGAAGCCCCCACCCTCGGCGCCTGGGGCATTGGCTGGCAGGTCATGCTCGACGGCCTCGAAATCTCCCAGTTCACCTACTTCCAGCAGTGCGGCGGCATCGATCTCGACCTCATCCCCGCCGAGCTTACTTACGGACTCGAACGCCTCACCGCCTTCCTCCAGGTGAAGGATTCGGTCTACGACATCGACTGGGGCGGCGGCTTCTCCTACCGCCACGTCCGCTACATGGACGAGCTCCAGTACTCGGTCTACAACTTCGAAATGGCCGACATCCCCACGCTGTGGCAGTTGTTCGACCTGCACGAAGGCGAGGCCGGTCGCCTGCTCGGGCTCTACGATCCGAAATCGCCCGACAAAAAGAGGTTCCCCCTGCTGCCCGCCTACGACCAGGTGCTCAAGTGCTCCAACCTCTTTAACACGCTCGACGCGCGCGGCGCCATCAGCGTCACCGAGCGCCAGGCCGTGATCCAGCGCGTGCGCAAGATGGCGGTCGCGGTCGCCCAGGCGTGGGTGGACCAGCAATCCGGCGCCCCGGCGGAGGTGGCCCAGTGAGCGCGCTCCTCCCCTTCCTGCTCGAAATCGGCACCGAGGAAATTCCCGATTGGATGATCCCGGGCGCCCTCGAAAACCTGCGCCTCCTCTTCGAGAAGCTCGACATCCCGCACGAGGAAATCCGCCTCGACGCCACGCCCCGCCGCCTCGTACTGCGCGCCACCGGGCTTCCCGCGCGCCAGGCCGATAGCGAAGAGCGCATCCTCGGTCCCGCCAAATCCGCCCCCGCCCAGGCCGTTGCCGGCTTCGCCCGCAAGCAGGGGATTCAGCCCGAGGACATGGTGGTCGAGTCCACCCCCAAGGGCGAATACTACGTCTTCTATAAGAAGGTCGCGGGACGCCAGACCAGGGACATCCTCGCCGAAGCCCTCCCCGGCGTCATCCTCGGCATCTACTTCCCCAAGACCATGTACTGGACCGGCAAGGGCGGCCCGCGCTTCATCCGCCCCATCCGCTGGATCGTGGCCCTGCTCGGCGAGGACATCGTCCCCTTCACTCTCGCCGGCGTCCGCTCCGGCGCGCTCACCAGCGGACACCGCCGCCTTGGTGCGCGCGAGATCGCCGTCACCTGCGCCGATTACGAGCAGCGGCTACGCGATCACTGCGTCATCCTCTCCTTCCAGGAGCGCTCCGGCCGCATCGCCGAGCAACTCGCCGCGATCGACGTCCGCCCCGACCCCGGCCTCATCCGCAAGCTCGCCTACCTCACCGAATTCCCCACCACCATCCGCGGCGGCTTCGATCCCGAGTTCCTCGCGCTCCCCGACGAGGTCCTCGCCACCGTCATGCGCCATCACCAGAACTACTTCTCCGTGACGGGCCCCGGGGGCAAACTTGCCCCCGAGTTTGTCGCCGTGATGAATATCGAAAGCGATCCCGAAGGCTTCGTCCGCCGCGGCAACGAGCGCGTTCTGCGCGCCCGCTTTAACGACGCCCGCTTCTTCTGGGAGACCGACCAGAAGAAGACCCTCGCCGCGCGCAAGGCCGACCTCGCCCACGTCACCTTCCAGGCCAAACTCGGCACCTACCTCGAAAAGGTAGAGCGCATGATGACGCTCGCCGCTGAACTCGGCGGCGACGCCCACGCCGTCCGCGCGGCCGAACTCTCCAAGTGCGACCTCACCACCGAACTCGTCAAGGAGTTCACCGAACTGCAGGGCGTGGTCGGCGGACTCTACGCCCGCGTGCAGGGCGAGCCCGAACCCGTCTGGCAGGCCATCTACGATCACTACAAGCCGGAGAGCATGGACGATTCCATCCCGCGCAACCGCGCCGGGCAGATCGTCGCCCTCGCCGATAAGCTCGATACCCTGCGCGGCTGCTTCCGCGTCGGACTCATTCCCTCCGGCTCGCGCGATCCCTACGCGCTGCGCCGCGCCGCCCAGGGCGTGGTCAAGATCCTCGCCGAGGGCAAGCTCGAACTGCCCCTGCTCGATCTCCTCGGCGGCGATGCCGGCCTCCGCGCCTTCTTCGAAGAGCGCGTCAAATACTACTTCAAGGAAATCCGCGGCTTCGCCTACGACGAGGTCAACGCCTGCATGGCCGCCGGCTGGAGCAACCTGGTGGACCTCGAAGCCCGCCTCGTGCGCGTGCGCAGTCTGCGCGACTCGGCCGATTTCGAACCTCTCGCCGCCAGCTTCAAACGCATCCGCAACATCCTCGAGCAGGCCAAATTCACCGGCGGCGGCGCCATCGATCCCGCCCTGCTCGAACCCGGGCCCGAGCGGGATCTTTACGACGAATTCTTACGTACCTCCGGGCAGCCCATCGAAAGCGCCATTTCGAGCCTGCGGCCCAAAGTCGACCTGTTCTTCGACAAGGTCTTGGTAAACGCGCCGGATCAGAAAATCCGGAGCAATCGTCTCACGTTGTTGAGTACGCTCTTGGCGGAGTTTTCCACCATCGCGGACTTTTCGGAAATTGTAACCAATTCATAGGAGCTATCGAGCATGAAGAAGTATGTCTACTCCTTCGGCAACGGAACCGCCGACGGTGACGGAACGATGAAAGATGTTCTCGGCGGCAAAGGTGCTGGCCTCGCTGAGATGTCGCGGGCCGGTGTCCCCGTGCCCCCTGGATTCACCATCTCGACGGAGGTGTGCAACATCTTCTTCGAGGCCAACCGCACCGTCCCGCAGGAGATCGAGGACGAAGTCGCTCAGAAGCTTGCCAAACTGGAAAAATCCATCGGCAAGAAACTCGGCGATGCCGCCGACCCCCTCCTGCTCAGCGTGCGCTCGGGCGCGAAGTTCTCCATGCCCGGCATGATGAACACCATCCTCAACCTCGGGCTGAACGACGAGACCACCGAGGGCCTGGTGGCCAAGACCGGTAACCCGCGCTTCGCCTACGATTGCTACCGCCGCTTCATCCAGATGTTCGGCGAAGTCGCCCTCGGCATCGACATGGAGAAGTTCGACGAAGCCTTCGACGCCCGCAAGCACAAGCGCAAGCTCAAGCTCGATACCGATCTCGACGCCGACGACCTGAAAGCCATCATCGTCGAGTACAAGAAGATCGTGAAGAAGGAGACCAAGAAGGACTTCCCGCAGGACGTCCTCGAGCAGTTGAAGCTCGCCCGCAACGCCGTCTTCAACTCCTGGTGGAATCCCAAGGCCGCCTACTACCGGAAGATGGAAAAGATTCCGGACAACATCGGCACCGCGGCCAACGTCCAGGCCATGGTCTTCGGCAACATGGGCGACACCTGCTGCACCGGCGTCGGCTTCACCCGCGACCCCGGCAGCGGCGAGAAGGTCTTCTACGGCGAGTTCCTCGTCAACGCCCAGGGCGAAGACGTGGTCGCCGGCATCCGCACCCCCCAGCCCATCAGCGAGCTTAAGCAGTGGAACGAAGGCGTCTACAACCAGTTGGTCGAAATCACCACCATGCTGGAGAAGCACTACAAGGACATGCAGGACTTCGAGTTCACCGTGCAGGAAAACACCCTGTACATGCTCCAGACCCGCAACGGCAAACGCACGGGTCCGGCGGCGGTCCGGGTCGCGGTGGAAATGCACGAAGAAGGCCTCATCGATGAGAAGACCGCGGTCCTGCGCGTGGCCCCGAACCAGCTCGATCAGCTCCTCCACCCCGTCTTCAACCCGGCGTCGCTCAAGAAACTCGTGAAGCTCACCACCGGGATCGACGCCTCCCCGGGCGCGTCCGTCGGTCGCGCGGCGTTTTCCGCCGATGACGCGGTCATCATGGCCGCCAAGAGCCCGGTCATCCTCGTCCGCAAGGAAACCACTCCGGACGATATCCACGGCATGGACGTGGCAAAAGGCATCCTCACCGCCATCGGCGGCAAGAGCAGCCACGCCGCCGTCGTCGCCCGCGGCATGGGCCGCCCCTGCGTCGTCGGCGCCGGCGCCATCCACATCTCCGAACGCTCCAAGACCGCGACCGTCACCGTCGCCGGCAAGACCGTCACGGTGAAGGAAGGCGACTGGATTTCCATCAACGGCACCACCGGCGACGTCTACCTCGGTCAGGCCGAAACCCAGGATCCCGATCCGCACTCCCCCGTCTTCGCCAAGTTCATGAAGATGGCCGACGTCTACCGCGGTAAGTTCGGGGTCCGCGCCAACGCCGACATCCCGCGCGACGCCAAGGTCGCCCGCGCCTTCGGCGCCGAGGGCATCGGGCTCTGCCGCACCGAGCACATGTTCTTCGCCGAGGACCGTCTGCCCCACGTGCAGGCCATGATCCTGGCCCGCGACGAAAAGACCCGCCGCAAGGCCCTCGCCAAGCTGCTCCCCATGCAGCGCAAGGATTTCGCCGGCCTCTTCGAAGCCATGGACGGCTTCCCGGTCGTCATCCGCACCCTCGATCCCCCGCTCCACGAGTTCCTCCCCAAGCGCGAAGAGCTGATGGTCGATATCGCCGTCCTGCCCTACGCCGACATCAAGAAGAAGAAGGAACTCGTCGCCAAGTACGGCCGCTTCGGCGCCGAGGTCAAGAACCTCAAGACCCTCCTCCCCGACCTGCTCCGCCGCGTCGAAGAACTGCATGAGTTCAACCCCATGCTCGGCCACCGCGGCTGCCGCCTCGGCATCACCTATCCGGAGATCACCGAGATGCAGGCGCGCGCCATCTTCGAAGCCGTCGTGCAGGTGGCCAAGAAGGGCAAGAAGGTCATCCCCGAGGTCATGATCCCGCTCATCGGCGGCGTCAAGGAACTCGAGAACCAGAAGAAGATCGTGGTGCAGGTCGCCACCGAAGTCCTGGAAAAGGCCGGCATGAGCGATCACCACTACATGGTCGGCACCATGATCGAGATCCCGCGCGCCGCCATCACCGCCGGCGAGGTCGCCCAGGAAGCCGAGTTCTTCAGCTTCGGCACCAACGACCTGACCCAGACCACCATGGGCCTCTCCCGCGACGACTACACGAAGTTCTCCAAGGAGTACGAGAACCTCAAGATCTTCGCCAACGATCCCTTCGCCGTCATCGATCAGGATGGCGTCGGCCAGTTGGTGAAGTGGGCCGTCGAGAACGGACGCAAGACCCGTCCCACCCTCGAAGTCGGCATCTGCGGCGAGCACGGCGGCGAGCCCAACTCGGTGCAGTTCTGCTACCGCGCCGGTATGGACTACGTCTCCTGCTCCCCGTACCGCGTACCCATCGCCCGCCTCGCGGCCGCTCAGGCGGCCATCAGCGGCGACAAGAGCGAAGCCTCCCGCACCGCGTAAGTAACGCGGACCTCCAGGTCCGCATTCGCAGTACCATCCGAAGGGCCGGGGTCACCAACTCCGGCCCTTCGTGCGTTTGCCCCCTTCATCTTCCGGCCGCTCGATCGGCCCCTGATACGATGGTGACTGCGCGGGGGGAGGCCGCAAAGCGATGAATGGGGATGCGCACAGTGCTCAGAAAAAAGCCCTGGACATCAATCTGGACGGCACCAGGCACGGAACGTTCGCGGAGATCGGCGCCGGTCAGGAAACGGCTCGCTGGTTTTTCCACGTAGGCAAGGCTTCGGCAACGGTGGCCAAGTCGATCTCGGCCTACTCGATGGGCGTCAGCGACGGACTCTACGGGCCAACCCGGCACTATGTCAGCCGGGAACGGCTGGCGGCGATGTTGGAGCGCGAGTACGGGCAGTTGGTGGAGCAGCTGGACGCCAAGCGCGGCGCGGAGACAGCGTTTTTCGTCTTCGCCGACACGGTGGCCACGCACGGCTCCCGCCGCTCGTCCGGCGGACACGGATGGCTCGGCATTCGTTTCCAGGACCGGCCGCGCGCCGAACCGTCGGAGGTGATCATCCACATCGAGATGCTCGACGCCTTCGCCCTCGGTCAGCAGGAGGCCGTGGGACTGGTCGGCGTGAACCTGATCTACGGAGCCTTCACGCGCAGCCAGGATCCCTCCGGGTTGATTCGCGGATTGATGGATGGGCTGGACCGTCGGCGGATCGAGATCGACATGATCAAGTTCTCCGGACCGGCGTTCGCGGGGGTGGATAACCGGCTGATGAGCCTGCAACTGGTGGAACAGGGCCTGACCGATTCGGCCATGTTCACAGCGGAGGGCGAGGTCGTGCAGTCCTCCGAGGTGCTGCACGGGCGGCGCGTGGTCGTCGAGCGCGGCAGTTTTCGTCCGGTCACGAACGTCACGCTCGCCATGCTGGACGCCGGACTCGAAGGCCTCCGGCAGGAGCCGGACGCGGCCGCCGCGGAACCGGTGGTGGTCATGGAGATGACGCTGAACAACCTGATGTCGGGAGCCTCGATCGATCACCGCGACTTTCTGGCGCGCGCCGACATACTGGGCGCGCTCGGTAAGTCGGTCATGATATCTAACTACACGCGGTTCGATTGCGTCACCACTTACTTGCGGCAGTACACGCAGGACTGGATCGGGTTAGTGGCCGGCCTGCCCACCCTGCGCGAGATCTTCGACGAGCAGTATTACACCGATCTGAATGGCGGCATTCTCGAAGGGCTGGGACGGCTCTTTCAGGGGAACGCGAAGGTGTTCGCGTACCCCACGGTATCGCCGGCGACGGGCGAACTGGAAACCGCGGAGAAACCCTCGATTCATCCGCGCCTCGAGCACCTGTACGCGCACCTGTTCGACAACGGCTTCATCGTTCCCGTCCGGCAGGTGGACACGGCGCAACTGCACGTAACTCCCGGCGACGTGCTGAAGCTGATCCAGTCGGGGGACGCGAAGTGGGCGGAGTACGTGCCCCCGGCGGCGGCGGTGCTGATTCGGAAGAACCGGCTCTTGGGTTTCGGGGGCGCGGCGAGCTAAGCTGGGCGCATGCCCACCGCGTGCCGCGTGGCGTTTGTCACCGCGCTGGCGGGAATGCTCGGAGCCGCGCCACCGTTACGGATGGTTACGGCGGACGTCGCGGCCTACGATGCCAAGGGGCGCTTCGTCGCGGACCTGCGCGCGGAGGAGTTGCGCGTGATGGACGCGGGCAGGCAACAGGAGATCACGTTCTTCCGCCGCGGCAACACCATCCCCCACGCGGTCGCGGTGCTGATCGATCAACTCAACGGCGACCTGGAACAGCGGAGCACGGAGTGGAACCGGACGGTGCGCGCACTCGCGACCGTCGAATCGGAGTGGGACGCGTTCGTGTACGTGTTGACGCCGTCGGGCGCCTTGTACCCGGTGCGGCCGATGCCGGATTCGTGGGCGGGGTGGACGCCGCCCGCCATCTCCTGGGAAGCCGTGACCCTGCCCGCCCTGGAGAGCGTGAAGAGCGCATACCAGGGGTGGCACGAATACAAGGACAAAGTCGAGACGCGGGCCGAGGCCACAGCGTGGGCGATTGAAGAGCTGCGCGTGCGCCTGGCCGCCGTGCCGGGACACGCGGCGGTGGTATGGGCGGGGCCGATGGGGCGGGGCAAGGCGGAGACATCGATGCCGCACAGCGCTCGCAGTACCGGGGGCGCCGCGATCGAGGGCGTCCCTTTGTACATCGCGGGGAGCCCGTCGGCTATCGGCGCAGCTGCGGGGAAGGTGCTGTGCTGCACGCCGTCGACGGCACGGATCCTGCCGCACTCGGATGTCCGGGAGGTCATCCCGCGCGCGTCGGCCGAGGCCCAGCAGTACTACCGCGTAGGCTGGCTGCCGGGCGCGGAGAACTGGGACGGAAAGCCGCACACGCTGAAGGTGACCTGCCGCAGGCCGGGAGTGCGGATCGTCGCCAGGGAGAAGTACCAGGCGCCGAGACTGGTGGATGTCTCCGACGATCAGCGTCAGGAGATGCCCGACCTCCTTCCGCTGATTGCGTTCGACAGTTCGCAGATCCGGCTTGCGGCGGCGGTGGCCGCCTCCACGCTCACGCTGCGAGTGGATCCCTCGGATTTCGTGGCGCCGGACGGCACGGCGCGATTCGCGGTCGGGGTCATGGAGGCGGCGCCGGGCGAGACGCGCGCATTGATCGGCGGCGCGCGATCGATGGAACTGGAGGTTACCGGGCAGCCTGTCGCGATCCCGCTGGACTTGGGCGAGCAGGCGCCGGCGGACTTGCGGGTCATCGTGCTGGACCGCGTCTCGGGCGCGTTCGGCACGCGCACGGTGAGGAGGTCGCCGTGAAACTGGCGGCCGCGTTCACCGCCTGCGTGGGCCTCATGTGGGCGCAGGAGGCTCAACTGGCCGAAGCCAGGTTGGGCATCCTGGAGGCGATCCGTAACCTGCCGCGCTACACGTGCACCCAGACGGTGGATCGCAGCCGGTTCGTCGATAAGAACGGTCCTCTGCGGCGCGCAAGCTGCGACCAGATTCTCGCCAACCGGCGCAACGGCATTTTCAAGCCGCGACTCACCGGAACGGATCGTCTGCGGATGGACGTGCTCAACTCCGACCAGGGCGTGGAGGTATATTCGTGGCCCGGAGCCGGGCGCATGTCGGTGGAGCGAATCCAGGACCTTGCCGGCGAAGGCGATATCGGGACCGGCTCGTTCGGCCCGTTCCTGATCAACATCTTTAACAGCCAGGGCGTGGTGTTCGTTCCGGAGGGAACGGTGGAGATCGACGGTGCGCGGCTGTTCCAGTACCGCTATCGCGTTCCGGAAAAATCCAGCCACTACCGCGTGGAGGCGGCGGGCAGCATGCGCGTGGTGCCTTTCGACGGGAGGTTCTGGATCGACGCCGGGTCGCTCGAACTGCGGCGCCTCACGGTGCGGACCGGTGAACTGACGGCGACGACGGGACACTGCGAGGCGACGACCAGCGTGGACTTCGCGCGGACGCGCATCGGCACCGGCGAATTTCTGTTGCCGCGCCAGAGTCTCCTGGAGACGATCCGGAGGGACGGCGCGGAAGCGAGGAACACCACTCGCTACGCATCGTGCAGGGAGTTCACGGGCGAGAGCGTATTGCGCTTCGACGGCATGGAAGAGACGCCCGGGCAGGACGCCGCGGCGGCGAGCGCGTCGGCTTTCCCGGCCGGCGTCCGGATCACGGTGGCTCTGCTGGACGACATCGATACCGCATCGGCCGCCGCCGGCGATGCGCTGCGCGCGCGCGTGGTGAAGTCCGCCGCCCGTCCAGGCAAACGGGGGCCGGCACTGCCGGCGGGGACCGTGATTCACGGGAGGCTGCTGCGGCTGGAACATCATCTGGTCACCGATCCGGGCTTCTCTTTTGCGCTGGCATTCGAGAGTGTGGAGTTGGGAGGACGGACCGTGCCGTTCGCCGCGATTCCGGACCGTGCCACCGTGGTGACGGAGTATCAGTCCGCCGTGCGCATGACGGGTAACACGGTGCATCAGTGGTCCTCAGGCAGGCGCGCCGCGACTCGGGGCGGAACGTTCGTGTTTCCCACGGATCGGGCGAACATCGTGATCCCGCGCGGGACCGAGTCGCAGTGGATCACGATCGCACCGCCCAAGTGAGCGCCACGAGCGTCAGGATTGCCGCACGGGTCCGGGGCTATAGACAAAAGATATTTTGCGAAGAAACGCACGTTACAGGGTAGACTATCCCGAACGCCGTCCGGCCACTGGGTGGGCCGAACTCCGGGAAACGCTGAAGACGGGCCGTCGGCAGAAGAGGAAAGAAGATGCTGCAACAAGTGTTAACGCGCCAGGCCCTCCGCTCCATGTTGGGCGGAATGGCCGTGATGTTCGTGGCTTCGATTGCCGTCGCGCAAACCCAGCCGCACTACGTTGGCTTGACTTACATCCAAACCCTGCCGGGCAAGGCGGACGAGTTCCGCAAGTTCGCCTCGACCGAGATGACGAAGATGGGGCAAATGGGCGTAGATGAGGGAACCATTCACGCCTACTACATTCTGAGGCTGACCGCGCCATACGCGATCGGCTCGGAATACAACTATGTCCAGGCGGTCTGGTACACGAAGCTCCCATCGCTGGCGCCTCTCGATCGGAGTATCTGGGAGGCCCGTGCGAAAAAGGCGGGACACGCGAGTTACCAGGAGTATCTCGACAAACGCGACTCGCTCGCGAAGATCCTGCACAGCGTATGGCGTGTGTCCACGGCGCGCATCGGCGAGGTTCACCCCGGCAACTACCTGCGAAGCGCCAACTACCAGGTGGATCGCGAATACCGGCAGGAGATGGCGCGATTCCTGCAGGAGTACACGATGCCCCTGGCGAAGGCACGGTTCAGCACCGGCAAGCTCTTAGGCTGGGGTGTCACGCGGCCGGCGGCGGCCACGACGTCGGACGATGAAGCCGGTTTCTCCTTCAGCGTCGTCACTGTATCCAAGGACAGCGAAGCGCTCATGTCCGGTCCCGGCGCCATTACGGAGGAACTCTTCAAGAGTGCTGTTCCGGGCAAGAGCTATGCCGCCTATCTGAATGAGTTGAACCGTCTCAATCAGCATCGCAAGTCTGTGATGACCCGGATCTACGAGGTGGTGGCCCTCGCCGGCACGCCGCCTGAGGTGACGCCGGCCAACTGATCGGCCGGGCCAGGGGCGAGCCGGGAAGCTACCTGTACTTAATACCTTGAGCCGCGCGGTTGCGCCCCTGGCCGCGCGGGACGATGGCTTGCCTCATGGCGCGGACTGTCGCTTCAGACTGACGCCGGGGAAGTAGAGCCCTTTCTCTTCGCGGCGCCACCAGCCCTTCTCGCCGAAGCGCGTGAACCGGTATTCGTAAACGCGCGCGCGCACATATTTTGGCGGAGTATCGCCGAAGGGGTTGTTGGCGAGCAACTCCAACACGGTACGGTCCCCTTGCAGCAGGCGGACCATGAAGTTGACGAACCACCGATTTTGCTGGTACGTGCCGAGCGCGGCGAACCACATCTGCCAGTCGAGGCGGGGCTGATAAGGCGCCACCAGCGGCGGCATGCGGGCCGGATCGCCGGGCTTGAAGCGGAATTCGTAGGGCAGCCAGGTTTCGCCGTCGCGCGAGCCCTCAACGATGATTTCCGGCCGGGTCGTGGTCATGACGGCAAAGAGACCGTAGGAGTTCACCAGCCGCAGCGGGTCGGCCGCGTGCAGGATCGCGGCTCCGCCGGGCGGCAGGGGTCCGCCGAACTGTGCCAGGCACAGAAGCGCGCTCATGAGGGCGATGAAGCCGGCGAGGACCGCGCTCACGGCTCGATGCGGGAGCGGACGCGGCAAAGCGCGGTCGGGCTCGATGACCAGCCACAGGCATAGGGCGATCGTGAGCCAGTTAAAGAAGGTGTAGTTGCCCGTAAGCAGGATGAGAAACTGGAACAGAACCGTGAACGCTGCGCCGGCGCGACGCACCCGGCGCGGGCCGAAAAACGTCAAGGGGACGATCAACTCGGCGACGAACACAAGCGCGGTGGAGAACTTCTGGAAGGCGGCGGGCAACTGGAACATGAACCAGGCGAGCGGGGTCGGCAGCGGCTGCGTCTCGCAGTGGTATTGGAGGGCGGTGAGGTTGCGCCATGTGGGATCGTGGCTGGCGAGTTTGACGACGCCGCTGAAGAACATCAGGCGGAACAGGAGCCAGCGGAATAGCCAGACCCGGACCGGCGACTCGTCGGCGAAGATGGCCAGGAACCCGGCTTCGGCGAGCAGGTAGTCCCACTGGAAGGCGAGGAACTCCTGCCCGGCGGCGCAGACCGAGAGCCACAGGACCAGGCAGGCGGCGAGAACCGCGCGCTGGCGCCATCCGGCGGCGGCGGCGATGCCGAGAGCGGCGCCGAGGATCCACAGCGCGGTAATCGCGGCATCGGAGGCGTTGAGCCAGAGCAGCGTGGGGACTTCGTGGTAGGCGGCGGCGCCGGCCCCCTGGCGCACGGCGCGCAGAAAGTCGGCGACCGGCAGGATGCCCTGCGAACCGGCCAGCCCCAGCGCCTGGACGCCGAACGAGAGGAAGGCGATCGCGTAAATCCCCCCGAGCATGCGGAGAAACGTCCGGGCTGTGGCTATCCGGGGCATTGATCCTCACTGATACGGCACTTACCACCAGTTACTCTCTCCGCCAGCGCACCCACACAAAGCCAGGCGATGCTGGAATATGAGCGGCCAGCTTGCCGGCGCCTGCTTCCACCGTCCCGCTGCCACCCAGAGTTTCGATCTTATAGCTCGCGGCGCTCAGGATCCGGGTGGAGAGCGACCACTCGGGCCGGTCATTTACTCCGCGGAATAGCAGTAGATAGCCGGACGCGCGGTCCGCCGAGTAAGCCGCAAAGCCCGTCCAATTGGTTCCGTCGGGCGCCTCGCCGATGGGCAGGATGGTGTCCTGGTGGAGTTCGGCGCGGTGCTGCTTCCATACCTTCACCAGACCGGCCATGCGGGCAACGTATTCCGGGGGCAGGTTCGAGGTTTCGAACCATCCCAGCGGACTCGCAAACATGACGCTGGCGAACAACATTTCGGGCGAGTAACGCGCCGGGGCAAGAGGATCGCCCGCGTACTTATCCTGGTTGCGCGCGTTGTTGAGCACCTCCATGCGGAGACGCAGCGGATCGATGTATTGAGACAGCATCCAAAGGTTGCGCAGGGTCTGGTGCGGCCAGTAATTGTGGTAATCGGTGTACCGGTTCTCGACGAAGATCTGTCCGGGATCGATCATGCCGAAGTAACCGGGGCGGATTTCGGCGGTGACGTCGAGATCGAAACTGACCCGGCCGCGGCTTTCCGTGAGCACGCGGTTGAACATGCGTCGCAGATTGCGCTCCCCTGCCTTGCTGGTGGCTTTGACGGAATCGATCTTGAAATAATCGACGCCCGCCGTGCGGTGGATTTCGAGGATGCGGTCGGCATCGCGCTGCCAGTTGCCGAAGTCGTTGCTGGAGTCGGGGCCGTACCAGAGGCCGAACTTCATGCCGCGGCCGGCGGCGAGCTTCACCAGCGGCGCAAGTCCGCCGGGAAAGCGAGCGGCATCGAAATCCCAGAAGTGCGGGTCCTGGCTCCAGTAGCCGTTCCACACGCCGGGGCCCCGCGCGGAGTTGGCGGTGCGGCCCTTCTGCCAGCCGTCGTCGATCTGGATGACGTCCACGCCGAGCGCGGCGCCGGCTTCGATCTCCTTCTCCATGAATGCCGCGTTGATGCGCGCGTCGCGCGAGCGGTCGCCCCAGGTATTGCTGAGGAAGCGGGCGTCGCGCGCGGGATCGAAGCGGCGCAACTGTCGCTGCCACTCCTGCAGAGCCGCGCTGCGGCCCGCCCGCCCACCGGTGTAGGCCAGGACCACGGCGGCGTATCCCCCGCCTCCACCCAAGGTGCAGTGCGTAGCGCGGCCCTCGATGGCGGCGGCGAGGTCCCACTCGTCGTGAATCGGGCGGGCGTGCGGCAACGGCGCCATTTTCAAAAACGCCAGACCGTCGCCGGTGAGACTGTCTTCCATGAAAAACAGGTTGCCGCTGATCCGCAGGTTGCGCTCGGAAGGCGCCAGCAGCCACTCGCGCTCGCTGACCAGTTCGTTGTGCACGTCGGTCTGGTCGAACAGCGAGACCTGCGTGAGGCGCGGGTGCTCGGTGGCCAGGTAGAGGTTTTCGAGCGCCTCCGGCGAAGCCTCGGTGTCCTGAGTCACCTGGACGGAGACGCCGGGCGCACCGGGAAAAACCTGGAAACGGTAGGCGAGCGCGGGAGCATCGTCGGATTTCAGTTCGACGACGAGTGAGCCGTCTTCCACGGGCCCGTCCACGCCCGAGTGCGAGGTGAAGACGAAGCGGCGTCCGGCTTCGCGTCCGGGAACCGTAGCACGGACCAGCCACTCGCGGTAAGCTCCGACCTGTCCGGATGACACCCGCAGGCGGAAGGAGGAGGCCAGCAACCGGCCTCCTTCGACCTTCCATGTGCGCTCGATCGCACGGTTGCCGATGACCAGTTGTCCGTCGCCCCAGCGCGCGTAGCAGGATTCGAACTGCGCGGTGTCCGCGCCGCGGAGCGTTCCGGCGGCAGCTATTGCCAGCAATGCGCTGGCCAGTTTCGGTCTCATACCTTACGTCCGATCTCCCCTATTTTAGCCGCCAAGTGCCTGCCTGAAATGGGTTTCGTCCCCGAACATACAATCCCGCTCAGCCCCGGATATGCTCCGTTCCCCGGCAGAATGCGCCATTCGATGAAAACGTATTTCTTTCAATTGTTTAACAGGTCAAGATTGCCTCAAACTGGGAAACCGCACGCATATGAGCACTCAGACTATCGATCCCAAGCCTTCGCCGTCTGCCAACCTGGTACAGATCGGCTCGATTGAAGACGTGATCCAACAGCGTCTCGCCGAAGAGCGCGCTCGACTCGAAAAAGAGGCCGGACTCGCCAAACGCGAAGTCCACCACTTTAAACGGCCCGCCGAGCGTACCTTTACCCGCGGCGAGCGTGGACACACCACCCTGCTTTTCGGCGGGCTCACGTGGAAACACGAAAAGCTGGTGCACGGCGCGCTCGAAGGCCTCGGCTACCTCGCCGAAGCCGTGCCGACGCCCAACGTGAAAGCGTTCCAGACCGGCAAGGAGTTCGGCAATAACGGCCAGTGCAACCCCACTTACTTCACCGTGGGCAATCTGGTGCAGTACCTGCAAAGCCTCGAAGAGCAGGGACTGACCAAGCAGGAGATCATCGACCGGTACGTATTCTTCACGGCGGGCGCGTGCGGACCCTGCCGGTTCGGCATGTACGAAGCGGAGTACCGGCTGGCCCTGCGCAACGCCGGCTTCGACGGCTTCCGCGTGCTCCTCTTCCAGCAGTCCGGCGGCCTCTCCCAGAGCGACGCCGAGGCCGGCCTGGAGATGAACCTGGACTTCTTCCTGGGGATTCTGAACGCGCTCAACTGCGGCGACGTGATGAACGAAGTGGCGTACGCGCTTCGCCCGTACGAAATCGAACCGGGCGCGACCGACCGCGTGCTGGACGCCGGCATGGACTACCTGCACGAGGTGTTCCGCAAGAAGCAGCCCTGGAAGCTCGAAGAGGGCATGGCGAAGTACCTGGGCGGCTTCTCCGATACGGCGGAGTACGTCGGCAAGTTCGTCAAGCAGCTCAAGGGCGATGAATACCTGCCCGCCCTGGAGCACTGCCGCGATCTGTTCAACGAAGTCGAAGTGGACCGCCTGCGTGTGAAGCCGATCGTCAAGATCACCGGCGAATTCTGGGCGCAGACCACCGAGGGCGACGGCAACTTCAACATGTTCAACTTCCTGCAGAAGGAAGGGGCGCAGGTGTTGGTGGAGCCCATCGGCACGTGGATCATGTACATGATCCACCAGGTGATTCAGAAATATCGCGACTTGAAGGGGCTGGAAGAGGGCGCCGTGCTGCCGCCGGTCTGGAAGATCGGCCAGCGGGCGAAAATCGAAATCGGGTTCCGGCAGAAGGTGGCGAAGCTCAAGCTGGCCGAAGCCATTTTCAAGAACGAATACCACAAGATCGTGGACGCCCTCGGCGGAATCGCGCATCACCTGGCCGACCAGTATGAACTCCAGCGGCTCGGCCATCCCTTCTACAATTCGCGCGCCGGCGGCGGCGAAGGCCACCTGGAAGTCGCCAAGAACATTTACTACAGCAACAAGGACCTGGCCCACATGGTGCTTTCGGTGAAGCCCTTCGGCTGCATGCCGTCGACCCAATCCGACGGCGCGCAGAGCGCGGTCGTGTCCAATTACAAGGACATGATCTACCTCCCGATCGAGACCTCCGGCGAAGGCGAGATCAACGCCCACAGCCGCGTCCAGATGGCGCTGGGCGAGGCCAAGAACAAGGCCAAGAAGGAATTCGCCGAGGCGCTGGAGAAGACCGGCCTGACGCTGGAAGAGTGCCGCGCCTGGGTGGAGGCGCACCCGGAGAGCCGCAAGCCGCTCTATCACGTGCCGCACACCAAGGGCGTGGTCGGGTTGGCCGCCAATTTCGTGCACCACATCAAGTCGCAGATGCAGAGCGTAAAGGCTAACTAGGAAATGAACAAACACTTCCTCATCGGCATGGACGTCGGCTCGACCACGGTGAAAGCCGTGGTCATCGATGCCGCCACCGACCAGATTCTCTGGAGCGATTACCAGCGCCACGATACCAAGCAGCCGGAGAAGGTGCTGGAGTTCTGCAAGCGGTTCGAAACCGAGATCGAAGGTTTCTCGCAGCAGAATTCGCGCATGTTCATCACCGGCTCCGGCGGCAACGGGCTCACCAAATATCTGGGCGCGAAGTTCGTGCAGGAAGTGAACGCCGTCTCGCTTGCCGTGGAGCGCCTCTACCCGGAGTGCGGCAGCGTGATCGAACTCGGCGGGCAGGACGCGAAGATCATCATCTTCAAGAAGGACCCCGAGACCGGCCGCAAGAAGAAAATCCCGTCGATGAACGATAAGTGCGCCGGCGGTACCGGCGCGGTCATCGACAAGATCAACGCCAAGCTCCGCATCCCCTCCGAGCAGCTGTGCGAAATGGGCTACAAGGGGCTCAAGCTCCATCCCGTCGCGGGCAAGTGCGGCGTCTTCGCGGAGACCGACATCAACGGCCTGCAGAAGATGGGCGTCCCGCCGGACGAGCTGATGGCATCGCTGTTCGAAGCCATCGTGATGCAGAACCTGAGCGTGCTGACGCGCGGCAATACGCTGCAGCCCGTCGTGCTGCTCCTGGGCGGACCCAACTGCTACATCAAGGGCATGCGGGACTGCTGGAAGCACAACATCCCGAAAATCTGGGAAGAGCGCGGCACCCCCCTGCCCGAAGGCGTCCCGCCCGAGGACCTCATCCGCACGCCGGACAACGCGCAGTACTTCGCCGCCATCGGCAGCGTTGAGTTCGGCAAGACCGAAGAAGACAACATCGGGCAGTACGTCGGCTACGAGAAACTGGACTGGTACATCCACGTCGGGCGCGATGAAGAGAAGGCTAAGCGCGGCGGCACCGGCGGCCTTGCCAAGGACGAAGCCGAACTCGCGGCGTTCAAGGAAAAGTACCGCCACAAGAAGTTCGTCCCCGCGACCTTCCAGCCCGGCGAAGTGATCGAAGGCTTCATCGGCATCGACGGCGGCTCGACCTCCACCAAGGCCGTGCTGCTTTCGAGGGACCACAAACGGCGCATCCTCGCCAAAACCTATCAGCTTTCCAAGGGCAACCCGATCGAGGATACCGTCGAGGTGCTGCAGAAACTGGACGCGCAGATCCGCGATCAGGGCGCCTCCCTCAAAATCCTCGGCGTCGGCACCACGGGCTACGCCAAGGACATCCTCAAGGACGTGATCGGCGCCGACGCCGCGCTGGTCGAAACCGTGGCCCACACCGAAGCCGGACTGCACTTCTACGAGGACGTGGACGTCATCTGCGACGTGGGCGGGCAGGACATCAAGATCATCATCCTCAAGCACGGGCGCGTGAAGGATTTCAAGCTGAACACGCAGTGCAGCGCGGGCAACGGCTACTTCCTGCAATCCACCGCGCAGGGCTTCAACGTCCCGGTCGAGCAGTACGCCGACACTGCGTTCGGCGCCAAGGGATTCCCCAGCTTCGGCTACGGCTGCGCGGTGTTCATGCAGAGCGACATCGTGGACTTCCAGCGCCAGGGGTGGAAGCCCGAAGAGATCATGGCCGGCCTGTGCAACGTGCTGCCCAAGAACATCTGGCTCTACGTCTCGCAGATTCCGAACCTCTCCGCCATCGGGCGGCGCTTCCTGCTCCAGGGCGGCACGCAGTATAACCTCGCGGCGGTGAAGTCGCAGGTCGATTTCATCGAGAGCCGGTTCAAGGGCAAGGACGTTCCCGCGGACGTGATCGTTCACGAGCACTGCGGCGAAGCCGGCGCGATCGGCGCCGCGCTGGAGGCCGGACGCCTCTGGGACAACGGCCGCCAGACGACCTTCATCGGACTCGACGCCTGCCGCGACATCCAGTACAAAACAACGCGCAACGAATCCACCCGCTGCTACTTCTGCAAGAACAAATGCCTGCGGACCTTCATCGACGTGAAGACCAGCGTGATGAATCCGGATTACCGCCCGCCCTCCAAGACCAAGGTTCCGCTCGAAGCCGGCGCGCAGCGGCTGATCATCGCCACCTGCGAAAAGGGCACGGTCGAAAACATCGACGAGATGCGCAACATCAAGGGCAATCTCGACAAGATCAAGAAGGCCAACCCCAACTTCGTCGAGATCGCCGCCAAGGCCGTCTTCCGCGTGCCGGACGTGCCGCTGGTCGCCGACGCCGCGCCGCGCATCCAGATCACGGCGTCGCAGAAGAAGCGCGCCGCACTGATGAAGAAGCGCGGCGAGATCCGCATCGGCATGCCGCGCGTGCTGAATATGTACTCGCAGACGCCCGTGTTCACCGGGTATTTCGCGAGCCTCGGGATCAAGCCCGAGAACATCGTCTACAGCGACTACACCAGCGAGGAACTCTACAAAGAGGGCGCCAAGCGCGGCGCCATCGACCCGTGCTTCCCCTCGAAACTCGGCATACCGCACGTCCACAACCTGCTCTACCGCGTGCACGCCAAGAAGCCGCTCGACATCATCTTCTTCCCCATGATCGACTGCCTGACCAGCCCGCTCAGCCACGTGCAGGCGAGCCGGTCGTGCCCGACGGTCGCCACGACGCCCGAAGCCGTGAAGGCGGCCTTCACCAAGGAAGGCGACCTGTTCGCCGAGAAGGGCGTGCGCTTCCTCGATACGTTCGTCAACCTGAGCAAGCCCGACCTGTTTGAGCGTCAGATGTACGAGGAGTTCAAGGACATCCTCGGGCTGAGTCCGGAAGAGAACCAGCGCGCCATCGAACAGGGCTATCGCGCGCTGGAATACTTCGATAACGTGACCATGCGCGGCGCCGCGCGCGAAGTGCTCGATCAACTCGAGCGCGAGGACCGCCTCGGCGTAGTGCTGCTCGGACGGCCGTATCACAACGATCCCGGCGTGAACCACGAGATCCTCGAGGAATTCCAGAAACTCGGCTACCCGGTGTTCGCGCAGGATTGCCTGCCGATCGACGACGACATCATCTGGCGGCTGTTCGGGCCTGAGGTCATCGCCGGCGAGACGCCGCACCCCATGGCGATCACTGACGTGTGGAAGAACAGCTATAGCGAAAACACCAGCCGCAAGGTCTGGGCCGCAAAGTACGTCGCGCGGCATCCGAACCTCGTGGCGCTGGAACTGTCCAGCTTCAAGTGCGGCCACGACGCGCCCATCTATACCGTGGTGGAAGAGATCGTGGAGCATTCCGGCACGCCCTACTTCTGCTTCAAGGACATCGACGAGAACAAGCCCACCGGGTCGATCAAGATTCGCGTCGAGACCATCGGTTACTTCCTCAAGCGCTATCGCGAGGACATGATCCGCAACAAGCAGAAGCAGACCTCGATCGATAGTCAGTTGAAGGAGTTCGAGGAGCGCCTCCGCCGCCAGATGATGCGCGAGCGCCTGGAAAAAATGGGCGACGCCTTCGAAACCGGCGCGATGCCGCAGATTCACGTCAGCGTGGGAGCGCTCGCCGGGTCGATGCCCGAATCGCGGGTCAGCGGAGATTAAGCGGGGCCTGACCCCGCGGATCTCCGCCCTTGCCGGCCTCCGGGACACTACTCTCTCCAGGGAACATTGATGAATGTTCACTGGGACTCAATGACGTGAGGCTCCTGCGCCGGAGGCGCCCGGCCGCACGGTTAGCGCTTAGTTGCGGCGTCGGAGTTCGCGGTAGAGAAGGTAGGACGTCTCAGTCGGGACCCCGCCTTTGAACTTCACGTTTAACAGCACCTGGAAGTAGCGGGGGATGTGGCCCGATGCGTCCCGCATCTGGGCTACGAGCGTGTGCGCGAACCCCGCATCGGTGAAGGCGTGCAGGGCGCCGGCGCGCCCAAAGGTGCTGTTGCTGGCGAAAGTCAGGACGTCGGTGTCGCCAACCGGCCCGGCGCTGCGGGTGATCAGGACACGGGCCTCGCCATCCTCCACGAAGAACCCGGGCGGATCCCGGTATTTGTAAACCGGCGATTCCCCGGGCCTTGGGTGAACCACACGGAAACCTTCCGGGGTTTCCGCAATCTCCAGGGGCGCCGGCAGGCTGGTGAGCTTGTCGTCGAAGAAGCGGGGCGGACCGAGCAGGAGCACATTCGCCGATGCCAGTTGCTGCCATTGCAGTTGGCTGCTGCGCACGATGGAGATGTTGGGCTGGCGAAGGCCCAGCCTCCGCCCGAGGATGAACGCCGAAGTCACGTCTCCAACAGCCGCATAGTAGTGTACGGGCTGGCTTTGCTGGACGCCCAGGGCTTTGCGGACTGCGATGAGCGACGGCGACTTCAGCAGGTCCTCCAGCTTGTCCACGGCCGGATCGCGGTAGAGCAGCTTGTTCTCGAATTGAAGGAAGAGCGGGTTGCCCACGGCGACGATCAGAGGCCGGCCCGTGTTCACGAAGGGCGCCCACAGTTCGGCCAGTTCGGGCGGCCACTCGTCCGCACCGGTCGGACTCCGGTCGGCGCCGCGCATGCGGGAGTACGAAAACGCCAGCGCGGCGATCAGGATGAGGCAGGTGCCGGCCAGCACCAACGCCACCGTGCGCCAGCGGTGCCGCGATAGCTCCATCGCGGCGTCCCAGCCCGGTTCCGTCTCGGCCGCGGACGGCTCGGGAGCGGTCAGGGCTGCGGGCCGCGGCTCGCAAATCAGGCTGAAGCGTCCCTTGGGCAGGCCGACCACAAGCGGATCTTCGGTGCCTTCCTCGCGATAGAACTCCGAGAGCTTAAGGCGGAGGCGCCCGATCTGGATCCGCACAGTCGAGTCCAGGCGCGGGTCGTAATCCGGCGGCTTCCCGAAAGCATCCACCCCAATGGTGTATTCCTTGAGCTGGTCGGCGTCGCCGGCCAGAGAGTGGTCGGCCAGGTAACGCAGGAGGCGGCGGGAGGAAGGAGCGTTGCGGAACGTCCTGCTTTGCATCAGGCGTTCCACGCATTCGCGGAATGTGTCGCCGGCCCCGGTCACTCGAAGGTCATGATACCACCCGAAATCGCCTGTCCGGAGGTGCTACCGCCGTGTGCGCACCTTTGTTTTACAAGGATTTAGCGACGTTACACACCTGCTAACCGGTGCAAGACAGCCACACGGGAACACTGTTGCAATTCCAGACAACCTTCGTGTTACCCTCTACGCTGGTCAAAAAAGGAGTTTCATGTTCGGTTTACGTATTTGGTGGCTGGCGGTGGCCCTGCTAACGGTCGCGGCCCCGGCATTCCCTCAGGGTAATCCGACAGGGACCATTTCCGGGAACGTCGTCGATCCGAGCAAGGCGGCGATGCCGGGTGTCGACGTCACGGTGACATCCCCTGTCCTGCAGGGTACGCGCACGGCGGTGACTTCCGCAAACGGCGACTATATCGTGCCTTTCCTGCCGGCCGGCGAGTACACGGTGAGGTTTGAGCGGCAGGGCTTCGCGCCGATGGAGATGTCGGTCAGCCTGAAGATGGCCGATACGCAGCCGTTGAACGTGCAGATGGCGCTCAACGCGCTCGCCACCAAGGTCACCGTATCGGAATCCAGCGATGTGACCACTACCGCGACCGTGGCCAGCACCGTGACTTCGGCCAGTGTCGAGGTGATTCCGCTGGGACGAACACTGGACGCGGCGACGCTGCTGTCCCCGGCCGCGATCGACAACGGCCCCGGGGGCAACACCATGATTTCCGGCGCTCTCTCCTACGACAACCTCTACCTGGTCAACGGCGTGGACGTCAACGAGAACCAGCGGCAACAGCCGCGCACGCTCTATATCGAAGATGCCATCCAGGAAACCAAGGTATCGAGCGGCAACATCTCCGCCGAATACGGGCGGTTCCAGGGCGGGGTCATCAACATGATCACCAAGTCGGGCGGCAACGACTTCCACGGGTCGTTCCGGACAACGTTCACCAACGATGCCTGGGGCGCGCTGACGCCTTATCCCGGGGATCAGAACCTGGACGCCGTGGTGCCGGCGTACGAAATGACGTTCGGCGGACCGGTCATTAAGGACAAGCTGTGGTTCTTCGCGGCAGGCCGCCTGCAAACGAACTCGATCAACGCTACCACCCCCTACACCGGGTACAACTACACCAAGGTCGTCCAGGACCGCCGCGGCGAGGGCAAGCTCACCTACACGCTGAACCCGAGAAACACCGCAAGGCTATCCTATCTGCGGAAAGCGACCTCCACCACCAACGACAGCTTCAGCACCATCATGGATAAGGCCAGCCTGTACGACGACACCATCGACGAGTCCCTGCTGTCCATCAACTACACCTCCGTACTGAAGAGCAACCTGTTCTTTGAAGGCCAATACTCGGCTCGCAAGATGGACACCAACGGGGTCGGGTCAAGCTACATGGACCTGCTCAAGGGAACACCGATCTGGGACCGGTCGCGCGGGCAGGCCCGCTTCAACGCCCCAACCTACTGTGCCGTTTGCCCCGATGCCGTGAACCTGATGAACAACTGGGACGCCTACGGCAAGCTCAACTATTTTCTGTCCACCAGCAGCCTGGGGTCGCACAATATAGTGGGCGGGTTCGATGTGTTCCAGGAGATGAGGAAGAACAACCAGAACTCGTCGGCCAGCAGTTTCCGCGTGCAGGCGACTTCCACCATCATCGACGGGCAGAACATCTATCCGGTGTTCAAGACGGGCACCACGACCTATGTGGAATGGCTGCCGGTATTCACGCCGACCGTGGGCAACGACCTGCGCACCTACTCCGGATTCCTCAACGATGCCTGGCGGCTGAACCGGCGCCTCAGCTTCAACCTCGGACTTCGCTACGACCGGAACAGCACGCGCGACCAGGGAGGCGCGCCGGTAGGGAACGCGTCAACCTTCAGCCCCCGGCTGGGTGCCGCCATCGACATCAAGGGTGACGGGAAGTGGATCGTCAACGCCGGGTACGCCCACTACGTCGGTATGTTCGTCACGCAGGTCGCCGACGCCGCTTCGGCGGCCGGCCGGCAGGCCTCGTACAGTTTCTACTATGGGGGGCCCAATGTGAACACCGGGGCCACCGGGCCGTACCTCAACGCCCAGGACGCGCTCAAGGTCCTGTTCGACTGGTTCTACGCCAACGGCGGCACCAGCCGCACGCCCCGCAGCCAGCCCACGATTCCGGGAGTGAACACCGCGGTCGCCCCGGGTATCCAGTCGGCGAACACCACGGAATCCACCGCCGGGGTGGCGCACGAATTGGGTTCCAGGGGTTCGCTGCGGGCGGACTTCATCTACCGCAAGTTCGGCGGGATCTACGGCGACTACGTCAATATGTCCACCGGGGTGGTTACAGACCCCAGAACCGGCCAGCAGTTCAACCTCGATGTGGTGAACAATACCAACCGGGTCGAGCGTGATTACAAGGGCGTGAGCACACAATTCACCTATCGGCCTCGCAGGAACCTGCTGATGAGCGGCAACTGGATGCTTTCCTGGTCGCGCGGCAACGTGGAGGCCGAGGATGCCACCAACATCGTGGTTCGCGCCAGCGCCGACCAATATCCGGAGTATCGTCAGCCGGCCTGGAACTCTCCCATCGGCTACCTCAACGGAGATCAGCGCCACAAGATTCGCATCTGGGGCTCCTACGATCTGCCGTTCGGCAAGGAAGCCGGTGCGTGGGTTCTGGGAATGATGCAGCGCTACGATTCGGGCCGGCCCTACGACTACAGCATGTCGGTGGACACCAGGCCGTTCGTCACCAACCCGGGCTACCTGCTGCCGCCTTCGACAGTGACTTACTTCGTGAGCGGCCGGGGGGCGTATCGCTTCGACGGCTCCTTCCGCACGGACGTGTCCCTGGTCTGGAACCATCACGTCCGCATCCCGAAGTTATCCGACGCCCAGTTCTTCGTGCGGGCGGTTGTGGACAACGTGTTCAACAATCTCCGGCTCACGAGTTTCAATACGACCACCCTGGGAAAGGCCAATGACAGCACGCTGGCGGCGTTCAACCCCTTCACCTCCACTCCGGTCGAGGGAGTGAACTGGAGGAAGGGACCGAGTTTCGGCCAGGCGGTCAGCCCCGGCAGCTATCAGTCTCCGCGCGACTTCAACTTCTCGGCCGGATTCCGCTTCTGAGAGCGATCGCATTTTATGCAGCACTCTGACGCAATCGCGCCGGCGAAGAGCCTGCGTCTGCTGGTCCTCTCTCTGGCGCTGATCGTGTTTGGCGACGCCGGGGCGTACCTGGTGAAGACCGGCGCCGGATCGATCGACGTCGTCGGGATCAAGGTCCCCACGCAGAACGGGCAATGGATCACCGCGGACCTGTTCCGGCCACGGAGCGCAACCAACGAGAATCCGGCGCCGGTGGTGGTGGTCTGCCCGGGCTTTGAGCGAAGCAAGGAGGCGCTGGACAGCTACTCGATCGAACTCGCGCGGAGGGGGATGGCGGTCGTGGCCATCGATCCGTACAATCAGGGCGCTTCGAGTTCGACCCGTGAGCGGCGCTCGGCCACGGTGGAAGGCTACGGAGTGATCCCGATCGTGGACTACATCGCGAGCACTCCGAACCTGAACTACATGGACAAGGCGAGAATCGGCGCGACCGGCTACTCGGCCGGTGGAAACGCCGTGCTGCAGGCGGCGTCGCACTTCGGCGGACGGCGGAGCAAGGCATCGAAAAAGCCGCGAGCGAAGGATCTGGAGACGGGCGAAGACGGCGGCGGCTCCGCACCCGCGAGGAGCGCGCCGTCCAAGCTGGCCGCGGTGTTTGTCGGCGGGTATGTGCTGACCCTGACCGACGCCGTGATCGGGCCCATCCGTTCCAACGTGGGAATGGACTACGCCTACTACGACGAGGGCTCGTACCGGAACGCCAATCGCAACGCGGACATGCGGCGGGCGCCCGAAGCACTGCGGCTGGTGAATTCCGTTCTCGAAGGAGATCGCGCGGTTCCCGAAGTGGAGATCGGCAGAGAATACGGCGACCCGCGGAACCGGACCATGCGGGTGGTCCACAACACCCGAAACCTGCACCCGTTTCTTCCTTACACCTCCGAGTCGATCGGTCACATGCTGACTTTCTTCACCACCGTTTTCGAGCTGAAGCCGGCGGTGGCCGCCTCCAGCCAGGTCTGGATGTGGAAGGAGTTCTTCACGCTGATCTCGCTGGCGGGAGCATTGCTCTTTCTGGTGCCGTGCGCCGCGATTCTGCTGCGCCTGCCGGTGTTTGCCGGACTGGCGCAACCGGTCCCACCGGCGCTGCCGCGGCCCACGGCGAGGGGACGCGTCCTTTTCTGGTGCATGTTCACGATCTCGGCCCTGCTGGCCTGCTTCCTGTTCGTGCCCCTGGTTCGCGCCACGTTCGTGCTGTTCCCGGCGGCGAGCCAGTCGCGGCAGACGTGGTGGTTTCCGCAGCGGATCAACAACGCAATCCTGTTGTGGGCGGCGGTCAACGGCACGATCGGCCTGATTATTTCCTGGCTCGCATACCGGTTCCACGGCAGGAAACGGGGGGTGACGCCCGAGATGCTGGGGGTCCGGACGAGTCCCGGCGAACTGCTCCGGACGCTGTGCCTGGCGCTGTGTGTTCTGGGCGCCTTCTACGTGCTGGTGTTTGCCTCGTATGCCGTGTTTCACGTGGACTTCCGGTTTTTCTTTGTGTCGGCGGCGGCGTCCTTTCCGTCGGACATGATTCTGGTTTCGTTCGAATATATTCCGTTCTTTCTGATCTTCTACTTCGCCAATTCCATCCGGGTGAATTCGGCGAGCCGGTTCCAGGGGCAGAAGGAGTGGATGAGCATGCTGGTGATGGGGCTGGGCAACTCGGTCGGGCTGATGCTGATCCTCGCGATCCAGTACGTGTGTTTTGCACGCACCGGGACGGTGTACTGGACGGCGGAGTGGCTGTACGCCAACCTGCTGTTCGGCGTGATCCCGATGATGTTCATCCTGCCCTATTTCAACCGGTACTTCTTCCGGATCACCGGAAGGGTCTACCTGGGACCGCTAATCACCTGCTTTGTCTTCGTGCTGATGATGCTGACGAATAACGTCTGCTATATTCCGCGCGGATAAAGAGCGGGCGGCGGCTTCCATTGGCATGGAGCGTCGATGAGCGGATCGCCGTCGTGACCAGTCGGCGTCACCCGGCGCGCCATAGTATGATCGGTCGATGCGCTTCCTGCTCTGCCTGGCATTCCTTCCTGCCCTGGCTGCTCAGTCGACCACCGTACTCGACAACCCGACCGTGCGGGTCATCGACGCCCTCGATCAGCCTCACCGCAAAGGTGCCTTGCACAAGCACGATTACCCCCGCGTCATGATCTACCTGACGGACGGCGATCTCGACATCGCCACCCAGGACGGCCACGTCGAGCACCAGCACTGGAAGGCCGGAGACGTCGCCTGGAGTCCCGCCGGAGGGCTGCACACCAGCGAGAACGTTGGGGAGGCCCCCCTGCGGATCATCGAGGTCGAAATCAAATCGCCCCCGCCGCCGGCGCCGCTCAAACGCAATCCCGCGCTCGATCCCCTGGCGCTCGACCCGAAACGCAACCACCTCCTGTTTGAGAACCCCCTCGCGCGCGTCTTTATCAGCACGCTCGAAGTGGACGGCCGCGAAAAGTGGCACGAGCACGCCGGCGCCCGCCTCGCCGTGCTGCTGACGCCGCTGTCCGCCCGCGTCGAGTTTCCCAAGAAGCAGCCGGCCCCGATGAACGGCGGCCCCGGAGACGTCTTCTGGAGCTTGGAGCCGGTCCGGCACCGCACCACGAACCTGGGCGCGCGCCCCGCACGCATCGTGGTGGTCGAGGTCAAATAGCCGCCCCGCCGCCCCGTGGTATTATGGTTTTTCAACCGTCAATTCTTTCCTCGAGGTTCAATCCGCTTTGGCATTAGTCGAAGGCTGCAAGCACGCACTCGAAATTTCCATTCCCGTCGCTGAGGTGGAGAGCGAAACCGGTCGCGCCGTAACCGAAGTTCAGAAACGCGCCAAGCTGCCCGGCTTCCGCCCCGGCAAGGCGCCCGCCGCGATCATCCGCCGGCAGTTTGCCGGCGAAATCCGCCAGCAGGTGATGGAATCGCTGATTCCCAAGGCCCTGCAGAAGCAGTTCGAGGCCGAAAACCTCAGCCCCGTGGGAACGCCGGACGTGAGCGACGTACATTTCCACGACGGCGAACCCCTGCGCTTCAAGGCGACGTTCGAGGTCTTCCCGCAGGTCGAACTGGGCGAGTACCGCAACGTGGAAGTCCCTTACCACGACCCGGAAATCACCGATGACGACATCGCAAAGCGCATCGGCGAGATCCGCGAGCAGAAGGCCCAGTATGTGAACATCGACCCCCGCCCCATCGCCGACGGCGATCACGCGGTGGTCTCCCTGGAGAGCCTCTCCGGCGTGGAAGGTGAGCCGGTCAAGACCGACGAACTCGTCCTCGAAATCGGCGGCGCCGACACCCTCCCGGCCTTTACCGAGCATCTCCGCGGCTTGAGCCCCGACGAGGAAACCGAGTTCGAGGTTGCCTACCCGGCCGACTACGGCTCCGAACGGCTGGCCGGCAAAACCGTCAAGTTCCACGCCACCGTCAAAGGCCTGCGGCGCAAGGAACTGCCCGAACTCGACGACGATTTCGCGCAGGAACTGGGCGATTACCGCACCGTGGACGAACTCCGCGAGGCCATCCGCAAGGCCCTCTTCGCCCAGCGCCAGCACGAGGCGCAGGAAGAGGCCAAGCACCTGATCATCGACAAGCTCGTCGAACTCCACGAATTCCCGGTCCCGGAGGCGTTTGTCGAGCGGCAGATACAAACCCGCGTCGAACAGAGCGTGCGCACCATGATCTCGCAAGGCGTGGATCCGCGCGGCCTGAAGCTCGATTGGAACAAGGTCCGTGAAGCGCAGCGCGACAAGGCGGTGAACGAGGTCAAGGCCTCCATCCTGCTCGGCAAGATCAGCGAGCGGGAGAGCATCCACGCAACGCGCGACGAGGTGGATCGCGAAGTGGAAAAGGCGGCCCGGCAGCAGCGCAAGCCGGTGGCGGCGGTGCAGATGGAGTTCGAAAAGGACGGCACCATGAACCGCATCGCCAACCACATTCAAACCGAGAAGACGCTCAACTTCCTGTTCGAACACGCACGGAAAACCGCGTGAATCGCCGGCCCGGGCGCTGGCATCATTAACATTAGGTAGTACAGGGGTATTTCCGCTAACCGCCGGGCACGTTGCTAAGGAACATCGTTCGGGTGATAATAGAGACGAAATTGAATGTAGTTCCTTACCCCGCGGGCACCGGGTTCGCTGCTGCGTCCCAATCCCCGTCCACGGCGGAAGAGGAGATAACTGCGTGAAGCGTGCCGGATCTGATGATGCTTTGCGGTGCTCGTTTTGCCATAAGAGTCAGGATGTAGTCGGAAAGCTCATCTCCTCCCCCAGCGATTACCCTCGTGCGTACATCTGCGACGAGTGTATCGCGGTCTGCAACTCGATCCTCGAAGACGACAAGGTCGAGGCTCCCTCCGGCACCCCGAACAAGATCCCGAAACCCTTGGAAGTCAAGGAGTTCCTGGATCAGTACGTGATCGGGCAGGAAGCCGTCAAGAAAAAGCTGGCCGTGGCCGTGTACAACCACTGCAAACGCATCCACATGAACCGGATGCGCAACAGCGAAGTTGAACTGCAGAAGTCCAACATTCTGCTGATCGGCCCCACCGGTACCGGCAAGACCCTGATGGCGCAGACGCTGGCCAAGATTCTGGATGTGCCCTTCGCCATCGTGGACGCCACCACCCTCACCGAAGCCGGCTACGTGGGCGAAGACGTAGAGAACATCATCCTGAAACTCCTCCAGGCGGCGGACGGCGATGTGCAGAAGTGCCAGCAGGGCATCATCTACATCGACGAAATCGACAAGATCTGCCGCAAAGACGAAAATCCCTCGATCACCCGGGACGTTTCCGGCGAGGGCGTGCAGCAGGCCCTGTTGAAGATCCTGGAAGGCACGGTGGCGAACGTGCCGCCCCAGGGAGGCCGCAAGCACCCGCACCAGGAATTCACGCCGGTGGACACGACCAATATCCTGTTCATCTGCGGCGGCGCCTTCGTCGGACTGGAGAAGGTGATTGCCAAGCGTACCGGCAAGAAGTCCATGGGCTTCCTTCAGGAGGACGACAAGGCCGTCCGCGGCAGCGTGAGCGGCCGCCGCGATATCGACCTCCTCAGCCAGGCGCAGCCCATCGACCTGATCAAGTTCGGATTCATTCCGGAATTCATCGGCCGCCTGCCGGTGAACGCGGTGCTCGAGGACCTCGACCGATCCGCCCTCATCCAGATCCTGACCAGGCCGAAGAACGCCATCATCAAGCAGTATCAGAAGCTTTTCGAGTTCGAGAATGTGCGGCTGAAGTTTTCCGACGAGGCGCTGGAAGAGATTGCCGAACTGGCCATGGAACGGAAAGTCGGCGCCCGCGGGCTGCGCATGATTCTGGAAGACCTCATGCTCGACCTCATGTACTACATCCCCTCCTACAAGAAGGTTCGGGAATTCCAGGTCACGCGGGAGATGGTGCTCTCGCAGAAAATCAGTCTTACAATATTGGAAAAGGCCGGTTAGCCCCCTCCGCTTCCGTTTGACCTTGATTTTCGGTTGCCCTCCCAGGGAACGCCCTCCAGGGCTCAGAGGATCGGGAGTTTCTTTTTGCTCCCGTGGAGAACAATGCTTACTTCAAAGGAAAAATCCGATACAAAGCGTCTGCCGATGATGCCCATCCGCGACGTGGTCATCTTTCCGTACATGATGACCCCGTTCGTGGTCGGCCGCGAGTCGAGCGTCCGCGCCCTGGAAGAAGCCATGGCGGCGGATAAGAAGATCTTCCTCGCCACCCAGCACGACGCGTCGATCGACGAGCCCAAGCCCAACGAGATTTACGCCGTCGGCACCATCGTCAACATCGTCCAGAGCCTCAAACTGCCCGACGGCAACATCAAAGTCCTGGTGGAAGGCGTCGAGCGCGCCAAGGTCGTATCGGTCGCCGACGACGAGGGCTTTTTCCGCGCCATCGTCCGCACCGCCACCTTCCGCGTGGAAACCGGCGCGCAACTCGATGCCCTCGTCAGCCGCGTGACCGGCCGCTTCGAGGAATACGTCAAGCTCAGCCAGAATCTGAACTACGAGAGCATGATCGCCGCCATCCGCGTGGATGAGCCGGGCAAACTCGCCGATACCGTCGGCGCCAACCTGCAACTCACCATCGAGGAGAAGCAGGAACTGCTCGAGATCTTCGACCCGATCGACCGCCTCACCCGCGTGGCCGACATGCTCGATATCGAGATCGAGAAACTCAGCGTGGACCGCACCATCCAGGGCCGCGTGAAGCGCCAGATGGAGAAGGCCCAGAAAGAGTACTACCTCAACGAGAAGATCAAGGCCATCCAGAAGGAACTCGGCCGCGGCGAAAAAAGCGAAATCGACGAGCTGAAAAAGAAGATCGAGACCGCGGGCATGACCGCCGACGCGCAGGAGAAGGCCATGGCCGAACTCAAGCGCCTCGAGAACATGCCCCCGATGAGCGCGGAGAGCACGGTCAGCCGCAATTACCTCGACTGGCTCCTCGCCGTGCCGTGGAAGAAGAAGTCCAAGGAGATCCGCGACCTCAAGTTCGCCGAGCAGGTCCTCGAATCCGATCACTACGGCCTGGAAAAGATCAAGGAGCGCATCCTCGAATTCCTCGCCGTGCGCCGTCTCGTCAAGAATCCCAAGGGTTCCATCCTGTGCTTCGTCGGACCTCCCGGCGTGGGCAAAACCTCGCTCGGCATGTCGATCGCCAAGGCCACCGGACGCAAGTTCGTCCGCATGTCCCTGGGCGGCGTGCGCGATGAGGCCGAGATCCGCGGTCATCGCCGCACCTACATCGGCGCCCTCCCCGGCCAGGTGATCCAGATGATGAAGAAGGCCGGCACCCGCAACCCGGTCTTCATGCTGGACGAAGTCGACAAGATGTCCATGGACTTCCGCGGCGACCCCAGCGCGGCTCTGCTCGAGGTCCTCGACCCCGAACAGAACTTCATGTTCGTCGATCACTACCTCGACGTGGAGTACGATCTCTCGCAGGTGTTTTTCGTGGCCACCGCCAACGTGATGCACACCATCCCGCCCGCCCTGCAGGACCGCATGGAGGTCATCCGCCTGTCCGGTTACACCGAACTGGAAAAGATGGAGATCGCCCGCCGTTTCCTGGTGCGCAAGCAGATGGAAGCCACCGGCCTCTCCGCCTCGCAGATCGAATTTCAGGACCAGGGCCTCAACGCCCTCATCCAGTACTACACGCGCGAGAGCGGCGTCCGCAACCTGGAGCGCGAGATCGGCAACGTCTGCCGCAAGATCGCCCGCCAGGTGGTCAACTCCGAAAGCGGCAAGCAGAAGACTAAGGTTTCCAAGGCCGTCATCGACGGCGAGAAGGTGCCCGAACTGCTGGGACCGTGGAAGTTCCGCGACCTGCAGGCCGATAAGAAGAACGAGATCGGCGCGGTGATCGGACTGGCCTGGACCGAAGTCGGCGGCCAGATCCTGACCACCGAGTGCACCCTGATGGAAGGTAAGGGCAAACTCACCGTCACCGGAAAACTGGGCGAGGTGATGCAGGAGAGCGCCCAGGCGGCCATGAGTTACGTCCGCTCGCGGGCCATGCACCTGGGCCTGCCGCGCGATTTCTATCGCAACCTCGACATCCACCTCCACATCCCCGAAGGCGCCATCCCCAAGGACGGCCCCTCGGCGGGAATCACCATGGCCACCGCCATCGTCAGCGCGTTGACCCGGATCCCGGCGCGCTGCGACGTCGCCATGACCGGCGAAATCACGCTGCGCGGCAAGGTCCTGCCCATCGGCGGACTGAAAGAGAAGTTGATGGCCGCCCACCGCCATGGCATTGTGGAAGCAATCATGCCCCGGGAGAATGAGAAGGACCTCCCGGATATTCCAGACGCCATCAAAAAGACAATGAAACTGCACTTCGTCGATTCCATGGATGAGGTGCTCAAAATTGCGCTGGAGAAGGAAATCACCGCGCTCCCCATGCCGGCAACCGCCGGCGTCGAAATCGCGCCTCCGGCGGAGGAGACCATCGCGCATTAGCTCTTGCGGCAGGCACCGCGCCTGCCCGCGCGATCGGGAACCAGTTCCTTGAAAGCCGAATTTGTAGTAAGCTCAGGCAAGCCGGATTCGTTTCCGAAGGATCGCCTGCCCGAGATCGCATTCTTAGGGAGAAGTAACGTAGGGAAGTCCAGCCTGATCAACGCCCTGACCGGCCGCAAGGGGCTGGCTTTCACGAGTAGCACACCAGGTCGCACACAAACGATCAATTTTTACCGGATCGACGGAGGAATGTACTTCGTCGATCTTCCCGGGTATGGATATGCCCGGGTACCCGCGAAGTTCGCGGGCCAGTGGAAAGTTCTGATTGAGGAATACTTGCGGAAGAGGGACACGTTACAGCTCTCCTGCCTGATTTTGGATGCCCGCCGCGGATGGATGGAGCACGATCTCGATCTCAAGCGGTGGCTCGAACATTACGGCAGGCCGTACCTGGTCGTCGCCACCAAAACCGATAAGTTGAATCAATCTGAGTTAGAGCACGGCTTACGCGCCATCCGCGAGGAAGGCGTGGAGCCGATGCCGTTCTCGGCCGCCAACGGCCGGGGAGTGAGGGAAATTTGGCAAGCAATCACGACAACACTTCAACCACGGTAGGCAACGGCCTGCCGCAGGAACAGAACGAAAAGCCCACCGAAAAAGCGGCCGAGAAGGCCGTCCCCGCCGAAACCGAAAAACCTGCCAAGAGCTCGGAGAAGGTGGAGAAAGGACACTCCGAAAAGCCCGAGCGCGCCGCCAGGTCGGCCGCCGCGCCTCCGTCCACCGAAGGCAAAGCCGCTGAGCCCAAGCCCGAAGCCAAGGCCGAATCCCGGCCCCCCAAGCCGGCCGGCGATGCGCCCAAGGCGCCCGAGCAGGCCAAGACGCCCGAAGCCGCAAAACCCGCCGAGGCCAAGCCCGCCGCCACGCCCGCTCCCGCGACTCCGCCAGCGCCCGCGGCCAACGCCGAAGCGCAGGCCGCGGCCGACCTCGAAGGCCACCTCGGCGCCGTGCGCCGCAAGCAGGGTGCGGCTCAGGCCGCCAAAACCGGCACCCCCACCCTGGACCTGGTCGAACTCAAGGACATGAGCATTCAAAAGCTCAACCAGGTGGCCAAGGACATGAACATCGCCGGCGCCGCCGGCCTCCGCAAGCAGGAACTCATCTTCAAAATCCTGCAGACCCAGGCCGAGAAAAGCGGCCTGATCTTCAGCGAAGGCGTGCTCGAATGCCTGCCCGACGGCTTCGGCTTCCTGCGCGCGCCCGAGTACAATTACCTCCCCGGCCCCGACGATGTCTACGTCTCGCCCAGCCAGATCCGCCGCTTCGACCTGCGCACCGGCGACACCATCAGCGGCCAGATCCGCCCGCCCAAGGAAGGCGAGCGCTACTTCGCCCTGATCAAAGTCGACGCCATCAACTTCGAACCGCCCGAGGAAGCCCGCAACAAGATCTTCTTCGACAACCTCACGCCGCTCTATCCCAATCAGCGCCTGCGGCTCGAAACCGTGCGCGACAACTACTCCGGGCGCGTGATGGATCTGCTCACCCCCATCGGCAAGGGCCAGCGCGGCCTCATCGTCTCCCCCCCGCGCACCGGCAAGACCATGCTGCTGCAGTCGATCGCTAACTCCGTCACCACCAACCACCCCGAAGTCACCCTGATCGTACTGCTCATCGACGAGCGCCCCGAAGAAGTCACCGACATGCAGCGCAGCGTCCGCGGCGAAGTCATCAGTTCCACCTTCGACGAACCCGCGACCCGGCACGTGCAGGTGGCCGAAATGGTCATCGAAAAGGCCAAGCGCCTGGTCGAGCACAAGCGCGACGTCGTCATCCTGCTGGATTCCATCACCCGCCTCGCCCGCGCCTACAACACCATCGTCCCCCCTTCCGGAAAAGTGCTCTCCGGCGGCGTCGACTCCAACGCCCTGCAGCGCCCCAAGCGCTTCTTCGGCGCCGCGCGCAACATCGAGGAAGGCGGATCGCTCACCATCATCGCCACCGCGCTCATCGATACCGGCAGCCGCATGGACGACGTGATCTTCGAAGAGTTCAAAGGCACCGGCAACATGGAAATCCACCTGGAACGGAAACTGGTGGACAAACGCGTCTTCCCGGCCATCGACATCAACAAGAGCGGCACCCGCAAGGAAGAACTCCTGCTCCCGAAGGAAGAACTCAACCGCGTCTGGATCCTGCGCAAAGTGCTCAACCCGCTCTCTCCCGTGGAAACCATGGAACTCCTGCTCGATAAGCTGAACAAAACCCGCAGCAACGCCGAGTTCCTGGCCTCCATGAGCGGCTAGCAGCCGGCAATCGCCACCGGCCGGAGTGAAGGACCCCTCCGGCCGCCTGTGCTACCATTCGGAATCGATGTTGGACTCGATCGCGCGCAAAGCTTTTCTGACTGCGATTGCGATCGCCGTCCCGCCCGTTCTCGCCATCCAGATCTACGTCCCCAGCCTCCTCGTGCGCGCCTCGGCGATCGCCTGGGGCGCTGTCTTCGTGCTCGTCGCGTGGCTCCTCGGCCGCTCCCTGACCCGTCGGATTCGCCGCGTCACCGATTTCTCCGACCGGATCCTCAACCCCAACGCCTCCCACACCCCGCTGGAGTCCGGCGACGACGAACTCGGCGTCCTCGAACGCTCTCTCACCCGCGTCGCGCCGCAGGTCGAAGAACTGGTCAACCGCCTCGGAATGGAACTGTCGCGCCGCGAAGCCATTCTCGCAAGCATGACGGACGCCGTCCTCGCCGTCGATGCCCGCCTCACCATCACCTTCTGCAATAGCGCCTTCGTCCAGGCCGCCGCCGGCGACCATCGCGCGCCCGAAGGCTTGCCCCTCGTCCGCGTCGTGCGCGATCCCGCCCTGCGCGAGACCCTCACCCGCGTGCTCGAAACCGGTGCGCCCGTCAGAACGCGCATCCAACTCTCCGCGTCCGATGCCCGCTCCTATGAAGTCTCCGCCGTACCCATGGCCGATCTTGCCGCTCGCGGCGCCATCGCGATCCTCCACGACGTGACCCCCTGGGAGCGCCTCGAACGGATCAAACGCGACCTCATCGCCAACGTCTCCCACGAGATCCGCACCCCGCTGGCCACCATTCGCGGCTACGCCGAGACTCTCCTCGACGGCGGACTCGAAGACGAGCGCAACCGGCGCCGGTTCGTCGAGATCATCCAGGCCAACGGCGTCCGCCTGAATAACATCGCCGCCGACCTGCTGACGCTCTCGGAACTCGAGTCCGGACGCACCGATATCCAGCCGGGACCCATCCCGGTGAGCGACGCTCTCTCCGGCGCCATCCGCGCCGTGGAGCCGGCGGCGAATCTCATGGGCGTCCGCCTCCACTGCGAGACCATTCCCGAACTGTACCTGCTCGGTTACGGCATCCGCCTCGAGCAGGCGCTCCTCAACCTCCTCGATAACGCCGTGAAGTTCAATAAACCGGACGGAGAAGTGGACGTGCGCGTTCAGCAGCACGCCGATTGGATCGAAATCCGCATCTCCGATACCGGACTCGGCATCCCCGCCGAAGACTGTTCGCGCGTTTTTGAGCGCTTCTACCGCGTCGATAAGGCGCGCTCCCGCCAGGTCGGCGGCACCGGGCTGGGACTTTCCATCGTCAAGCACGCCATCGAGCAGATGGGCGGCACCGTCACCGTGGAGAGCCGGTTGGGCCAGGGCTCCACGTTCACCGTCATCCTGCCCCGATACTCGGGTACCGAAAAGACGACCGCCCTTTCCGCCTAGCGCCATGCCGCCGCCCCGCCCCGGTCCGGGCTGCCGAAGTAGGATGACGGTTAATGCCCCGATCACAGGATTCTCACAAATTTGTCACTGATCTGCCGTTACACTGGGCGCACTCTTGACGGTCTGCCAATACCCCAGCGCCAAAAGAAAAGAAGTCCGAGTATTGCGCTTTGACTAAAACACAGGACGCGTTTTTGGCGCGTTTCTACGAAGAGAAAGGAACTGAACGAATGAAAGGACATTGGCGTTTCAACTACGCATTGTTCGCTTTCCTGTGGACGGCTTGCCCGCTGTTCGCCGCGGATGGACCGGCGGCACCGGCACGACCGGCCGGTGCGGCGGCGGCTCCGGCCGCCATGAGCCCGGAAGCCGAGATCCAGGAGTTGAGGGCACAGATTGCCCTGCAACAGCAGCAACTCGATGCCATGCGGGCCGTATTGGAGAAGCAGGGGAAACTGCTCGAACAGACCAGCGCCAAGCCGGCATCGCCCGGTGAGACCGGCAGTCCCGCACCCGCGCCGGCGAAAGCCAGAGAAGTCGCCGCAGCCGCACCCGCGCCGGTATCCGAACCCGCGCCGGTATCCGAACCCGCGCCGGCGCCCGCCGAGCCGCCCCAGAGCGCTCCTGCCAAGGCCAGCCCGCTGCAACTCCAACTCGGCAATATTGCGATCACGCCCGTCGGATTCATGGATGCCGCCGCCGTCTGGCGCAGCAAGAACGCCGGATCCGGCATCGGCACCAACTTCGGCAACATTCCCTTTGACAACGCCGTCCCCGGCGGCCATTTGAACGAGTTCCGCATGAGCCCGCAGAACTCGCGCATCGGCTTCCGCGTCGACGGCAATTGGAAAGGTCTTCAATTCCTGAACTACCTGGAGATGGACTTCCTCGGCACCGGCGGCGCCAACAACATCGGCATCACCAACGGCGCCTTCGTGCCCCGTATGCGCCTTTTCTGGGTCAGCGCGCGCAAGGGTGCATGGGAAGTCCTCGGCGGACAAAGCTGGAGCATGTTCACCGCCAACCGCAAGGGCATCTCGGCACTCCCCGGCGACATCTTCTACGGGCAGGAGTTCGACGTGAATTACTTGATCGGCATGCCCTGGACCCGTCAGGCGGGATTCCGCCTCCTCTATCACGGAGCCGGCAACAAGACCACCTTCGGCGTCTCCATCGAGAACCCCAACCAGTACATGGGCGGGTACGGTGGCGGTGGTCAGGTCGTGCTCCCCTCGGCCCTTGGCGCTCTCGCCGGCGCCCAGTTGGACAACGGCTCCGCGGGCTTCCTGAGCACCCCGAATCCGATGCCGGACATCATCGCCAAGGTGGCGTTCGATCCGAATTCCCGGGTCCACTTCGAAATCGGCGGCGTCGCGCGCCGCTTCAAGATCTTTAACCCCACCACCGGACAGCCCACTTCGGGACGGAGTTTCTCCAAGTCGGGTGGCGGCGGTGAAGCCAACGGCAATTTCGAAGTGGTCAAGGGCCTGCGCCTGATTTCCAACAATCAGTTCGGCGACGGCATCGGACGCTATTTCTTCGGCAACGCCCCCGATGTGGTCGTCCGCGCCGACGGCAGCCTGAGCCCCATCCACACCTTTACCTCCACCGATGGCTTTGAGGCGACCGTCCACAACACTCTCTTCTACTTCTACTTCGGCGGCATCTACATCGGCAAGAACACCGCCGTGGACGCCAACGGCACCAGCCTGGTCGGATGGGGCTACGCCGGTTCGCCCAACAGCCAGAATCGCTCGGTGAATGAGTACACCTTCGGTTTCAACCAGACCTTGTGGAAGAGTGCCGCATACGGCGCCGTCAACCTGATGGGCGAGTACGAATATGCCACCCGCACTCCCTGGTACGTCGCTCCCAACGCACTCGACCACGCGGCCGATCACACCGTGTACTTTGACCTACGCTACACGCTTCCTGGCGGTCCTCCTTCTTTGAAATAGCCCCAAACGGTAACAGAACTGTAACACTCGAATGAGAAAATGGAGCTTGCCAACACAATGATCAAGAAGTTGCTGACTATGGGCGCCGTCCTGGCGGCGGGCGCCTCGGTTGCCGCCGCGCAAATGATCACCGCTGCGGGCGCGACCTTCCCGATGCCCATCTATCAGAAGTGGTTCCAGGACTACAACAAAGCGCATCCCTCGGTGCAGATCAACTACGGCGGCGGCGGATCCGGTGCGGGAATCGCCCAGTTGACCGCCGGCACCGTCGATTTCGGCGCCTCCGACATGCCCATGAAGGATGCCGACATTCGGAAAATGAGGGTGAAGCCCCTGCACTTCCCGACCGTCATGGGCGCGGTCGTCCTCACCTACAACATCCCTGGCGTGTCCGCGGAACTGAAGTTCTCCCCCGATGTGATCGCCGATATCTTCCTTGGGAAAATCAAGAAGTGGAACGACCCGCGGCTCGCCAGGGACAATCCCGGTGTCAAACTTCCCGGTGAAGAGATCATCCCGGTTCACCGCAGCGACGGCAGCGGCACCACCTTCGTGTTCACCGACTACCTCTCCAAAGTCAGCCCCGAGTGGAAGAGCAGAGTCGGCGCCGACACCAAGGTAGCCTGGCCGGTCGAAGGATTGAACGGTTCGGGCAACCCGGGCGTCGCCGGCTTCGTCAGGCAGACTCCCAACTCCATCGGTTATGTGGAGTTGATCTACGCCATCCAGAGCAAGCTCCCTTTCGGCCTGGTCAAAAACTCGGCCGGAACCTGGGTCAAGGCTAGCCTTGAAGGAGTCACCGAAGCGGCGGCGGGCGCGGCCAAAGCCATGCCGGACGACTTCCGGGTCTCCATCACCAACGCTCCCGGAAAGAACTCCTACCCCATTTCCAGCTTCACCTGGCTCCTGATCCCCTCGCACTTCTCCGATTCGGCGAAGGGCAAGGCCATCACCGAGTTCCTCAAGTGGATGCTGACCGCCGGCCAAAAAGAAACCTCGGCGCTGGCTTACGCTCCCCTGCCGGCCGCCGTCGTCGCCAAAGAGCAGGCGCAGATTGCGCTCATCAAGTAAATGGCCTTGACTCCGCACTCTCCTTCTTAGTAAACGACCCATGGCCACAGCCGTTCAGGTCCGACATCAGGCAAGGCTGTTCGACAAGGCGGGCGATCGAATCGCCCGCCTTGCCACTCTCATATTCGCCGCTTTGATCGTCCTCGCCGCCGTCCTGATCGTTCACGTCCTGTGGGTCGATTCCTCCCCCGCGCGCCACGCCCTGGGCTGGCGATTCCTCACCTCCAGCGAATGGGATCCGGTCACCGAGAAATTCGGCGGCCTGCCTTTCATCTACGGCACTGTCGTCACCTCGGTGCTGGCGCTGCTCATCTCCGTCCCCCTCGGAGTGGGCTCCGCCATCTTCCTTTCCGAACTCGCGCCGCCCCGCCTTTCCGGCACTCTTACCTTTCTGGTCGAACTCCTGGCCGCCATCCCCAGCGTCATTTACGGCCTGCTCGCCATCTTCACGCTCGTCCCGCTGATGCGCATCGACGTGGAGCCGTTCCTCCGCTCCACCCTCGGATTTCTGCCGCTCTTTCAAGGTCTGGCCTACGGCGTCGGCATGCTCACCGCGGGCGTAATCCTCGCCGTCATGACCTTCCCCTTCATCATTTCCGTTTCGCGCGAGTCTCTCCTGGCAGTCCCCCGCGAACAGCGGGAGGCGGCATTGGCCCTGGGCGCCACCAAGTGGGAAATGACCTGGGACGTCGTGGTCCCCTACGCGCGGCTCGGCATCCTCGGCTCCATTTTCCTGGGACTCGCCCGCGCGCTCGGCGAAACTATGGCCGTCACCATGGTCATCGGCAATTCGGCCGCCATCCACGCTTCTTTATTCGCACCCGGCCATACCATCGCGGCCGTCATCGCCAATGAATTCACCGAGGCCACCGGCGATGTCTACCGCGGCGTTCTCATCGAACTCGGCCTCGTGCTCTTCTGCCTCACCATCATCCTCAACGGTGCCGCCCGCCTCATGATCATCGCCACTACGGGAAAGGGGGCCAGGCGGTGAACCGGCTCCTGCGGCGCAAATTGATCAACGGCGTCATGCTGACCTTGACCGGCGTCTTCACCGCCCTCACGGTCTCCAGCCTGTTCGTCATCCTCGGCTATCTGCTCTATAGCGGCGGCACGTCGCTCGACTGGAACTTCTTCACCAAACTCCCGCTCGCCCCGGGCGAACTCGGCGGCGGCATGGCCAACGCCATCGTCGGCAGCGCGGAAATCGTCGGCATGGCCGCCATCTTCGGCCTCCCCGTCGGATTCATGGCCGGCATCTATCTCTCCGAGTACGACGACAGAGCCTTCGCCCCCATCGTGCGCTATGTCGCGGACCTGCTCAACGGCGTCCCCTCCATCGTCATCGGCATCGTCGCTTGGACTCTCGTGGTCGTTCCCCTCCGGCAGTTCTCCGCGTTCGCCGGCGCCATCGCCCTCAGCATCATGCTGATCCCCATCGTCACCAGGCAGACCGAACAGTTCCTGCGGGAAGTGCCGAATTCCCTCCGCGAGGCAGCCCTCGCGCTCGGCGCCCACAAGTGGAAGGTGATCGCCACCGTGGTGGTGCCCGCCGGCAGTAAGGGCGTGCTGACCGGCATGATCCTCGGGGTCGCGCGCGTCGCCGGCGAAACCGCCCCCCTGCTCTTCACCGCGTTCAACAACCAATTCTGGAATACCGGACTCGACCATCCAACCGCTTCCTTGCCGGTGCAGATCTATATGCGCGCCACGTCACCCTACGACGACTGGCACCGCCAGGCGTGGGCCGCCGGACTCGTCCTCATCGGACTCGTGCTCGTCGCCAATATCTCGGCCAGGTTCGTCCTGTCCAGAGGCGCATCGGTTCCCCGCGGGTAGGGAGAAGGTAGAACTCATGGGTGCAATTTTCAAATCCGCCAACATCCCGGCTGAAAAGAAGGGCAACGTGGCCTCACCGCAGACCGCGCCCAAACCAAAGCTGAAAGCCGCCAACGTCAACTTCTTCTACGGCTCGTTTCAGGCGCTGCACGATATCTCGCTGGACATGCACACCAACCGCATCACCGCCCTCATCGGCCCCTCGGGATGCGGCAAGTCCACCTTCCTGCGCAATCTCAACCGCATCAACGACACCATCCGCCACGCTCGCATGGAAGGCCGCATCCTCCTGGACGACGAGGACGTCCAGGACGTGGACGTGACCAGCCTCCGCCGCCGCGTGGGCATGGTCTTCCAGCGCCCCAACCCCTTCCCGAAATCGATCTTCGACAACATCGCCTACGGATTGCGCATCAACGGCCTGGTTTCCCGCTCCGGCCTCAAGGATCGCGTCGAGCAGAGCCTGCAGCGCGCCGCCCTCTGGGACGAGGTGAAGGACAAGCTGCACGAATCCGCCTACGCCCTGTCCGGCGGCCAGCAGCAGCGCCTCTGCATCGCCCGCGCCCTCGCCGTCGATCCCGAAGTCCTCCTCCTCGACGAACCTTGCTCCGCCCTCGACCCCATCGCCACCGCCAAGATCGAGGAACTGATGTTCGGCCTCAAGGATCAGTGCACGATGGTCATCGTCACCCACAACATGCAGCAGGCCGCGCGCGTCGCCGATTTCACCGGATTCTTCCTCCTGGGAAAACTCATCGAGTTCGATCGGACCGACGCAATCTTCAAGAATCCTTCCCGCAAGGAGACTGAGGATTACATCACCGGAAGATTCGGCTAAACTAGGCGTCAACGCTACCTGGAGAGCACTATGCGCCACTTTACGGTCGAACTCGAAGAACTCAGCAACAGGCTGCTCGAAATGGCTGGGCTGGTGGAAAGCGCCATCAACCGCAGCGTGCGCTCCCTGGTGGATCACAACCGGGAACTCGCCGAGCTGGTCATTCGCGACGAGCCCAAGATCAACCACATGGAGATGGAGATCGACGGCATGGTGACGCGCCTGCTCGCCCTCCGCCAACCCGTCGCCAGGGATTTGCGCTTCCTCACCGCCGCTCTCAAGATCAACACCGACCTGGAACGTATCGGCGACCTTGCCCAGCACATCGCCGAGCGCTCCCTCTCCCTCCTGCACCACCCGCTCGTCAAGCCGATGGTCGATATCCCCAATATGGCGTCCCTCGTCCAGTCCATGCTGCTCAAGTGCCTGGATGCCTTCGTCAACCAGGATGAGGACCTCGCCCGCTCCGTGCTGCTCGCCGACGAAGAGGTGGACCGGCTCCGCGACGGTGTCTACGCCGAACTGCTCCTGACTATGCAGCGCGACCCCGGCATCGTGCCCGCCGCCGTCGACCTGATCTTCGTCGCCCGCAACCTCGAGCGCATCGGCGACCACGTCACCAATATCGCCGAGGACGTCGTCTTCCTGGTCAAGGGTATCGATGTCCGCCATCGCTCCGAACTGGCCGGACTGCCCCAGGATAAGGCATAGCCTCACTCCCAGCCCGCCCGTACCTTAACCAAAGACCAGTCAAGTCTTCCCTCGCCTAGTTTCTCCTTGCAAGAAGTGTGTAAATGGACGAAACTGGTGCCGCCAGGTGAACGTCTGTTCGATTGGAGGTTCCGGCGATGGCCCGGCATTCGGCGATGCGCCTCTTGCGAGGAATCGCTCACTTCCTGAAATCGCTGTTCGAACTCGATCCGGTTTACCGCGTTCGATGAAGTCCGTGGCCTGACGGCGCTCCCCCCTGCGGAATCGCACACCTCCCTATACCCCATCGACACCCCAGTGTATACTCGGGGCAGCCGGGATCCCGTTCCCGGGCTCCCGCGCCATCGCGCTCCGACGTGAGCTCTCCTGAAACAGGAGGTTGCCATGGTTCGAACCCACTTAGCCCTGCTCTGCGCTGCCCTGTTACTGTGGCCGTGCGTCGCTCCGGCCTACGGGGCATGCCAGGTAGCGGCTTTACCACCTCAGGGTCTCAAGGAGCAGATCACCCAGATTCCCGCCGGATCGGTCGTGGAAGTCAGGCTCACCACCAGGCAGAAGTATCGCGGCCGGCTCGGCGCGATCACCGATTCCGGCTTCGACCTTCAGTTTACCAAGGCCGGCCAGATCGTCACCGAAACCTTGACCTTCGATAGCGTGCGATCGGTCAAGGTCGTGGCCCAGGGCTGGAGTCTGCCGAAGAAGATCATCGTGGGCACCCTCATCGGCGCCGGCGTGATTCTTGTCATCGGCCTCATCGCCTGCGCCGCGGGCGGCTGCTACGGCTATTGACGCCCTATCCCTCGCCCCACTTACCCAGCACGCGCGCGAGCCCGCCAAGGTCCTGCCCCACTCCTGTCGCCGTCATCGTGATGTTGCGGTCCTTCGTCCACCGGTCCCGATACCACGTGCAGGCTTCGAACGTGTCGTTGCGCTCCTTGCGTGCCCTTTGCGACAACTCGCGATAGTGCCGGAGCGTCGCGGCGGCGGATTTCTCCCCCGCCAGATCGTGCATCTGATACGGGTCCGTCGCGTGGCGGAACAGCAGTTCCCGTCCGTCGCGGCGGTACACCGCGTAGGTGTGTTCCCGGTCGCGCACCGCGCGCCACTCCGTCCCGTCGGTCCACGCCGCGGTCGTCCCCATGCCCTGCATGTGGACCGCCCCGGGCGTCCGCCCGCCCTTGCCGAGGATGTGCCGGCTCAGGTCCGCGCCCTCCACCGCCCGCGGCACCCGCACACCCAGCATCGAAAGCAGCGTCGGCATTATGTCTGGCGTGCCCAGCAGCGCGTCGGACTTGAATCCCGCCCGAATGTGGCCCGGCCAGCGCACCAGAAACGGCACTCGCGCCGCCTCTTCGTAGAAAATGTACTTGGCCCGCCGCCCGTGCGCGCCGAACATCTCGCCGTGATCCGACGTGAACACCAGGATCGTATCCCCGGCCAACCCCAGCCGCTCCAGCGCCTCCATGATCCGGCCCACGTTCCAATCGATGTTCGCCGATTGCGCGTAGTACACCCGTTGAAACGCGTCCACCAGCTTCGGGTAATTAGCCGGAAGCTTCGCCCAGTTGTCCGCGTACGGGTCGGACACCTCCGAATAGTTGGGGCGCTTCGGGATCGTCACGTTGCGGAACAGGTCCAGGTACGCGGCCGGAACGTTGCCTTCGTCCCAGGGATCGTGGGGCGGGCCCCAGGAGAGAAACAGCGCGAACGGAGTGTCCGATCCCGCGCTCTGCTTCATGAACTCGATCGCCGTGCTCGTCTGCTCGTCCGGCTCGTACTGCTTCCGGATGTGGCGGGTCGTGTCGTTCTCGAAGTAAGGCGAGTGATAGTAAGTGTGATTGAAGTTATAAGCCGACCAGTAGTCGTCGAAGCCCAGCCGGTAAGCCCCCGGCGGGACGAAACCGTTGCGCGTCTCTTCGTGGTGGCCAAGCTGGTTCGCCCACAGGTGCCACTTGCCGATGTACCCGGTGCGATACCCGCCGCGCTTGAGCGCGCCCCCGAACGTCTCGTGCTCCGGGCTGAGCCTGAGTTCGTTGATCACCATCCCGGTGCTCGACTGGCACTTCCCGGTCATCAGCGACGCGCGGTACGGCGCGCACACCGGAGTGCTCGACACCGCCTCGCGGAGGTTGCAGCCCTGTCCCGCCAGCTTATCGATATTGGGTGTCCGGGCATACTCGTCGCCGCTGTACCCGCACGACTGATACCGCAACTGGTCCGCGAAAACGTAAACCAGGTTCGGCCTCCTGGGTGCCGCCGCGCGCGCGCCGAGGCCGGCCGCGGCCCCCGCAAGTAAGCTTCTTCGGGTAAGGGACATGGTGGATGCAGCCATCATCTCAAACCGGGCGCCGCCCATGCGCGAATCTGATATCCTGGTTCTCTGCTCGCATGTCCCCGTCCCCCCCACCTCCCGAGCAGGAGTTCCACACCTGGTCCGAGATCGCCGGATACCTCGGCATCAGCGTCCGCGAGGCCCAGAACCGCGAGAATAGCGACGGCCTCCCGGTCCGCCGCATCGGCAGCGGCAAGAAGCCCCGCGTCTGGGCCTTGCGCTCCGAACTGGATGCCTGGAAGGTCAAGGCCAGTTCCCCGCCCCCGCCCGCGCCCCCCGCTCCGCCGCGCCCCAACTGGACCCGCCGTTCCCTCATCGCCGCCGGCGGACTCGCCGCCGCCGGCGCAGCCTTTCACATCTTCACTCGCACCCCACCCCGCATCGAACGCGCCGTACTTACCGGAGACTTACTAACCGCCCTCGACGGACTCGGTAAGCCCATCTGGGAACACCGCTTTTCCGGGCCTCTTCAGGAACCGAAAGCTGAAGACCTCCCCTGGCGAGTCCAGATCCTCGACCTCGAAGGCGCCGGCAACCCCGGTGTGGTCGTGGTCTGTAGCCATACCTCGCCCGGCTTTCCCGCTCCGACACACGACGATCTCGTCTATTTCGCCCCGGATGGACAAATCCGTTGGACCATCCCCTGCCGCCCCGACCTGCTCGATGCCGGCGGCAAGCCCTTCGAGCCGGAGTGGCAGATCTCCCATGTGCTCGCGGTACCCGCCGGAAAACGCCAGGACCTGTGGGTTGCCGCCAGGCACTTTTGGGCCTGGCCCGGATGCGTCATGCGCATCGACCCCAAGGGCCGCACCGCCATTCAGTTCGCCAATGCCGGTCACGTGGAATGGCTCTGCCTGTTGCCCTCGCCCCGCGATCACCGCATCGCCGTAGCCGGCGAGAACAACGCCTACGAGTCCTCCTGCGCCGCCGTGTTGGGGTTGCACGATCCCCCCTCCAGTTCGGCTCCGGGAGGACGGCCCACCCGCCGCTTTGCCAACGGCCCCGCCGGCGCCGTGCGCGATTACATTCTCTTCCCCACCACGGAGATGCTGACCGCAGGAGATTCTCCCTACGGCCATGCCTTCCGGGTTAACCGGACCGCGACCGCCAGCATCATTATCGAAATACAGGCGTCCTCTTCCGGCGTGGCTACACTTCTCTACGAATTCTCCCCCTCCATCGCACCCCTAAACGTGATGCCCAGCGGAAGTTGCGCCCCGGTCCACAACCGCCTCCAGCGGGGCGGCAAACTCCACCACTCCTGGGCGGACTGTCCCGAACTCCGCAAGCCCCTCACCATCCGCCACTGGAAACCAGCCACCGGATGGCGCGACGAACCCGTGCCCTGGCGCGGCATCGGCTCCATCCGCTGATCCAGCATGGTACCGTCGGCCTCCGGCCGACCTTTGGATCCTGCCGGAATCTCCGCGCACGAATAGGCAATCTGGTATTTGTTCCCCTTCTCTCGTATCCGAGCCGCGACCGTAAGGGAGCGGACAGCCTCAATACGTGACCGAACTTCTGAACCGGGCCACACTCCGCGCGATTGCGCCCGCACCTGGTTTTGGGGGACGAACGGCCTCCGCCCCAACGCTCCACCACGATCCCCGCACGCCGATGCCCCGCCACATGGCCCCGTTTGGGCGCCGTTTGCGCATTCGTAATCAGCACGCGGGTTCATCGGCGTCCCCCCCGGCGCAATTCCAGCCGCCAGGACCGCGCCACGAACCCGTAAGAGGAGGGATTCGATGAAGCGTTTCTGGTTAACAGTCACATCCGGGCTCGTGCTTTTCGTCGCAGCGCTGCGCGCCCAACCTACCATTACGGCGGTCTCGAACGAATCGGGCGAGAACTTTCTCTGCCCCGGCGGCGTAGCCTTCGTTCATGGCACCGGACTCGGCACCAGCCGGAACATCGCGGTTATGGTCGCCAACAAGCCGGCCTACGTCTTACGCGCCCTTGGCTCATCGCTGCAAGTGGAACTCCCGGTGGATGCGCCGCGCGGCGCCGCCACTATAACGGCCGGCCCCTCGGCGGCATTCAACATCACGCTGGGCCAGTTTTGCCCCGGAATGCCGGCCAACAACGTCAACGGCGTCGCCTACGTAAACGCCGTCCACGATAGCTCCGGGAAACCCGTTACCGCCGCGTTTCCTGCCATACCGGGTGAACTGGTCGATATCACCGTCACCGGGTTGGGCCCGTCTACCCCGCCATTCGCCACCGGGACCGCACCGCCCGCCGCCACCGTCAACACCAACACCACCCCCACAATCAGTATCGGTGGCCAGGACGCCAAGGTCGTCAATTCCTTCGTCGCCCCTAACGATCCCGGCTTCTATCTGGTGGTCGCGAGAACTCCGGCCACCATTGCCAGCGGCAACCAGCCTGTGAAAGTCTCCATCGGCGGCCTCACCAGCAACGCCGCGGCGCTTCCGCTGACCAACGGCGGAGCCGTCTCGTCCGTCTCCAACGCGGCCACTTACATCGATCCTTCCCTGCCTAACGGCGCGATCGCGCAAGGGTCCATCGCCGTCGCCACCGGTAAGAACCTCGGACCCGCTACCATCGTGGTCGATAAGAGCCCGTTTCAAAATACGGCCTTGGCCGGAACCTCGGTCGCCATCGCCGTGGGCGGCACAGCCGTCGCCGGCCTGATGTACTACACCTCGTCCAACCAGATCGCGTTCCTCGTGCCTTCGAACACGCCCACGGGCAGGGGCACGATCACCGTCACCTACGGCGGCCAGCCCGGAGCGCCCGCGCCCATCGTCATCGCTCCCAGCAACGTCGGGATCTTCACGGTAACTTCCGACGGTCAGGGCGCCGGCATCGTGACTTACGGCGACTACAGCCTGGTCTCGGCGACCAGGGCCGCCAACTGCGGCGGAGTCTACACAACCTGCGGCGCCGCGAATCCCGGCGATGTGCTGACTATCTGGGGTACCGGCCTCGGACCCGTCAATGGAAACGATGCCTCCGGCGCCGGACTGGGCGTCAACATGACCCAACTCCCGCTCACCATCTGGCTGGGTGGCATGCAGGTCCAGGCCTCGTATCAGGGCCGGTCTGGTTGCTGTATCGGAGAAGATCAGATCGTCTTCACCGTGCCCGCCGGCGTACCCCTCGGGTGCGCGGTGCCGCTCTTCGTGCAAATCGGCAACATGATCAGCAACAGCGTGGCCCTGCCCATCGCGGCCTCCGGCAGCCGCACGTGCACGCCCTCGAATCCGGCTTTCCCCCCGGACATCGTGGCGCCGCTCAGCAGCGCCGCCGGCCCCTTTTCTTACGGGTCCATCGACTTGAAACATGTGGACCAGGACCCCGGCTTTGTGGACAAGGTCAAGGGGCAGTTCATCCGCTTCACGATCCCAGCTGCCGTGCAGCCTTTCTTTCTCTCCTACATCGACGATCCGCCGGCGGGCTCCTGCCAGATCTACAACAATCCGAACGGGCAGCCGTCGGCGCCAGTAGTCGCGTTGGCGGGACTCGACGCGGGTCCCCAAATCACCGTGCAGGGACCGAACGGCGCCAAAAACACGGCCGGCAGCGGCGGCCTCTACAGAGCGAC
>JAFDVU010000359.1 GCA_018268835.1 Acidobacteriota bacterium | reverse complement strand
TCCGCGTTCGCGTGCGGCGAAAAGTTCGTCAATAACGAGGTTTGCTTCCACGCTGATGGTGCACCGCATAACCGCAGCGTGCTCGAATTGGCCCAGTCGAACGGCATGGCCACGGGCTTGGTCGCTACCCAGACGATCACCCACGCTACCCCTGCGTCATTTGCGGCGCACACACCGAACCGCAACTGCGAGAACGAGATCGCCCGCCAGTATATCCAGGTGACGCGGCCAGACGTGCTGTTGGGCGGAGGACGCGGAAAGTTCCAGAGCACTACGACCGATGCGTGTGGAACAGCCGGGGACTTTGTCGCAGAGGCAACGGCGGTGGGCTACCAGTATGTAGTAACGAAGAGCGAGATGGATGCCGCTGCCGCCAATGGTGCGAAGCGGATCCTGGGCCTCTTTAAGTCGGGCAGTCTGACGGCCGAATACCTCGGAACGCGGCCGGCCACCGAGCCCCGTCTTCCGGACATGACCGGCGCGGCTCTGACGATCCTGGATCGCAACAAGGCCGGCTTTTTCCTGATGGTCGAAGGTTCGCTGGTCGATTCCGGGAACCATGCGGAGAGCCTGCCATATCAGTACGGCGAACTGAGGGCCTTCGATGAGGCTGTGCAGGTGGTCCTCAATTGGATCAACGCCAGTCCCGAACGGCAGCAACATACCCTTCTGATCATCCTGGCCGACCATGAGACAGGCGGCTTCGCGGTGAAGGGTGTTGGAATCAAGGGCGGTGAAATGCCCAATCCGGCCGTGAATAACCTGGGGCCATTTCAGGCGAGCTGGGTGTTTACCCTCTTCCCGCAGGATCCGAACGACTTCGAATCGCACCACACCGGCGGCGACGTGATGATCTGGAGCCAAGGTCCCGGAAGTGAAGCGTTGGGGCGCGCGATTGATAACACTTTCGTCTACCAGGTCGTGAAGAATGCCCTTAAGCTCCGGTAAGGGAGGCCTCGGTCGGCGCCAAAATCCGGTGAAGGGTGCCACTACATAACCGCTTGACTACCCGAGAAATCGGGACAATCGCCGAGTGGCTACGGGGACCGCTCGAAGAGTGATCGCGTCTCCCTACCGCATCCATGGTGGGTTGCCGCCGCCCGGGGGCCTTCGCCGCACTTTCCGCCGCGACCCCCGCCCGCCATCCCTACCCCTTCCCCGCGCCGCGCGCCGCCACGAACGCCGCGAAGAAGAGCCCGTTG
>JAFDVU010000358.1 GCA_018268835.1 Acidobacteriota bacterium | reverse complement strand
ACCTTCCGGCCGGGGTCCTGGTGCAGAAAGCGCAGAATTCTTGCATTGACCATCGCGGTCTGCGCGAAGGTCAAATCGTGACCGGCGCCGGGAACGATCTCGGCCGTGACTGGGGGAGCGACCCGCTGGAGGCGGCGGAGAATCCCATCAGCCTGAACTGTGCGCTTTCGAAATGACGCGCCGTGTGTTTGGTGGTACGCTCCAGGCATGACGAAGCGAGGACGAACCATAGGCCCAGCGTCCACCGTCCTCCTTGTCTGGATGGGTGGTGCGCTAATCTATGGCACTCCGTCGCAGGCGGCGAATCAGGCGAGTGCCAAGTCAGCCACCATCTCGGTCCTTCTTCGTGCAACGCAGACGCCGGTGAAGGCCGGCGACGCTTTCGTTGTCGAGCGGACGATCACAAACCGCTCAGACCATGCAGTTACTATTGGACGGGAGGTGTATCATCCAGGCTGTGCGGTCGATGTCCTTGATGCTTCCGGTAATTTCGCTTCCGACAAGAAAGTCGGGTATCGCCATGGGCGGCTCGATCTCGGGCAACTGGCTCGGATGAGCCTGAAGAGGTTGCGAAGAGCGGTTTGCTAACAGGCAAACGCTTCCTCTGGCCCTCACCCGCCAGACCCTTGGCTCGCAGGCCAACCGCGGAGAGATGATGTAGACCGGGCGAGCGCAAGCATAACCGTGTGCAAGGGACAAGCGGAATGAAGGTTCGAGACGTAATCAAGGCGATGGAAAACGACGGCTGGGTGAAGGACCGGACGCGTGGCGACCACCGGCAGTATCGGCACCCCGACCGTCCAGATGCCGGAACGGCTACGGTCCCCGGCCATCCCGGAGACGACCTGCCGGCTGGAACGCTAACTCTATACTGAAGAAGGCAGGGCTGAAATGAAAGAGTATGCCGTCGTTTTTGAAAAGGCGCCGCACAACTGGGCGGCCTACGTGCCGGACCTTCCTGGTTGCGTGACCACTGGCAAGACGCTGGAGGAAACACGCCGGCTGATCGCGGAAGCGATCGAGTTCCACATCGAGGGGATGCGACTGCACGGCGAAACCGTTCCCGAGCCAACGGCGGTGGCGGAATCGATCCCGGTCCGGGCGGCGTGAACAGGCGACTGCGAAAGCGGCCGGGAGATTACTCCGGCCTCAGGCGGTTGACGGCAGCGTACACGGCGGGCAGACCTTCCGGCCGGGGTCCTGGTGCAGAA
>JAFDVU010000357.1 GCA_018268835.1 Acidobacteriota bacterium | reverse complement strand
GTGGTGGATGTCCAACTCGATTCGCCCGATGTGCAGGAGGCCTTCCGCCGCAGCCAGCGGCGTGGTTCCTCGCCCGCGCTGGCGAAGCAGGAGCGCCGCACTTCGCCCATCGCGCTGCAGATCCATGATGGCGTGGTCCGCTTCCGCAACCTCCACATCCGGCGCCTGTAAAGCCGCGCGAGCGCTACTTGCCCTTCTTTCCCATGCGCGCGGCGGTGGATGGCGGCACGATTCCGTTGACCCGCAGATACCCCGCCAGGTTCCCGTAGATCTCGTTGTTGTGGACCACGATGTGCAACAGGGAATACGTCATGGGCGCCGATGCCATTGCCTTCTGCTCGTCCATCCCGGCGAGCGCCGCCGCGCAGTAGGCGAACGAGTCCTTCAACGCCCGGCTCACTTCCGCCTTGTCCTTCAGCCCGGGAACTTTGCCTGCGGCCTCCGGCGCCGGTTCGCCCTTGAGCGTCGCGCAATCTGAGTAGTTGCGTTCCGTCGAGTGGTTGAGCCACTCGGCGAACGACATCTGTCCCGAGGTCAGCTTGAACCCGTATTTGTCCGCCGGCATGGCATCGGCCGCGGACTCCAGGTTACGCCGGACTCCGTTGAAGTAGCGTTCGGTGACGGTGGTTTTCAGGTTTTGCGCGCTCAATACGACCGGCGCGCAGCCGATACAGAACAGCACTCTCGCTGGCAGGTTCATAGCGCCAGCCTACACGAGTCCCCGTCGCGCGTGTCAAGGCGGATGGCGGAGGAAGAGGGATTCGAACCCCCGAGCGACTCGCGCCGCTAACGGTTTTCAAGACCGCCGGTTTCAACCACTCACCCATTCCTCCGGCACCTTTAATTATATGCGGCCTGCCGCGCGGCCGTTCGCTCAATCGCCCGCCGGGCCTTGCTGCAGCCCGTTCAACCGCTCGCGGATCTCGCGCAGCGCCTGCATGATCTCGGCGTGCTGCAGTTCCTCGGTAGGCGGCGATTTGCGCTGGATGTAGAACGTGCCGCCCGGTTCCAGCACGCAGCGTTCCACGTCGGACAGCGAATCGAAACCCTGCCGGTGGAGCACCGTCATCAACTCCGAGTGCGTCATCAGTTCCCGTGCCAGGTTCGGGCGGTTGACCTTGCCGTGATCGATCAGCGTTGTTGGGCGGCCTTCCAGCACCTGATCCAGCCTGCGGTGGCGGAACAGGAAGCGTACCACGAGGTAGTTCATCGCCAGCAGCGCGAG
>JAFDVU010000356.1 GCA_018268835.1 Acidobacteriota bacterium | reverse complement strand
GCCGCGAGCGCCGTCGCGGCAAGAACCAACACCCATTTGCGCATGTTATTGTCCTGCCTCCACCTTGGCGGTCATGAGTCCGACCTTGTCGATTCCAGCGCCGTGGGCGATATCGATCGCCTTGGCCACCCATTGGTACTCCAGGCCGGGATCGCCTTTCACGAACACGACGCGCTCGGCACGGGTCTTGAAGATCTCTTCGAGACGCGACCCCATCCGGTCCGTGTCCGTCTCCTCGTTGTTGATCGAGTAGTGGTGGTTGGCGTCAATGACAATCACCACGGTACGCTGATCGCTGAGGTTAGGCTTGGCGTTTGGCGGGGGAGGCTGCGGAACCAGCGCATCCAGGCCCTTGGGCGTGAGCGGCGTGATCACCATGAAGATGATGATGAGCACCAGCAGCACGTCGATCATGGGCGTCATGTTGATGTCTGCTTTCGGACCACCACCGGGCCCGCCGACTGACATTCCCATATGATTGCTCCTTTAGAAACTCGAAATTCTTACTGTCCCGCCGGCGGAGCGCTCTGTCCTGCTTCCGTCGTCGAGCCCTTCTGGTCGGTCAGCAGACCGAGTTGGTCCACGCCAGCCGCGCGCAGGTTGTCCACGACCTCAACCACGCGGTCGTACTTGGCGCGATAGTCGGCCTTGACGAAAACGGTTTTGTCGGTCGGGCGCTTGTCGAGCAGTTCCTTGACGTGCTGCGGCAACTGGTCCGGCTCCATCTGGTCGACATTGAGGTAGGTCTTGCCGTCGCGCGTCACCGCACAGATGATGGCGTCGGTCTTATCGGCCCCGGCCATGGCGATGGCGTTCTTGCTCTTGTACATGTCGACGTCCTTGCCCTTGCTCAACATGGGAGTGATGACCATGAAGATGATGAGCATGACGAGCATCACGTCGACCATGGGGGTGACGTTGATGTCCGCAACCGGGGGCGGCGCCTTATGCTTCTTGATTTCTTCAACGTTGACTGGCATTATCTCTCTCCCCGGACACGGCGGCCGCCTGGTGAAGGGCGGAACCCGGAGAGCTTCGAAGCTCCCCGGGTCCTTCAACTCGCCGGATCCGAAACACGCGGGTGCTTACTTGCGCGCGCCGCGCTGAGAACGCTTCAGGAAATAGTCGATCAACTCGGAGCTGGAGTTGCCCATCTCCACGTCGAACGCCTCAATCTTGTTCGTGAAGTAGTTGAACATCCAGACCGCGGGGATGGCCACGAACAGACCGATAGCGGT
>JAFDVU010000355.1 GCA_018268835.1 Acidobacteriota bacterium | reverse complement strand
ACCGTGCCGGTGATGAACGACGCCTGGTCGCTGGCCAGCCAGACGTATGCGTTGGCGACATCCACCGGCTCGCCCACGCGCCCCAGCGGCGTGTGGCCCACCATGCCTTGCAGGATCTTCTCCGGCATCTGCTTCACCATTTCGGTGGCGATGAAGCCGGGCGCGACCGCGTTCACGCGAATCTGGTACTTGCCGAGTTCGCGCGCCCACACCCTGGTCATCCCGATCACGCCTGCCTTGGTCGCGACGTAATTCGTCTGCCCGAAATTCCCATACAGGCCGACCACGCTGGAGGCGTTCAGGATCACCCCGCCGCCAGCCGCGATCATGTGCGGCACCACGGCGCGCGTGCACGCGAAGACGCCCTTCAGGTTCACGCCGATCACGGCATCGAACTGCGCGTCCGTCATGACGCCCGCCACCGCGCCGTCCTTGTACTTCACCAGTTGGCCGTCGCGCAGGATGCCGGCGTTGTTCACCAGCACGTAAGGCGTGCCCAACCGCGCGCAAACGTCGCGGACGGCGCCATCCACGCTCATCCCGCTGGTCACATCCACGTTCTGGAAGATCCCGCCCGGTTGCGTCTCGCCTTCCTTCACGTCCCAGGTGGCGACCTTTGCGCCCTCTTGTGCGAAACGGCGGGCCGTGGCCAGCCCGATTCCGGAGGCTCCGCCGGTTACGATCACCACTTTATTCTTCAGCGACATTGGCAACTCGCTTTCCACTCCGATTGAAACACAGTGCGCTAACCCCAGAGGTCTGCGACCGTGAAGCCGGCCGGGAACGGATCCTCCGGATCCAGCACGTATTGTGCGAAGCCGGTGATCCACCCCTGTCCGGAGATCTGCGGCACCACGGCACGGTACGGCCCCACGCGCGTCTCTTCCACCAGACGCCCGGTGAAGGTGGTACCCAGGATGCCCTCGTGCACGAAGTCCTCGCCGGGCGCGAGTTGCCCGCGGGCGTGCAGCACCGCCATCTTCGCGCACGTCCCGGTACCGCAGGGCGAGCGGTCCAGCACGCCGGTCCAGGAGTTAGGCCGCGACCAATCGAGCTTGCCGGTGGAGACCACCACTGTATTGCGGCGATGCGCTCCCGGCGCGGAAGGCGGTCCGGATAACTGCGCGATGGTCACGCCCGCGATCCCCGGATTTTCCGGATGCACCACCGGCAGTTGCTCCCGCGCGGCCGCCTTGATCATCTCGGCCACGCGCACGATGTCGCGCGCTTCGTCGGGCGCCAGGCGCAG
>JAFDVU010000354.1 GCA_018268835.1 Acidobacteriota bacterium | reverse complement strand
AGTTGTCCGTTGCCGAAGAACACCACCTTGACCTGCTTCTTGAAAACAGCAGGGTCCTTGATCTCCGTTAGCGGGATGTTGCCGCCGCTGAACAGGCCGATGTAGGCGAACTTGTCCAGGTTGGCCATGGCGGTGGTGTGGGTCTGCATGCCGCCCATGGATAGCCCCGCCATCGCACGGTTCGCGGCGCCGGGAAGAGCCTTGTAGCTACTCTCGATCATCGGGATGAGGTCCGTGAGCATCATTTCGCTGAACGCCGACGTGCTCAGCATTCCTCGTCCGGGACCGCCGGGGCCTCGTCCGCCGGGGGCGCCGGCCCCTCGTCCGGGCGCTCCGCCTCCTCTCGCGGCGGGCGGAGGGGCCGGGTGATCGCTCGGATCGGGGACCAGGCCCCGGCCGGCGAAGATCCTGGCGCTGTCGCCGGGCTTTACCGCGTTCAGGTTATCCATCACGATGATCATCGGCTTGGCTTTCTTCTCCGCGATGAGGTTGTCCATGATGTAATCCACGCGGCCCTGGTTGAACCAGGCGGTCTCGTCTTCTCCCCAGCCGTGCAGCAGGTAGAACACCGGAAACTTGCTCTTTGCGGCGTCATATCCCGGCGGCGTGTAAACGAAGCAGCGGCGCCATTTGCCCGTGACCTTCGAGAAGTACCACTGCTCGCTGACGCGGCCGCGCGGAACTTCCTTCGGCTGGTAGAAATCCTGGTCCGGCGCGGGAATCTCGATTCCGGAGTTCCACCATCCGGATCCGAAGTAGGTGCGCGTGGACGGATCGGCCGTCGTCGCGCCGTCGATGTTCACGCCGTAGTAATGGAAACCTTCCACCAGCGGTTGCGCCGTCGTCCCGCTCCAGATGTCATCCGGACCCTTCGTGAGGTTCGTATTCCCGACGCGCACCGCCTGCGCGTTAGGTGCGATCACGCGATACATGACGCGATTGTCCGGGAAGATGCACGGGTACTTGGCCTCCGGGACGTTCAACGGGTTGGGCTTACAGTCGGCCGGGGCCTGTCCCCAGCACAACCCGGCCGCGCCGAGCGCGAAAAAAACCAGGCTTGATCTCATGAGTTCTTCTCCCGAGCGATGCGCAACGCCGGCCGGGATGCAACTGTAGGGCGAGGCAATTTCGCATCTCAATCTCGGAGTATCTATAGCACCCGGCTCCAACGAGTGTCAATCGATCTCGAAAGCGCATACAAGCGCTGGTTGCAAGCCCCGCGGCCGGTCGCGCCCCTCACAGCTTGAACCCCAACTCCTCCTTGAACGCCTCCAGCGCGTTGTACACGATCGGGCA
>JAFDVU010000353.1 GCA_018268835.1 Acidobacteriota bacterium | reverse complement strand
CCTCCGCCTCCGCCCCGCCGGCGGCTTCCTCTGCCGGCCCATCCGACGTCCGCGCCTGTTGGCGGTACACCTCGAACAGAATATGGTTGCAGACCGAGTTGACGAACGAGCCCAGGGCTTCCGGAGTGCCGATGGCTTCGTCGCGGATCGCCTTGAAAACGCGCGCAAACGTCTCCTGTATGACGTCCTCGACCAGGTCCGCCGAACGCAGCCGCGGTCGCAGCTTGACGCCCAGCAATTCCCGAAAGTACGCCGCAAAATCGCGTTCTGTTTCCGGGTGCCCCTGCGCCAGACGTTGCAGATACCCGGAATCGAAAGCCTGACGCTGCACGATGCACGTTATTATACTTCGCTTGATCAACTACTTACCGGGAGGGGTACTAGGAGTCACAGCGGGACATACGGAAGGCGAGGCGCGGCCCGGCATCGCCGGAGGCGGCTGCGTCGGGAGTACCTGGGCAAGAGGCGTATTCCCGGCGCCACCCGCTCCGGCGATCGGAGCGCGATCCGGCGCGGCCCTGTTGGGGGCTTCACCGAATCCTGCGCTGTGCCGCAGGTGACACGGCGCAGTCGGCCTGCTCACTTCGCGAGGGCGAGCCGACCAAATCCCGACGAAGTTTCCTTCAGGGGGATTTGCCTGATTAGTGTTGTCGGCCCCCGGACCGTTTCAGTGTCGCAGAAATTTTTTTTCGCGAAACGCCCGGGCATGGTCCGTCACCATTGAGATGCCGTCCGTTATCGGAGGAAGCGGACGGTCGCGCCGCCGCCGGACCGGACCCCGCGGTTCACCGGGTCCGGCGGGCGGTTTCTTTTCCCGGACCTATTCTTCTCCCGGCGCGCCGCCGGTGCGCGCATGCGCCGGACCCCGGAAGACCGCGTTCAGAAACAGCAGGTTCAAGCCGTCTTCCACGGCGCGGAAGTTGGGATCCTGCGTGAAGCCCACCACCACGCCGCGCCCCGATGTCGCCGCCACCACCAGCGGCTTGAAGGCCAACTGCTTCTTGTTCTCGGCCCACAGATAGCCGCTAGCCACGAGTTTGTCCGCCGCGTCGAAGTACACCGCGTTCACGCCGCGGTCGGACTTGATCGGGGAATAGACGGCGCGGCCTTCCACCATGGCGTAGACGCTCTCCCCCAAGCCGGCGGTGAGCCAGAAATCCGGCCGCACCCGCGCCCGCGCGATTGCGCCGGGAGCGCTGTCGGGCAGTTCGGCCGTGGCCCGCGTAGCCTTTTCGAAATCGGCTTCGCTGGCCAGCGCGGTGCCCGGGACGCGTCCGTTTGACGCCGCCGCGCCGCCGCGCCCGCCGCCCTC
>JAFDVU010000352.1 GCA_018268835.1 Acidobacteriota bacterium | reverse complement strand
ACTTCCTGCATCCCGAAAAGGGTCACCGCCGCTGAAAATCGGGCGACAGAATTAATTAACTCTTGCATTCGTAGTCTCCCCTCACTTCCAGGTTCTCAGCCGCAACATAAGGCGGACCAACCAGAGACTCCATAATGTCACAAACATTGTGTCGAGTACAGCAAGAAAAGGAGACAACCGGAAGGAAGGGAGCCCGCCCCGGGAGGCCAGGAATAAAATGGAGAGCGCCCATATGGCGGCGACCCGGCCGGTGCGGGCGCGCAGCGCGGCATCGCGCGGTTCCGCGACGGACAAGGTGGTCCGCATGCGGAGTTGACGGTGCTCGAGCATGTTCAGGGCCCTCAGGAAATCTCGCGGAGTCGATTCCAACCACACCACCATGTCGCTCAATAGCGAGAGGGCCGCCGACGTGGAAAACGCCTTCTTCCGGGCCTCGTCGATGGCCTGCTTCTCCACCACGTTGCGCAGAATTCTCGCCATGTCGAAGCCCGGCGCCAGGCGCGAAATCAGCCCGTCCGCCAGAATGGTGGAGCGTATATATTTGATCATTTCGCGATCCACCAGGACGCCGTGGCGGCGGCACACCATTAATAGGTCCATCATGGTGCGCGTGACGGTCACCCGGAATCGGACCGATCCGGCGATGGGCGGCTCTTGGTACCACTCTCTGGTCAGGGCTTCGATTCCCTGGCGCAGTCCCGTCAGGTCGGATTCGGGTCCGGCCGTACAGATGTTCAGGAACTGGCGGTAGATGGCCTCCGGACTGCCGCTGGCGTAAGCCATGGTAAGTTCGATCTGCTTGCGGCGCGCCTCATTGGTCAGTGTAGCCACAATCCCGAAATCCACGTAGCCCACAACATTATTAGGAAGGATGAGCAGGTTGGCGGGGTGAAGGTCGGCGTGAAAAACGCCGAATCGGAAGGCATCGCTCAGGAAATTGGAGATGATGTTGGAGCTGAATTCCGCCGCCACAAATCCCTTCTGGCGCAACTCTTCGATGGCGGCTTCGTCGCCCTGCTGCTGCATGCGCAGGAAATCGGCGACACTGGGGCCTTCCAGGAATTCCATCGTCAGTATGCGCCGCGTCGTCAGTTCCCAGAAAACTTCGGGAACGCGTTCGGTGGGCGTGTGCTGGGCATTCTCCCGTAGCAGGGCGCAATAGCTGGCCTCGGAACGGTAGTCGAGTTCGTCGCGGGTCCAGGTGCTGAGTTCCCGCACCGGATCGCGCATGAAATAGAGAGTGCGGATCCTGAACAACAGGATCAGACGCACCGCGAGTTTGAGGAGCGCGAGATCCCTCTCGAAGACCACCTGGACCCCCGGCCGCTGCACCTTGACCGCCACCGGAGTTCCGTTCTGCAGGCGCGCGCGATG
>JAFDVU010000351.1 GCA_018268835.1 Acidobacteriota bacterium | reverse complement strand
CCTCCTTGTCCTTGTGGAGGGAGCGAGCCGGCATGTTGATTGGGGCCCTGCCCCGGTCGATCAACTCGATGCGGTGCGCGTGTAGGCGAGCGCTGACGTGCGAAACCCGGCTCGGGTCCTTGGCGAACAGATCGCTATTCTTGACGACCAGCTCTGCCACCTGGCGGTGACGCAGCCCGCTGACCGCCGAGCGCACGTCCTCCTGCGTGGCGCGCAAGCCGACCGGGTCAGAAGAGCCGTGCACGTCGTCGTCGAAATCGGACGTGCCCCCATCCAGGTCCGCATTGTCAGGCGTGATGACAATCTTTTCACCCGGGCGAAACGACACTGCCCTGGCCGCGTCGTCGCTGAGACGGAGCACGCGCGACGTGGACACCGCCGCCACCGAGCTGCGCGCAAAAGATGCCGTGTTGGACCCAAAGTCAAATACTAAAGCGCTGCCGCGCAACACATCCGAGCCAATGATGACAGGGCAAAACAAATCCCGGATGACGACAAACCGCACCGGGCCGACGTCGTGCGGGCCAATGAGTAGGCCTGCCGTGACCGCCCCCATCACCTCCATGTTCGCGCCATTGGCCGCGCGCGCGCGATCCTTGGCCGACAACAGAGGAAGCCTGCGCCTGTGAACAAAAGACAGGCTGACGCACGACATGGCAGCACCAGAATCAAGCAGGGCATTCACCGACTGCCCAGCCACAGACGCGGCGACATACGTCGCGCCATTCGCACCCGCCGCACCACCCACGATGAATCCAGTGTAGAAGTGGTGTGCATTGGGTACACGGTTGGGAGCGCCGCTCGCCTGGCGAGACGACGATGCCGAGCCGCCGCCGCGCGTCTGCGACGAAGTCATCGGCGGGGACGGGCACTGCGCACGAACGTGGCCCTTGCCGCCGCAGTTGTAGCACACCTTGCCGGAGTCCTGAACTTGCCTGGCTGAAGGCGCACGCGACGCCGAGCCCGCGCCGCGCCCGCCGCGGCCGCGTCCACCACCACGGCTGCCGCCGCGGCTAACACGCAAAGCCGCCAGTTCGTCCTCGACCGCGGGCGTGTCCGCCTCCTCGTCGAGGGCCTCGGTCGCAGCGATGACGGGCGCCGTGGCCCGCTTAACACCCGTCTCCCGCGGGTGGCCGACGACCGCGTAATGGTCAACCATGGCGACCACCTCCTTGCGGAGAGCAGCAATGTCGGCGCGTGGGGCCATGAGGTCGAGGCGGAGCCCGGACTCCTCAAGAATGTGCACGACCTGCCCAATCATGATCCCTTTGTTCTTGTCGGCGTAAAGCGTGCCGGCCGCGCGACACACCAGTTCGTGAAGGTCGTCGACGAAATCACCGGCGCGCAAACCCGGCGACGGGCCAGTCCAGTCAAAACGCATCTGCCGGGCGACGCTCCCGACGTCCG
>JAFDVU010000350.1 GCA_018268835.1 Acidobacteriota bacterium | reverse complement strand
ACCTGGCCGATGGACGCGGCGGCGATCGCGCGAAAATCGAATTCGACGAAGATGGAACGCGCCGACGCCCCGAGATCCTCCAGAAACACCTGCTCCACTTCCTCCTGCGGGACCTGCGGCACGCGGTCCAGCAGCGAGAGCAACGCGTCGCAGTATTCGCGCGGCAGGCTGTCGATCTGAAGCGCCAGGATCTGGCCGAACTTCAGAAAGCTCCCGCTCAGGCGCTCGAAGAACTCGCGCAGAAGGAGGGGACCCTGGGGATCCTTTCCGGTAAGTCGGCGGACCAGGTACCGGCTCGCGATCCGGCAGCCCCCGCCGCCGATATGAACGCACCGGGTTGCGTAGTCGAAAAATCGAACCGTCACGGTGCGCCCGCGGCTAGCGCTCGGCGGTGAACTTCTCGCCGGTCACGCGGCATTCTTCCACGAAGCCGAGACCCTTCTTCACCCAGAGCGACGCCACGGATTTGGCCGCATCGGGAATGTTGTCGCAATTCGGCGGCGTCACCAGAGTCTTCATCTCCGACACCATGCCCATGAAGGTGCCGGGGGGATCCTTGAACATCTCAAAGGTGCGGTAGGCGCACCCGAGCGAGATATCAAGCGACGTGCGCACGAAACCCGGAAGAAGGTTGCGATCGATCTCAGTGGCCATCACACGCTCCGGGGTCCATTATATACGTTCATCACAAATTGTTACCGTGCTTTTTCCAGGGCGACTATACTAGTCCGGTGGCTGACGTGGAAGAGTTGCGAAGAGTACTGGCCGCATCGCCGATTTTCGCCGGCGTCGACCAGGCGGAACTGGCGCGCTTTGCCGGACGCGTGGTGGTGACAGCGCACCCGGCCGGCGCGATCATCCTGAAAAGAGGCGACGCCAGCGCGGCCGTCTACTTCCTGCTTTCTGGCCGCCTGGCGGTCCGGATCCAGCGCGGCCTCGAGCGCGAAACCGTCGCCTGGATGCAGCCGCCGGACGTATTCGGCGAACTCTCTTTTGTCACCGGCCGGCCCGCCGTGGCGGATATCGAAGTGGTGGCCGACGCGCGCGTGGCGTACCTCACCAAGGAGGATATCGGCTCCGAACCGGCCATCGAGGGAGCCGTGATGCGCGGGCTGGCGCGGCTCATCGCGGAGCGGCTCCAGGTTACCGTTACCTCCGGTACCACCGCGCTGCCCAAGCCGGTTGTCTTACTCCATCCGCAGCCCGGTTTTGCGGCGCCGGAGAGTTTTCCCGTGGAACTTGCCCGGGAGCTTCACCGCGAAACCTCGCGCCCGACCCTGCTGGTTCGGATCGCATCCGGTCCCGAAAGCGCGCTACAGCCGATGGAAGGCGTGGCCGGCGTCGCGAGCGTACAAGTCGACGGCGGGGGCGAATTGCGGTCCGCGATTGCGGCGCGCCTCGGCGATTGGAGCGCGCG
>JAFDVU010000034.1 GCA_018268835.1 Acidobacteriota bacterium | reverse complement strand
CCTGGGTCAGTTTTGACAAGCACGGGTGGATAACTTCTCGCAAGCGCCGAAGGCTCGACGACCTCTTTCGTCGTGAGCTCCCGTTGGTGAATGTTCGGGTTCTTCGTATTCAGAATGGCGATGCATTCAGATTTGCGCAACAGGCGCGCCAACGGCCGACCTTCAATCGTGATTTTCTTCCATCCGTCGTGTGCCAGATACGCAGACGTGTATTTGTACCCGTCCTCATCCGAGCCTGCTACGCCTGTCACCAAGACGCTCTGGAACTGACTGCTGTTGTCATTTATTGACTTCGCGTAATCCTTCGCTTCGTTAAGCGCCTTCGTGAGTTGGTTCGGGTGTCGCTTGGCCTCAATGACCCAGAGCTTGTCCCCTCCCAATTTGACGATGTTCTCAGGGACACCCCCCTGAAGGCCTTTCTTCAACTCCTCGTTGCCCGCAGCTTCGTGCTGAGTGTAGACCTCTCCGTGCGGATCACGATTCGGGTTCCGAGTATTGAAGCCGCGGCGCTTCAACTCGCGCTTGATTTCGGCGTAGGCGTGGGTTTCCGATGAATATGCTCTGGGCATCTTTTTAAGCAGGCCCGCTTTTGCTCTCATCGCGGCACCACCATTCTCATCGGCAGGAGGAGCCCAAGTCCACAAGAAGCGGCCTGAATGTTTCCGCTGTGAAGACCCCAGTGTACAACGCTTAAACGCGAGAATTGCTGGCGCGCTGGCATCCCTGGCTCTCGCGTGGAGCGATGGAAGTATGGTGACGGGAGTGCGATGACGAAGCGGGCGCGTGCGGCGCGCTCATCGGTTACCGCGAACGAAGCGAAACGGGGCTGGGCTGGGCTACCGGCAGCCGCAAGCGAACAGTTGTCGCGCAGGTCTCCCCTTTGGATCGACGAAATCAGGCTGGCCGAAGCGACAACGCGGGCGATGGCGGACGTAGAGATCGCGCATGGGAGGAGCGATTCTAACGCAATTCCGCTACAGTCGCTACTAACTTTGGCTCTAACTTTGGTATCTTATTGATTTTAAAAAGTTTATATGGCGGAGAGAGAGGGATTCGAACCCTCGATAGAGTTTCCCCTATACACGCTTTCCAAGCGTGCGCCTTCAACCGCTCGGCCATCTCTCCACTTGGGGAACCGCGAGGCTTTCTCTAGAATATCACGCTCACCCTCCCTCCCCGCCACTGCTTACAATATCCCTAGTGACCCCGCCCAAGATTTCGCGGCGCGCTCTGCTCGCCGCCGCCGCGCTCTCCCCGGCCTGCCGCGCGCCCAAGGCCACTGGAATCGTCGGCTTCTGCTTTGTCGCCAATCACGACAGCCGTTCCGTCTCAGCCGTCGATCTCTCCCGATTTCGCCTGCGCGCGCACGTACCGCTTGATGCCGCACCCGACGAGGTGGTCTCCCCACCCAAGTCCGGACGCGCCTACGTCCTGGCGCGCGACGGCGCCACCATCTTCGAAATCGACGCGGTCTCGCTGAGCGTCTCCCGGCGCCTGCGGGTCGGCAACATCGCCGTCTCCATGCGGCTGGCTCATACCGGCGATGCGATCTGGGTGCTGACGCGCGACCCCGCCGCGCTGGTGGAGGTCCCGCTCGCGACGCTGCGCACGGGGCGGCGCATCAAACTCGCCAACCCGCCCGACAGCTTCGAACTTTCCCGCCAGACGCCGGCGGCGTGCATCGTGACCCGCCAGGACCGGACGGTGGCGATCGCCGCGCTCGACCAGGCATCGCTGACCCGCATCATCCCTTCGCAGGCGGAGCCTTCCATCGCGTGCTTCCGCAGCGACGGACGCTACGTGCTGGCGGGCAGCGATACGGCGCGCAACCTCACCATCTACGAGACCGGGACCGGCAAGACCGTGGTGGTGCTGCCGCTGGGAGTGGCGCCGCGCCACTTCTGCACCACCGGCGATGGCGGCCAACTCTATATCACGGGCGAAGGCATGGATGCGGTAGTCACCGTCTACCCTTACCAGACGGAGGTCGCCGAAACCCGCCTGGCCGGACACGCGCCGGGCGCGATGGCGGTGGCCGAACCCACTCCCGGCACGCCCGCGCTGCTGCTGGTGGCCAACCCGGCGGACGATCGGGTCACGGTGCTCGATGTGGAAACCGGCAACCTGGCCGCGATCGTCGAGGTGGGCCGGCACCCCAGCGGAATTTTGATTACGCCCGACGGACAGTTCGCGCTGGTCGTAAATGAAGGCTCGGGGGATCTCGCGGTGGTGCGGGTGGTCGCCATGGCCGGCCGGCAGGAAGCCGGCGCGCGCGTGAAGCGCTACAAATCCGCGCCCATTTTCACGATGGTCGGGGTGGGCGAGCGCCCGAGCGGCGCCGCCGTGGTCACGTTCTCCTGATGCGCCGCGCACTACCCGCCGCCGCGCTTCTCCCGATGTTGGCTGCCGCCGCGCGGCCGGCTTCCCCGCCCCCGCTGACCACCGTGATGTATCTGGTCGACCGCCCGGCGGCCATCGCCAGCTTCCAGGAGCACTGGCGGCAGGTATCGATCATCGCGCCGCAGTGCTTCACGATGGATGCCGAGGGCTTCGTCACCGGGGAGGTGCCGCGGGCGGTGGTGGAAACCGCGCGCGAACACCGGATCGCGGTGATGCCGCTGGTGACCAACCGGGGCTTCAACCAGGCCCTGATGCACGCCGTGCTGGATTCGCCCGCGGCGCGCGCCCGCGCCATCCGCTACCTGCTCTACTACGCCCTGCGCGACGGCTATATCGGCTTCCAGTTCGATTACGAAAACATCAAGGCCGTCTACCGCGACCGGTTCACGCGCTTCTTCCACGAGGCCGCCGCCGCTTTCCACCGGCGGGGCCTGTTGCTGAGCGCGGCGGTGGTGGGCAAATCCGAACCCGGCGGCAGCGACGACTGGAGCGGCGTCTACGACTACCGGCGGCTCGGCCGCGACGCCGATTTCCTGAGCATCATGGCGTACCCGCAGCACGGCGCCTTCTCCGCGCCCGGACCGCTCGCCGGACTGCCGTGGGTGCGCGGCATCGCCGGGTACACGCGCTCCGCCATGCCCGCGCGCAAGATCTCGCTGGGCGTTCCGCTGTACGGTTTCCACTGGGTGATGCCCGCGGGAGCGGACCGGTGGCGCGGCCGCACCTCGCTTTACGCCGCGACCGCCCCAGTGCTGGCCGCCAACCCGGCGGAATGGGTGGATACCGAAGGGGCGCCGCGTATCGCCTTCACGGATGCCGCGGGCCGCCACGAACTCTGGTACGAGGACTCGCGCAGCATCGCGGGTAAACTGGCGCTCGCCTCGGCGCGGCGGCTTGCGGGCATTTCCGGCTGGGCGCTGGGGCAGGAAGACCCGGGGGTATGGGATGTACTGGCGCGCGGCTACCGCGTGCGCCGGCCGCGCCCCGGCACCGTGGCCGGCACGTTCGAGCAGCGCTCCAAGGCGGCCGCGCGCGGCATCCTCATGCGCCCACTACAATAGAAGTTCCCGCATGGATAACCTGACCCACACCGCCGTCGGACTCTTCCTGTCCAGAGCGGGGCTGAACCGGCTGACTCCCCGGGCGAGCGCGATCCTGCTGCTGGCCGCCAACGCTCCCGATATCGACGTGGTATCGGCGTTCGGCGGCGGACTGAATTACCTGCACTGGCACCGCAACATCACCCACGCGTTCGCGGCGGCGCCGGTGTTGGCCGTGCTGGTGGTCGCGCTGGTGCGGTTCGCCGGGCGCAAGCCGGTGAACTGGATCGGGGGCTTGGTGGCGGCGCTCATCGGACTGGCCAGCCACTTCGCGCTCGATTGGACCAACGTGTACGGCGTCCGGCTCCTGCTGCCCTTCTCCGGGGAATGGCTGCAGGGCGACCTGAACAACGTGGTGGACCTGTGCATCTGGAGCGTGTGCCTGATCGGGGTCGCCGGCCCCTTCCTGTCGCGCCTGGTGGGCAGCGAAATCACGTCGGGCGGCGCCGCGGCGCGCCATCACGGACGCGGGTGGGCCATCTTCGCGCTGCTGTTCCTCTTCGCCTACGACGGGGCGCGAGCCACCATGCACACGCGCGCGGTGGCCACGCTCAGCTCGCGGCTGTACGAGGGCGCCGTACCGCTGCGCGTGATCGCTTGCCCGGACACGGCCAACCCGTTTCGCTGGCGCGGTGTGGTGGAGACCCCGGGCGCGTATATCGTGGAGGACGTGAACCTGGTCTCGACGGATCCGGGGGAGGCGCGCGCCACGGTCTATCACAAGCCGGATCCGGAACCGGCGATCGACGCCGCGCGGCGCGACCGCGTGGTGGCGGAATTTCTGCGCTTTTCGCAATATCCGCTGTGGCGCGTCACGCCCTGGCCGGAGATCGATAACGCCCGCCTGGTGGAGGTCTTCGACATGCGCTTCGGCTCGCCCTCTTCCCCCGGATTTATGGCGCGGGCGGTGGTGAACGAGCGCGGGCAGGTGGTGGAGAGCAGCTTCCGATTTGGTACTCCGCGCGCCCGCTGAGGGAAATCGCTCGCCTGCACTAAGGCCTTCGTTCGATTCAGCATTCCGCGAATCCCGCCGAAACTGTGTACGTGCACACCTTAGACCCCAGCCTGACGCTGGACCGCCGGCAGCTACGGGACATCACCCTCGACGATGAGGAACTGATGCGCGAAGTGCTCACCGCCCTGATCGAGGACACATCCCGTCAGATCGAGCTGCTTCAATCCGCCATCCGCGAGCAGGATCCGGAGCGATGCAAGCGCCTGGCGCATTACTGCAAGGGAGCGTGCGCCAACGTGGGGGCGAACGCCGCAGCGAGCGTGCTTCGCCGAATGGAGGAGGAAGCGCTCTCTCGCGATTTCGTCCAGTGCGAAGAATCGCTGGCCGCGCTCGGGAGGGAACTGGAGCGTCTACGCACCGAGGCGGAGACGCTGTAGGAGGGCTTGGACACCGTCGGCGCAGAGCACCGCGGCGTGCCGGGAGGCGGGGGGCAGTCCGCCGACGGCTTCATCCACCACCGCGGTGGTGAAGGCGCCCAACTCGTCGCGCGATTTGCCGGTCATCCACTCGGTCAGCGCCGAGCCGGCGGCGATCGAGGCGGTGCAGCCGCGCACTTTGTAGCGGACTTCGGCGACGCGTTCGCCGGCGAAGCGCACCGAGAGCCGCAGGATGTCTCCGCACGCGGGATTGGACACTTCCACTGCGGTGGCGTCCGGTCCTAAATCGCCCACATTGCGCGGGTTTTGAAAATGATCGATCAACCGTTCGGGATACATCCTGTGCTCCAATATAACGATCATGGTCCAGGTTGTGGCGGCAGTTCTCGAACGCGACGGTAACATTCTGATCGGGCAGCGCACACCGCGGCAGTCGCATCCGCTGAAATGGGAATTTCCCGGCGGCAAGGTGGAACCGGGCGAGACCCCGGAGCAGGCCACCGTGCGCGAACTCGAAGAGGAACTCGCCATACGGGTCCGCGACCTGAGCGAGATCACGCGCTACCAGTTCCGGTATCCCGGCAGGAATCCCATTGAGTTGTTCTTTTTCAAGGTGAGCGCGTGGGATGGCGAAGTCACCAACGTGATTTTCCACGAGCTGAAGTGGGCTCCGAAGACCGAGCTTTCGAGCTACGATTTCGTGGAAGGCGACCGGGAGTTCCTGGGCGGTCTCTATACTGGTAGCTATGGCGATTAGCCGCATCGATCCTTCGCAGAATGAGTTCCTGGCGAACCTGGAGGCCAGGTCCAAACAGCCCAACCCGTTTTTCCGCGTGATGGCGCACCGTCCGGCGGCGCTCCAGCACTTCGTGCCGTTCTATGCCGCGGTGACCGGACCGGGTTCGCTCGACCGGCGGCAGAAGGAACTGGCCTACCTGGCCGCATCCCTGACCAACCGCTGCGCGTTCTGCACGGCGGCGCACACGGCGGGCGCGCGCAGAGCCGGCATCGGCGAAGGCGAGTTACGCGCGCTGGAGGCGGCCGACTACTCGGGCTTTTCCGCGCCGGAACAGGCGTTGCTCCACTACGCGCGCGAACTCACGCGCGACGCGCGTCCTTCCGAGGCGGCGCGCGGCGCGCTGGATGCGCACTTCAGCGAAGAGCAGATCGTCGAGCTGACGCTGGTGGTGGGGATCGCCAACTTCACGAACCGCTTCAACAACGGGCTCGGCATCCTGCCGGAGGGACAGTAGCGCGATGGTGTTGAGCGGCATCCATCCGATCGCCGAAGCGCTGCGCGCCGGCACTCCCCTGGAGCGCATCCTGATCGCCAAGGGCGCGGGCGGGCCGCGCATCCAGGAAGTTGTGGATCTGGCGCGCAAGGCATCCGTGCCGGTACGGTTCGAACCGCGCGCCGCGCTGGAGCGCCTGTCCGGCACCAGCGCGCACCAGGGCGTGGTCGCGGTCGGGGCGGCGCGCAAGTACGCGGATCTCGACAGCGTGATCGCTTCCGAACTGCTGGTGGTGCTGGACGGCGTGGAGGACCCGCACAATCTGGGCGCCATCATCCGCACGGCGCACGCTGCCGGAGCCGCCGCGGTGATCATCCCGGAGCGGCGCGCGGCCAGCCTGACGGACGTGGTGGCCAAGGCCGCGGCCGGGGCTCTGGAACATTTGCCGGTGGTGCGCGTGACCAACATCAACCGCACACTGGAAGAGTTGAAGGACCGCGGCTTCTGGATCTACGGCCTGGATGAACGCGGCACGCAAGCGCACGACGCGACCGAATACGCGGCGCGCTCGGTGGTGGTGCTCGGGGGCGAAGGCAAGGGTTTGCACGAACAGGTGCGCAAACACTGCGACGCGCTGCTGCGCATCCCCATGACGGGGCAGATCTCGTCGCTGAACGTTTCGGTGGCCGCCGGAGTGGTGCTGTTCGAGTGGCGGCGGCGGCGCGCCGCAAAAGCCTGAAGCCGGGGAACGGTTCCCGGCCGAAAACGAAAGAGACGCCGGGACGCATCTCCGCGTCCCGGCGTCTCCGCGTGTTCCGGTCGATGTCTACGCCAGGTCGAACTTTTCCTGATGCAACTGGTGATCGCTCTTGACGATCACGGTGCGGCCCAGCACTTCCTCCAACTCCTGCAGGTAGGTATTCTGATTGCTCTTGAGGAGCCTGGCGACATCGGGCGCGACGCGCAGCATCACGTCCTTGCCTTCCACGACCTTGGCAATCTTGTGAGCTTCGGCCAGGATTTCGCCGACCAGGGTCTGTGGGCTCTTGACGTAGCCGGCGCCCTCGCAGTAGGGGCACGGCGTGCACAGGGTACGCTCCAGGCTCTGCTTGACGCGCTTGCGGGTGATGGCCACCAGTCCGAAATCGTTGAACTGGAGAATCTTGTAAGGAGCGCGGTCGGCGCGCATGGCGTCTTCGAGCGCCTGCATCACCTTCTGGCGATTCTTGCGCTCGTCCATGTCGATGAAGTCCACCACGATGATGCCGCCCAGGTCGCGGAGCCGGATCTGGCGCACGATTTCCTTGATGGCGTCCGTGTTGGTCTTGACGATAGTATCTTCCAGGCGGTTCGACTTACCGACGTACTTACCGGTATTGATATCGACCGCCACCAGCGCCTCGGTCTGGTTGATCACGATGTATCCGCCGGACTTCAGCCACACCTTCGGACGCAGCGCCTTCTCCAGTTCGGCGGTCACGCCGAATTCGTCAAAGATCGGGTTCGACCGGGTGTACAGCTTGACTCGATTCACCAGCGCCGGCTGGAAGCGCTGCACGAAGGCCAGCACGCTTTCGTAGACTTCCTCGTTGTCCACCCAGATGCTCTTGAAACTGGTGGTGAGCTGATCGCGCAGGATGCGCTCCACCACGTTGAGATCGTGATGGATGAGCGCCGGCGCGCTGCGGCGCTCGGCTTTCTGCCGCATGTCCAGCCACAGGTTGTAGAGGAACATCATGTCGGCGCGCAGTTCTTCCTCGCTGCGGCCTTCGCCGGCGGTGCGCACGATATAGCCGCCGGGGATGCCGGTGCGGTTGCCCTGCAGCACGCGCTTGAGGCGCAAGCGCTCCTCGTCGCTCGGGATCTTGCGCGACACGCCGATGTGGTCCACGGTCGGCATGTAGACCAGGAAGCGGCCGGGAAGCGCGATGTGCGATGTGATGCGCGCGCCCTTCTGTCCGAGCGGCTCCTTGGCGATCTGTACGATGATTTCCTGGCCTTCCTTGAGCAGGTCCGTGATGGAGGGCTGCGCGGGCCGGTCGGCGCGCACGTTGCGCGGCTGCGCCTCCTGCTGGGGGCGGGCTTCCTGCGGCGGCCGCTGGGCTTCCTGTACGGGACCGCGTTCGCCGCGCTCGCCACCACGTTCCCCGCCACGTTCGCCACCGCGTTCGCCGCGTTCACCGCCACGTCCCCGGCGGCGGGTGCGCCGCGAGATGCGATGCAGGTTCTGGCGATGGCCCTGCTCGCGCAGGGTCGCGGTCAGGCTGGTGGGTATGCGGGCGGGCTCCGGCCCTTCCTCATCATGAACATCCGAGGCGGCGATTTCCGCGGCGTCTTCGGCGGCGGCCTCCGCGGCGGCTTCACCTTCGGCGAACGGCTCTTCGGCGAACGGTTCGGTCACTTCGCCTTCGGCCTGGGCCACAAAGATTTCGGCCGGCTCGTCCACCACGACGGCTTCCGCCACGGGTTCGACGGCCGCGGCGTCTTCCTCGGCGGCCAGCAGTTTCTCGGCCTCTTCCTGGCGCTCGTCGGCGCGCGCTTCTTCGACGGCTTCCCGCGCCAGCAGCACTTCGGGCGAGGGCTCCGCGGCCGGTTCCGGTTCGACGGGCGGCGCCGCGGCGACGACCGGTTCCGCGGCCGGCGTTTCCGGCAGGGCTGGTTCGGTGGGAGGGGCGACTTCGGCGGCCTCCTCCACCCCGGCTTCCTCTTCGATGGCCTCGGCCTCCGCTTCCGTGAGGGCCTCGCCGTCCAGATCTTCTTCCGCGGCGGCGAGTTCGTCCTCGTGGGAATACTTGGCGAGGGATTCGCCGGGCAGCACGAAGAAATCGTCGGCCTCGACGGGGGCAGGCGCGGCTTCCACGGGGTGCTCGATCTCTTCACGGGGCGCATCGGCGCGCGGTTCTTCCTGGCGCGGGGAGTAGAACTTGCTCTCGGGCAAGCCGCCGCGACCACCGCGACCGCCGCGGCCGCGACGGGAACGGCGTCCGCGCCGGTCGCGCCGGTCGCGGTCGCCCGCGGGACCCACCATCGCGCTCGCCGGCGGAGCCAGCGGCTGGCTTTCCGCCGCCGGAGCCTCGACCTCGGCAACCGGGGCCGCAACCCCGGCGGTCTCCGAAGGAACCGGAGCTTCCACCGCAGTGGGGGCGGCAACCGGCGCGGCGGCGGGACGGTCCAGTTTAAAGACCTTCTCCTCGGCCGCGGTCACGATCTTGTCGTATTCGTCGTTGTCTTCGAAGAAATCGGAGACGTAGAGGAACGCGTCGCGTCCCAGTCCGATATCGACAAAGGCGGACTGCATGCCGGGAAGCACGCGCGTCACCCTGCCTTTGTGAATCGATCCCGCGAGGGAATATTCGTTTTCTCTCTGGTGGTAAACTTCCACCACCTGCTCGTCTTCCAGCACCGCCACGCGCGTTTCGTGGCGAGTCGCCGAAATCACCAATTCCTTGGTCATTTACTTCCTCCCCGGGGCATGGAGAGGCTGATTCGGAGGGTGGCCTGCGTGTGTGCCGCCCCGCGCGGAACCGGCGCCGGCGCGGCCAAAAACCGCAATCTCACGCTGACCGGAGGTGGAGATAAGCGTTCTCGAACACCAACCGGCCGGGAACCACTCCTCTTTCCCGGTGGGGCTGCTCTCAGCCGCCGGACCGGGGGTCTCTCCAGGCTCCCGTCATCGATCTTTGTTTCGCGAGCGCCGCAACCTGGCAGGCGCCCGGTTAATTCACAAACCTTCTGAGGCGGACGTTATTGACCAGCCCCAGCGCCATAAAAAACGTCCAGATGCTTGAACCCCCAAAACTCATGAAGGGCAGTGGAATTCCGGTTACCGGAATCAGCCCCGCCACCATCCCCACATTCACCAGAACATGGAACAGCAGCAGAGCGGCCACCCCCATACATATGTACATGCCCACCCGGTCCGGCGCCGTCTGCGCATTCTGGACGATGCGCATCAGCAGCACGAAAAACAAAGCCAACATCACTACCACCCCGACGAACCCATGCTCCTCGGCAAACGCCGCGAAGATGAAATCCTTCCAGGGCACCGGCAGGAAGCGGAGTTGGGTCTGCGTACCCTTGGTGACTCCCTTCCCGAACATACTCCCCGAGCCGATCGCGATCTGGGATTGGATTGACTGATAACCCTTTCCCTGAGGATCCCCCTCGGGGTTCATGAACCCTACCCACCGGGCTTTCTGATAATCCGGCAGGAAATGATACGTCACCGGGATTACCAGCACCGCCACTACGGCTATGGCGGCAATGTACTTCCAGCGCAGCCCGGCGACAAAACTACATGCGAACAGGACTGCCACGTAGGTCATGGCCGTCCCCAGATCCGGCTGTTTCAACACCAGGACCGTGGGCACCAAAACCAGACCCGCCAGCTTCAACAGATCCCGAATCTCCAGATCATCGCTCCGGAGGTCGGTCAGGTAGCGGGCTACCAATAATATTATCACCAGCTTTACCAGTTCCGATACCTGCAAGTGGAACCCGAAGCCGAGCGGAATCCAGCGCTTCGAACCGTATACGCGGTCGCCTAATAAAAATGTCAGGGTGAGCGCCGAGACGCTCCCTACATACAGTCCGGGAACGTAGTGCAGGAGCGAGTGGTAATCGATCGCCAACACCAGCCACATCAGCATCAGGCCGCCGACCACGTACAGGACCTGCTTCCACCAGGAACTGGTGCTGTCGGTATCGCGGGTCGCGCTGTAGATCTGCAGGATTCCGACCGCGCAGATCAACAGTACGATCAGCAGTATGGTCCAGTCGATATCCCGCGCGGAGAGGTATTTGGACATGTTCTAAAGTTGGGGCGCTCCCGGCAGCGTGCTCCCCGGCGCGGTACCCGGCAACCCCATGCCGAGCGTCGCGGTGACCTCGGCCCGAGCCTGCTTTCTGGTCTGGATGCGCGTCTTTTTGTCGAAGTAGGCGGCTATCACGTCGCGCACGATCTCCGCCGCGGCCGGTCCGTGCCGCCCGTGCTCAAAGAACGCCACCACCGCGATCTCCGGGCTCTCACAAGGCGCGAAGGCCTCGAACCATGCGTTCTCACGCAACTCCGTGCCCTTGCCCACGGAGTTGATGTAATCGTAGGAGGCCAGTTGCGCGGTACCGGTCTTGCCGCAGACCGCGACGTTGGGCAGGCGCGCGCGTCCGCCCGTGCCGGCTTCGTTGACCACCCCGTACATTCCGGAGACGACGGTTTTGACGTCGTCCGGGGACAGCGCCCACTGAACCACCTTGACCTGGTCGGGCGGACGCAACACCAGGTGCGGCTGGTACCACTTGCCGCCCACCGCCACGCCGCCGATGGCGCGCGTCAATTGCAGCGGCGTCACCGTGAGCGCGCCCTGCCCGATGGCCACGCTCGGGGTCTCGCCGACATACCACTTCTGCCGGTAGGTGCGGATCTTCCACTGCTCCGAGGGCATGATGCCTTCGCGCTCGTGCGGCAGGTCGATTCCGGTCTTATGCCCGAAACCGACCAGGTCGCCGTAAAAAGCCAGATTATCGATCCCCACCTTGGCGCCCAGCGTGTAGAAGTAGACGTCGCAGGAGTTCACGATCGCGTTGTGCATGTTCTGGGTGCCGTGCACCCCGTAGCAATGCTGATACTTGTCGTAGAGCTTGACGCCGCCGGTACAGTGCGTGGTCCAGTTCGGATCGACCGTGCCGGTTTCGAGTCCCGCCAGGGCCACGAAGGGCTTGAAGGTCGAACCCGGCGCCTGTTCGGCCTGAATCGCCTTGTTCAGCATGGGGTGGTCCGGGTTGTCGGCGATCTCGCGCCAGTCCTTGGTTTTGATGCGGGTGGCGAACATGTTAGGGTCGAACGCCGGCCGGCTGACCATGGCCAGCACCTCGCCGTTGCGCGGGTCGAGCGCGACCACGGCGCCGTTGCGGTGGTCGATCCCGAGTTCCTTGTACGGGGAATCCATGGCCAGTTCGGCCACGGTCTGCAGGTCGAGATCGATGGTCAATTTCAGGTCGTGGCCCGGGATGGCGGGTTTGATCCCGATCGTCTGCCGCACCTGCCCGCGGTTATCGACGATCACCTGCCGCTGACCGTCGACCCCCATGAGGGTATCGTTGTACTCCCTCTCGATACCGAACTTCCCCACCACCGCGCCCGCCTCGTATTTCGCGAACTCGGGCTGATCGAGTTCCTGCTCGCTGATTTCTCCGGTGTACCCGATGACATGGGCCATGAACCCGTTCTGCGGATAGAGACGCCGCTGGGACTGGATGAGCACCAGTTCCGGGAAGAAGTCGTGGTGCGATTCGACGAAATCCAGGTCCGCCGGGGTGAGTTCGTCCTTGATCACGATGGGCACGTACTTGGGCGCTTTGCGCATACGCGCGACGCGGGCGTAGAGGTCGTCGTAATCGAGGTTCAGGCCCTGCGCGATGGGCCGCAGGTGTTCTTCCTTGGCTTGTTCGCGGGCCAGAATCAGGCTGAACGAGGAGTGGTTGTCCACGATCACCCGTCCATCGCGGTCGAGGATGCGGCCGCGCGGTCCTGGAATCGGCACGCTTTTGATGCTGTTGGCCTGGGCGCGTTCGTCGTAGAACTCCGGGTTCTGCACCTGCAACCGCCAGAAACCGGAGATCAGCACCAGGAAGACAGCCACCGCGGAGTACTGAAACACGGCGATGCGTCCCGCGGCGAAACGGGTATCGTCGCGCAGGGGCGGCTTATCGGAAAGCTGAGTTTCGAGTTGCGGATCGACCGGGGGCAGGATCACGGCAAGCGGAGCGGGTGCTCTCTTTTAGTGTAGCCCACCGCGCAATCCGGCTTGTGTACTGTCCGGGGGGAATGCCACATTGACCCCCACGGTACCCCGCCCTATACTCGGAGGCGGAATGACGCAGGCCGGCAGGTTCTGGCAGAGGCTCACCGAAGGCCACTCGCTCGGTACGCTCTGGCTCGATTTCAGGCGGGAGGCGCGCTCCAGCTTCGAATCTTCCTCGGCGGCGCTCGGCCCGGGCGCTTCGGAGGCGCGGGGCTGGCACCGCGTGTGGGTCTTCGCCCGCGCCATGTTCTTCCGGCTGACCCCGGCGCGCCGCGTGCTCCTGTTGGTGGCGATCGTGCTCGTGCTCAGCTTTGACGCACAGCAGCAGGGCGATGAGGGGAAGATCCAGTCGAGGGGCGGCGCTCCGATCCTCGGCGCCGCCTGCCTGCTGGTGTTGCTCGGGCTGGAGGTCGCCGATCGCGTGGCGCTAAAGCGCGATCTTGAGGTGGCGCGCGACATCCAGAAGTGGCTGGTCCCGGCGACCCCGCCCACCATACCCGGACTCGATATCGCATTCCGGACGCGTCCGGCCAACACGGTGGCGGGCGATTACTACGACGTGATTCCGATGGCGGGCGAGGAAGCGGCGGTGCTGTTGGTGGTGGCCGACGTCGCCGGCAAGGGCATCCCGGCGGGATTGTTGATGGCGTGTTTCCGGAGTTGCCTGCGCACCCTGATCGCCGCCGGCCACGACCTGGCCGGGCTGATCTCACGCCTCAACCGCTTCTGCTGTACCGACAGTTACGGCGGCCGTCATTTCACGACGGCGTTCCTGGCGAGTTGGGACGCGGCGGCATCCACACTGCGCTATATCAACGCGGGCCACAATCCGCCGCTGTTGCGCCGCGCGGCGGGCGGCATCCTGCCACTCGAAACCGGCGGCCTGCCGTGCGGCACATTCGCCGACGCCGTCTACGATACCGGACGGGTGGAGATTGCGCCGGGCGACCTGCTGGTGATTTACACCGACGGTGTCGTCGAAGCGGAGAACGAAAGCGGCGGCGAATACGGGCTCGACCGCCTGATGGAGTTCGTGCGGACGGCGATCTCTTCCGCCGAGGGAATCCAACAGCAGTTGTTCGCCTCCATCGACGCCTTCACCGGCAAAGCCCCGCAGCACGACGATGTGACTTGCATGATCGTGCAATTCGCCGGGTAGCGTCACGCGGCGCCGGCCGCTACTCGACCACGAACGCCCCGCCGAGCGCCGCTCCCCCGTTGGTGAAATAGGGCGAAGACGCCGCGTTGGTGATGTGGCAACTGTCGATGGTGATGGTGTCGGCGACGATGGTGGTGCGCGATGCGGTCGCGCTGCTGCCGTACTTCAGATTCGTGTACGGCATGTAGATCACGCCGTTGATCGTAATATCGGAACTGTCGAGCACCGCGGAACTGGCTGACGGCCCGTCTTTCCAGATGGCGAAGCCGGCGGTGGAGCCGCTGGAAGGCGCGGTCAGGTTGAAGGTGCCGCTGGTGAAGTTCACGTTCCCCGAGGAAGCCGGAAAATAGAATGTCACGCCGTTTGCGTTCACATTGTTGCTGCTGGTGATGTTCAGGCTGCCATTGGTGATGATATAGACGCCGGGGCTGAAGGTCGTGTTATCCGCCGAGTTGATCGAGATACTGCAATAAGTGCCCGGAGAAAGGGTGCGGCCGCCGGAACTGATTTGCGGATCCGGGGTGCAGGGAAGCGACGGCACCGGCGCGGTCATGCCGGAGAACGGATCCCCGTTGCGCGGCTGGTTCGTCTTGGCGCTGCCCCCGCCGTTGTACGTGATCGTGCTGGAGGGCAGAGACACGCCGCCGGCGGTGATCACGTTAGCCCCGTTGTCGAGGGTCAGCGTGCCGCTTTCGACGTAGACGGCGTTGCTGGCGTTGGAATCGTCGTAGAGCGAACAGCCGTTATCAAGATTCGAGCTGATCTGCTGGTAGGATTTCGCCGCGGTCTTGTTGAGGACGAAGATACAGCCACCGCCGGCGCCGACGTAGACGTTCGCCGTCGAGCGCGCGCTGACGGTCATCAACTGCTTGCCCAGCACCGCGGAAAACAACTGCGGTTCCTGTTCCACGACAGTCGCACTCACCCAATAACCGGGAGTGGTCCCGGCAACCGGCCCGTTGCTGATGCCCGCGGCGATGTAGACCGACTGCTTTCCGCTATTGCCGCCCTGGACAAAACCGTTGCTCCTGGCATACATGCAGCCGACCTGAACGGTATCGTTCGCGTTGGACGGAGCCTGCGGACAGGCCGTCTTGGTCTGGCAGGTTACGCCCGATCCGCAGGTCAGATTCGGAGCCGTCCGCGCCACCATGGCCGCGCCGAAGGCGGCGGCATCCGCCGCCGTCTTGCAGGCTTCCCAGCGCCAGTAGGCCCAGCCGACGTCCACCACAAGCCCCAGCATGCCGAACATCATCACCAGCGACAGAGTGATCGCAATGGTGGCCTGACCGGCACGCGAATCGCGCCGCGCCCTTCGCTTCATCGAAAATTCCTCCCCGTTATGTGCGGCCCGTCCCCGAGACGGGCGGCTTCTGCAGCGAGTGGGAATTGCGCTGCCAGAAAAATATAGTTGCCATCGAGAAACCGTTTCGAAGGTTTCCCATAACGTTTGTCAAGGTCCCAAGCCCGTACCTTAACCAAAGACGACTGTCGAAGGCGGCGCATTTTGTGGAATTATGCGGCAAAACGCCACCCAAAATGGGTAACGGGGAAAACTGATGCAACGAAGAAAAGTGAGGGGGGGCGCCGCCCTGGAAATGGCGCTGTTTCTGCCCTGGTTCGTGTTCCTGTTCGTGGGAGCTTTCGACTGGGGGATGTATGCACACGCTCTGATCAGCGTGGAATCGGCCGCACGCAGCGCGTGCCAGTACACTTCACGCGCCTCGGCCAACAAGGCGGACAGCGCCACGGCGTGCAGCTACGTGATCGCCGAAATGAAGGTTTCGCCGAACGTGACGGGGACCACCTGCGCCGCCCTGCCGCTGATCGTCAGCGCCGCCGGCGCCACCGGACCCGACAACCGTGAGGCCAGTCAGGTGACGGTGACCTACCGGACGCCGCAGTTGATCCCCATTCCGGGGCTGCTCGCCGGGCAGGCCACGATCTCGCGTTCGGTCACGATGCGGGTGGGGAGCTAGCCATGCGACGACGAAGCAGGCGCGGCGCGACCATGGTGGAGTTCGTTCTCGCGGGAATCCCGATGCTGTTTGCCTGGATTTCCATTGTGGAAATGGCGCGCGGCATGTGGTACTACCACACGCTGCAATATTCCGTGAAGCGGGCGGCGTCGTACCTGACGGTGCACGGGGCGACGTGCGCGATGGCGCCGAACAGTTGCACGATCCAGATCAAGGACGTGGCCGCGGTGCTGAGGTCCACGGCAATCGGCATCAGCGACAGCAACATGAACGTGACGTTCACGTCGCAATCCGGCACCAGCGTGAGTTGCGCGCCATTGTCCAACTGCTCCGCCAACACAACGCAATGGCCGCCCACGACCAACGGCGACAACCAGGTCGGCAAGTTCGTGCAGATCCGGGCGGACATCATGTTCCACTCCGCGCTCTCGATGTGGGTGCCCGGCCAGGGAGGGGTACAGTTCGGGGTGTTCGACTTCCCGGGCTTCGCCCAGGAGATGATCCGGTTCTAGGCGCTAGCCGCGCGGGATTCAAAGGTCAGCCGGAGGCCGGCGCTACGAGCGGATTTTGAGGCGGTCCAGGAACAGGAACAGCGCGACTCCAACGACGCCGTTGAGCACGCCTTCGATGACGGTGCGCGGCCAGTCCAGCACCAGCGGACGGCCGAGCAGCGCGCGCGTCATCACCCAGTACAGCACCTGGTGGAAGACGTAGAAGAACGAGCCCAGCAGGAGGCGGATGAACGCGTGGTCCACGTCGATGCGCACCCCGACGCTGGCGGCGAAGTATCCCACCAGGGTCTTGATGATGCCGAACATGCCCAGCGGGTGGGGCGCCAGGGAATCTTCGGCCAGCCCGATAGCCGCGCCCACCAACAGTCCGCTGATCTGGCTGCGGCGCACCAGCGCGAAGTAGACGGTGACCAGCAGCGGCATTTCCAGGAAAGCGAGGAACGGCAGGTGGCGCGGCACGTAGACCTGGAACAGAATCGAAACGAGCCCGACCGCCGCCACCACCCACAGTCGGAAGCGCGAAGTCTGGCCTTCGCGCTCATTGCTGAGCAGGATTCTCTCTCCGGAATAAGTCATCAGCGGTTCTGCTCTCCCCCGGGCGTGCCGCCACCCGGCTTGGGAGTCTCAGCGGGAGGCCTGGCGGCAGGGGATTTGGTCGCGGGTGCGGGAGCCGCGGGCACCGGCGCCGGCGGACGGGCGGGCGGCATGGAGGCGGGCGGCTGGGCCGGAGTCTGGGCCGGAGTCTGGGCCGGAGTGCGGGCCGGAGGCTGCAGCGGCTGCGCGCCCAGCCTGGTGAAGTCGGGCGCTTTGGCGCCCGCCGGGTTATCTCCGTAGACGTGATTCTCGGCCTCGCCGAGAGCTTTGTACTGCGCACGCAGGCGATCGGCTTCGGTGCCGCCCGTGGGCGGGGGCGCATCGACCGGCCTGCCATCGGCCGGCGGAGGCGGCGCGATGTAGATCGGCTGCATGCCCGGCGCCACATCGGGAATCGCCTGGTGCACGCCCTGGATCAGGATCAGCACATCCTGTAAGCCGTGCTGCAAGCCGCTTGGCTCCACCATCACCTCTTTGAAGGGCTGCGCGTCGCGCACGCTCTTGACGACTCCGACCGGGAAGCCGCGCGGGAACACGCGGTCATCGCCCGAAGTATAGAGCGTTTCGCCCACCTCAATCTTATCCTCGAAGGGGACATAATCCACTTTGCACTGCGGAGTGCCCTGCCCTTTCAAGGTGCCGTGCGCGCCGTTTTTCTGGCCCACCACGCCGGCGGCGAAATCCGGATCGGTGATGAGTTGCACCTGGCTGGCCACGGGGTATGCGGCGATCACCTTGCCCACGATACCGTCCGGCGTCACCACCGCCATGCCGCGCATGATGCCCGAACTGCTGCCGCGATCGACAAAGACGACGCGCGAGTTGGCGCCCGTGCCGGTGCCGATCACGGTCGCCGCCACGGTCTTCGACGGCGTGCGCGCCTGGAAGAGTTGCAGCGCCTTGGCGCGGTCGGCCGTATTCAGATCGCTTTTGAGCGCGATGTTCTCCATCTTGAGGCGGTCGAGCTCGGACTTGAGGCGGCGGTTCTCGTCGTTGGTGTCCTTGAGCAGGACATAGTTGTGGAGGAAGCCGGTGGAGCCGGCGCGCACACCTTCGAGCACGCGCGCCATGGGGGTCACGGCGGTGACCGCCCACACGCGGATGAGGGGCACGCCTTGCACCTTGGCATCCACCGCCAACAACACCAACTGCGCCATGATCACCAGGAGCAGGACGGTAATATTGCGGTAGCGGTTGAGAAACGACTCCATCGGGAGGCCGACCCGCTTTCTGCCTTTAGTCTATCGAAATCTTACGCAACAACCGGAAATCGCTGAGCATGCGGCCGGTGCCCAACACCACACTGGCCAGCGGATCGTCGGCGATGGAAACCGGCAGTCCGGTCTCTTCGCGGATGCGCTTGTCCAGGTTCTTGAGCAGCCCGCCGCCGCCGGTGAGCACGATGCCGCGGTCGCTGATATCGGCGCTCAACTCAGGCGGCGTCCGTTCCAGAGCCACGCGGATGGCGTTGACGATGGTCGCCACGCACTCGCCGAGCGCCTCGCGGATTTCGCTATCGTCCACGGCGATGGTGCGGGGCACGCCTTCAATCAGGTTGCGGCCCTTGATCTCCATTTTGAGCGGCTTGTCCAGAGGGTACGCCGAGCCGACTTCAATCTTGATCTGCTCCGCCGTGCGCTCGCCCACCAGCAGGTTGTACTTGCGCTTGAGGTACTGCATCACGGCATCGTCCATTTCATTGCCGGCCACGCGCACGCTGCGCGAGTAGACGATGCCGGAGAGCGAGATGACCGCGACGTCGGTGGTGCCGCCGCCGATATCGACCACCATGTTGCCGCTGGGTTCGGTGATGGGCAATCCGGCGCCGATAGCGGCCACCATGGCCTGTTCGACCAGATGCACTTCGCTGGCTTTGGCGCGGTACGCCGAGTCCATGACGGCGCGCTTTTCGACTTGGGTGATTTCGCTGGGAACCCCGATGACGATGCGGGGATGCACCAGCATTTTGCGGCCGTGCGCCTTCTGAATGAAGTAGTTCAGCATGCGCTCGGTGACCTTGAAGTCGGCGATGACACCGTCCTTCATGGGCTTGATGGCGACGATGTTGCCGGGGGTGCGTCCCAGCATTTCCTTGGCTTCCTTGCCGACCGCCTCCACTTCGCCGGTGTTTTTATTGATGGCCACGATGGAAGGCTCGTTCACCACGATGCCTTTGCCCTTGGCATAGACCAGCGTATTCGCCGTTCCCAGGTCAATCGCCAGGTCTGAGGAAAACAGACTGAATAAAGAGCGTAAATTCATTGAAATAAAGGTAGTTTCACTTCAGGAGGGACATGCCTCGAGGCCCGGAGGAAGCCCACTCGCATGGTAACACACCCACCCCGTGGACGCGTCCGGCGCACCCCCGGCTCACGGGAAGGGCGGTAACCCCGGTTATAATCGTAAGGTGCGTAAAGCCGCTTTCTTCCTCCTGATTTCCTGTCTCGCCGCGTGTCATCACGGCGCCCAATCGGACGACGCCGTCCGTCAAGGGGTATTGGACTACTTCTCCAATACGATGAAACTGAATTTGCAAGCTATGGATGTGAAAGTCGACGGCGTCAAGTTCGACGCGGACAAGGCGCAGGCAACCGTCATCGTCTCGCTGAAAGGCAATACGGCGCCGATGATGACGACGAAGTATCAACTCGAACAGAAGGGCGGGAAGTGGGTAGTCACGGGGCGCATCGGCGATGCCTCCGGCCACGGTTCGACGATGCCGGGCGGAGCCGCACCGGGCGGAGCGATGCCGGGTGGCGCCGCACCGGGCGGCAATCCCCACGGTGGAATGGCCATGCCGCCTTCGGGAGCCGGCGGCGGTATGATGCCGGCGCCGGAGGATCTGCCTCCGGCCGGTAAGAAGAAATAATGAAGCGGGTCGCGATACTGGGTGGCGGGCCGGCGGGATCGTTCGCCGCGGAGAGACTGGCCTCGGCCGGGCTCGACGTCGTGCTCGTGGATGAGAAACTCGCCTGGGAAAAGCCCTGCGGCGGCGGTCTCACCTATAAGGCCTACCACCAGTATCCGTTCCTGATCGACAATCCGACTCCCAAGCGCCTGGTCACCGAAACCGTTCTAGCCGAGCCGAAAGGCGGCGAGGCCACGCTGAGGCTGACCGAACCGCTGGTGATCTACTCGCGGCTGGAATTGAACCGCATGCTGCTCGACCGAGCGGCCGGCGCCGGAGCGCAGATCGAAAAGACGCGCGTCACCGGCATGTCGCGGCAGGGCGCGGGGTGGCGGCTCGAGACGGCCGGCGGCGCGATGGACGCGGACTTCTGCATCGTGGCCACGGGCGCGCGCAATCCGCTGCGCGAAGTGGGCACCCAACTCGGCGGCGGCGATACCATGTCGGCGCTCGGCTACTACGTGGAAGGCGATCAATCGCGCATCGATATTCAGTTTCTGCCCAAGCTGGAGGGTTACATCTGGGTGTTCCCGCGCTGCGGGCATCTTTCGGTGGGAATCTGCGGCAAGGGCGAGCCGGCGGCGAGTCTGCGCCAGCGGCTGGAAGGGTTCATGCAGGAGCGCGGCATCTGCTGGAAGGGCGCGCGGTTCTACAGCCACCTGCTGCCGTCGCTGGAGACCCGCTCGTGGAAGAGCAACCGCGTGGCGGGCGACGGGTGGCTGGCGGTGGGCGACGCCGCGGGACTGGTGGACCCGATCACGGGCGAAGGACTCTATTACGCGATCCGGTCCGGGGACCTGGCGGCGCGCAGCCTGATCGACGACGCGGGCGGCGCGGCGGAGAGCGTCGAACGCTATCGCAAGCTGCTGCGCAAGGACTTCACCGCGGACCTGGAATTCGGCTCGCGCCTGGCCAAGCGCGTCTTCGTCGGACGCTTTCTGTGCGGCAGCGTGCCGGCGCGCATGGTGCAGTTCACGCGGCGTAGCCCGCGCTTCGCCGGCATCATGCAGGACCTTTTCGCCGGACGTCAGCCGTACCTGGGGCTCAAGAGGCGGCTGCTGGAAAACCTGAGCCCGAGCCTCTACGAAATCGCCATGAGCCTGGGCTTCAGCCGGATCGTTCCCAGCACTCGCGGACTGTAAAACTCCCCATGAACATTTCGAAATCGGAAGCACTTTTTCGCCGCGCCGTGGAGAAGATCCCGGGCGGCGTGAACTCCCCGGTGCGGGCGTTCCGCAGCGTCGGCGGCCAGCCGCTGTTCATCGCGCGCGGCGAAGGCCCGTATCTCTACGACGCCGACGGCAACCGCTACATCGACTACGTGGGCAGTTGGGGGCCGCTGCTGCTCGGCCACCGGCATCCGGAGATCCTCGCGGCGCTGGAGCGCGCGCTGGCCATCGGGACCAGCTTCGGCGCGCCCACCGAGCAGGAGATCGAACTCGCCGAAGCCATCATGGAGGCGGTGCCGTCGATCGAGATGGTGCGGCTGGTCAACTCGGGCACCGAGGCGACGATGAGCGCCATCCGGGTGGCGCGCGGCTTCACCGGGCGCGACCTGATCGTGAAGTTCGAGGGCTGCTACCACGGGCACGTCGATTCCCTGCTGGTGAAGGCCGGTTCCGGCATGGCGACGCTCGGCATCGCCGATACACAGGGCGTCCCGCGCGCGTTCGCCGAGACCACCTTGGCGCTGCCGTACAATTCGCTCGCCGCCGTGGAGGCTGCGTTCGGCGCGCACGGCGGCCGCATCGCGGCGGTGATTGTGGAGCCGGTGGTGGGCAACATGGGATGCGTGCCGCCTCTGCCCGGGTACCTCGCGGGGCTGCGCGCGATCACGGAGCGGCACGGCGCGCTGCTCCTCTTCGACGAAGTGATGACCGGCTTCCGCGTGGCCTTCGGCGGCGCGCAGCAGAGGTACGGCATCCGCCCGGACCTGACGACGCTGGGCAAGGTGATCGGCGGCGGACTGCCGGTGGGCGCGTACGGCGGGCGCAGGGACGTGATGAATAAGGTCGCGCCGGCGGGTCCGGTGTACCAGGCGGGAACGCTATCGGGGAATCCGCTGGCGGTGGCGGCGGGCCTCGCCATGCTGCGGCATCTCAAAGCGCACCCCGAGGTGTACGACACGCTGGAAGGGCGCGCCGCGCGCCTCTGCGCGGAGGTGCCCGCGGGGGTGACGGTGAACCGGGTCGGATCGATGTTCACGTTCTTTTTCACCGAAGGTCCGGTGACCGATTGGGACAGCGCGAAGAAGAGCGACACGGCGCGCTTCGGCCGCTTCTTCCGCGCCATGCTGGAGCGCGGCGTGTACCTGGCGCCCTCGCAGTTCGAGGCGGCGTTTTTAGGCGCGGCACATTCGGATGAGGATATCGAGCGCACCATCGCGGCGGCGAGGGAAGCGTTCGCGGCGTAGGGGCCGATAGGCGGGTGGTTCTGGTGAAAGGCTCAGTAGTGGAGCTGGCCCGGAGGTTCGAGATCGGTCGCCACCATCAACCGCAAGGCCCAGCGTTATCTTAAGCAGGGCGAGCCGGTGATATCGGTAGACACCAAAAAGAAAGAGTTGGTGGGCGATTTCAAGAATGCCGGGCGCGAATGGGAACTCAAGAGCCAACCCGAGGAAGTCCGAGTTCACGATTTCGAAATCCGCGAACCCGACAAAGGGAAGGTGGCTCCTTACGGAGTTTATGATCTGAGGCGGAACGTCGGCTGGGTGAGCGTGGGTGTAGATCACGACACGGCGGCGTTCGCAGTCGAGAGCATTCGCCGCTGGTGGCGTTGGATGGGCCGGCAAAGCTATCCCAAAGCCAAGCGCCTCCTGATCACGGCCGATTCCGGAGGCAGCAATGGCGCACGCGTGAGGCTGTGGAAGTGGGAACTGCAACAACTGGCCACCGAAACCGGCCTGGAGATTTCCGTCTGCCATTTCCCGCCGGGAACCAGCAAGTGGAACAAAATTGAACACCGACTGTTCTCATTCATCAGCCAGAACTGGCGTGGTAAACCGCTGATCAGTCATGAGGTCATCATCGACCTGATTGCGGCGACCACCACAGCGGCCGGGCTGACGGTGAAGAGCAAGCTGGACACCAACATCTACCCCAAGCGCCTCAAGGTTTCCGACCAGCAGATGGCCGAGCTTCAACTCAGACGCGACAAGTTCCATGGAGATTGGAACTACAGCTTACTACCCAGAAGTTGACACTGTTAGTTCCTGACAGACCCTAAGTACCCGGGCCCTAACGGGTTTCCTGTTGCATGGTAGCCCCCTCGATCGAGCTATTGACGCGCGTGACTGGTCAGCAATAGGGTACTGGAAGGGCGCTATAACTTCTGGTACTTATTGACTGCGGCCGACCGTCGGACACAGTTAAATACTCAATGTTCCTGATCACCGTGCAGCGTGGGCATGCAGCCCGCTCGTGTACCGCGTTCGAAGGAGTTCTCGATGATATCTCCACGATATGCTGCCATTCCCCTCGGACTGGCGACTGCTGTATTCTCCGCCAACGCGCAGCAATGTACTGGGGCGAGCGACAGCTCGTCAATCATATCCCAATTTTACTGCGACGAAATCGCTTGGAACCTCGCGGCGACTATTTCCGCCGACAACGGAAACAGCGGGACGTTCTCTGTGGGCGAAGCTAGCGCTGGAAGCGCGTGCACACAGCAGGCTTGGACGGACTGTAGCGGGCAGTCCCACGGCCCGCAAGAGTATCAGGGGACGGAGAGCCTGACGTCCTACCCATCAGGCGGAGGTGAAGACATGGTATTCTACTGGACTCTCACCGATCAGCATGTGACGCTGCAGAACTGCCCTGGAAATCCGGGCCAGATGTTGTATTCCACACCCGTCACGAGGTCCACAGGGTACTATGAGGCAATGTGCAATTAGCCGAATGGAGGAGGCTGGCCAATGAAACTCGCAAATGGCATCGTTTTCTCAATCTGCTTTGCGTCTTGGGCGGTAGCTTCTGTGCCAGTCACAGTCTCAGTTAGTGACGCTGGATCGGGTAGGGTCACGGTTCAGGTCACTAACGATTGCCCGCAACCACTCACTGCCGTCCTTGTGCGCGTCCGTCACTTCAGGGCTGGGCACCTCAGAGTGCAAGGGTTTGAGTATATGGATTCAGTGATCGACCCGGATCATGACCGGCCGCTTCGGCCTGGGGCGACGGTCGCGATCCCGGTCCTGGCGCCGCGTGACACTGCCTCCTACCAGTCGACGTACACGGTTGACGCGGTATTGATGGCCGATGGCAGCGCTGCTGGCACGCCGGCCGGGGTCGCGGTCCTGAGGGGCCGCCGAACGATTATTCAAAGCGAGATGCAGAGAATGGACGCTCTCCTTGTGGCTGTAGCGGGCGGCCAGGTTTCGCCTCAGGACGCGCTGGTTGCGATTCATGGGCGGAAGATTGCAGCCGGCACCGCGTCCAGCGTGGAAGACCGTAGCATAGCGGCGGCACCGGCTGCGGTTTGGGATAATGTGACGTATCAACTTTCGCATCTGCCCAACTGTTCCGGGGGCTGTCAAACGGCCGCGATAGCGCAGATTCGCGGCAGTCTGGGTTCTTGGGAGCGTTCGATTGCGGCGAGTGCCAACGCCGGCGTCCGTTAACCGCAGTATCGCCGTGCTTGTCGGGCATCGGGCCATCTCCTTACTCAATGGGCGGCGGGAATCGAGGATCACAGCACTCCTCTGCGGAGAGTTGCCCGCCCCTCCAGGAGGAATTGCACCGTTACCGGATGAGTCGGGGAGGCACAGATGAGTCTGCCGTTCGAACCGAGGTGCGGGCTTACGGTCGCGACGTTCGACTGGCGCGCGAGGGGCCCGTTGTCACTTCAAAAGAACGCTATGGGATCGGATTCGGTACATAGTGAGCTTTTGTCGGTCGCTCTTACGCGCGAGGAGATAGAGCGCGTTGTCGTTCTCAACGAACTGCAGCCGCCAGGCCCCGCAGATAGGGTGGCCGATGACTGGGGTCTCCGATTTCATGATCGCCAAGTTGTTAACCGGGTTCAACGGAGATCCGCGAGCGACATAGCCGGCGGAGGCATGCCAACCCGTGAACTCATCTACTTCGGAAAGGTGCACCATTTCTCGCAATTTGCCCAGTTGCGGTCCAGTTCCGGCTGCATCGCGCCGATAAGTTGCATTGTGCACTCAGTTCCGTTTCCAAACCTCTATGCGAATTACGTCGGGATTGTGATTCAGGCGCTGCCATGCGACCGCCTTGTTGCTACGAGTGTGGCTGCTCGCGATGCCGTCCTCTCGCTCTTGGACCAAGTCAAAGAAGGCATCCGGGAAAGGCTGGGTGTGCCCCTGCCTTCGCTGGCTGGCCCGGCTGTCGATCTTTTGCCGTTGGGCACGGCACTTCCTGATGCCGTTGCCATGGACAAGGCGTTCGCGAGAACTACCATAGGAGTCGTCGACGATGCAACTGTGGTTCTGTGGATCGGCAGGTTCAGCGCATCGTACAAGGCGGATTTGGAGCCCGTACTGGTTGCGGTCAGAGAACTCAGTACGGCGGTGCCCAACTTGTGGCTTGTTCTGGGAGGCGGCGACGCAGAAGGGTACTCATCTCAGGTCTATCGTCTGTGCCGAGATCTCGGAATGGAGGCGCAGGTCCTTGTCCTGACCGACGTCAGCGAAGTATCGAAGCAGATCCTGTACGCGGCTGCCGACGTATTTGTGGCACCGTCCGATAACATTCAGGAGAGTTTCGGCCTGTCACTTATCGAGGCCATGGCGATGGGACTTCCGGTGGTCGCTTCGCGCTGGAGCGGGTACCGTGAGATAGTCGAGGAGGGAGTCACTGGATTCCTTGTCGATACATATGTCCGGCGGAAGGCCCTCCGGAGAGCCAGCATAATAGGTTCCTGTGGTCTCACTCCGTTCGCGGAACAGTACGCTGCGTCACAAACGGTCATCGACGTGGGCCAGTTGATCCTTCGACTAGGAGACCTGGCGCGGTCCCCTGATCTCCGGCGGAGTATGGGAAGAGCGGCTTTCGAGAGGGTCCGGCGGGAGTTTTCCTGGAATACAGTTGTCAGGCGGTATTGTGGCTTGTGGCGCGCGCAACTGCGGGAGGCGGAGAGTGCTCCCGACTGGTCTTCCCCTCAAGCCCTCGATTTTGAGGCAGCATTCTCACATTACGGAATGGTCGGTGACGACGAAAGGCTATATGTTGCGGTGGCCCCTGACAGGGCTGAGCGGCTCTGTTCGGCTCTCCGGCGGGATGACGATCGATCGAAGTTGCTGAGGGAATGCCGCGACGGCCTGTATCCGCTGGGGAGTCTGTTGCGGAGATATCCGGGGATGGAAGAGTTTGTGATCCGGGCGTTGAAGAAAGGCGTTCTTCGGGTCGCGGCGGAGGTCAAATACTGATGTGGATCGCAGTCCTGAGGCGGCATCGGGGACGCGTTTGGGCTGGATTCGGGCATTTGTTGCTTTTGAGCCTAGTTTCGACTTCGCATGCTATGGGGCAAGAGCGCGGCGCCGAGCGCGAGGACAAGTACAGCCCATATATTTGCATGGAGCCGGGTGTGGTGGAAGTGATTCCACACAAGCAACCGGGCGGGGGCCTAGCCGCCCTCGTGCCCTCGATTTCGCTTCAGGAAGACCGCCGGCCACAACCGGTTCTTTCTCGTGAGGTTTTTGGCTGCGCGGACACGGCAGAAAGCGTCCCTGTTGTGGCTGTGCTGCTCGACAGGACTTCCTTCCTGCCGGGCGGCCTCCAACCGGACACACAGGCCCTGAAGCTGCGTGTCAGACATCTGCTGCGGGACTTGCCTGCCGACGCCCCGGTCGCGGTTTACTCGTACGGGAATGGCGGCCGGGCCGACTTCGACGTGCTTCGCGATGTTCTCGTCGATGGCAGCGGCGTTCGCGTGGTTCAGGCGCCGCAGCAGGACGTACAGCGGGCTCTCTCTAAATATGACATGATGCCGAGGCTGAATACGCATTCCGTCGTGCAGTTCGACTCGCTGGACATGGTTTCGAGAACGTTGGAAGTCCTCCAGGGAGTAGGAAACCACTTGGCCGCGATTCATGGCAGGAAGGCGCTGGTGTGGGTTGCTCCAGCGTTGTCGATGGCTGCCGATCAGGGGGATTCGCGGAACTCGGCCCTGTGGCTGGCGACGATGGCGGCGCTGGAGCGTGCGGACATGGCGATCTATCCGGTTCCCGAGACGACGGCGGCACGGAAACAGGACCGCTGGGCGGAGTTTACGGGCGGCAGGACTTTCTATGGCGGAGAGCCTTCGCAAGTGGTGAAGGCCGCCGACGCCGATTGCCGCTGCTTCGCAAGGCTAACGTGGAAGCGCTCCTGCAGCGGCGATCGAGGCGTCCACACACTCACGGTTGCCGCCGGGGACCGGTCGAACGCGAGCCTCATTGCCCGGCGTTACGTTTTCGATGCCCCTAGGCTGATCTCCTCGCAGGCACGCTTGAGGGCGGCGGAGGCAGGTTTCGAGACCCCACTCGAAGCCACGGGGCTGGCGATCGAGGCTCATACCGAGAGTCAGACCGCGACTTTCTTGCGATGCATTGTCAAGTTCGACCCGCGACAACTGGCGCCACTTACGACAGGAGGCGATACGAGCGTGCTCGACATCATATTCGCGTTCTTCGATTCGAACGGAGAACGTCTGGCATCGGGCTCCCGGGCGGAGATCCGGGTACCTTCGAGAGGGCTCGCCTCCCACCGGCAATCCGTTCCACAAAGCATTGAACTTCCCGCTGGCGCCGCGGAATTGCGGGTGGTCGCTCGCGATGCCGGGTCTGGCGCGATCGGATCGCGCGCGATAAGGGTCGGTATCAAGTAAGTGCTGTCCTGCGTGGCGTTCCGCGAGAGAGGGAAAAACGGCCGCCTGACCGGCTTTATGCTGCGGCCTTCGCCGGCACGGTCGTAGCTGCAAACCTTGGCGAACCGCTTACCGAGTCGTCAGCGGGTGCCGCGCAGACTGCGGAGAAAGGGACAGCCACAGATGAACAAGAAGCCGGGTGCGGTGTTCTGCGTCGGCCCGTGCCTTTTTGCTGCGGAGGACGTGCAGGTCAAGCGCGAAACGAATCGTGATCAGGGCGTACAACCCGAGGGCGGCGGCAACGAACAGGAGAGCAGATATCAGGGTGCGGGCCACTGGCACCCGCTATCGCGGCATTGCAGAACTCACAGTGGTGTCCCGGACGCAATGTAGCGTCACCGTCGAATGGCATCCGTGGCACCTGGTCGTAAAACGCGCGCCGGTGACATGCCGACGGAGGGGCTCCGCGCCCGACACAGCAGGGTTTGCCGACTCGGGAGCATTACCCGACCGCGAATAGAAGATGTGGCCCCCTTTCAATCAGCATTCCGCGCCTCAGCCTAATGCCGTCCCCGCCCGCGCCGCATCCGCTCCGCGCGCCGGACGCGCCGCTCGTCCATCCCGAAGTGATGCGCGATCTCGTGCCGGACCGTGTCCGCCACCATCTGCCGCGGCTCATCCATCGACCGCGACAGGCGCTCGTGCGGGCCCTGGTAGATGGTGATCTTGTTGGGCAGCGCGAAGCTCTCGAACACACTGCGCTGCGCCAGCGGACGGCCCTGGTAGACGGCCAGGCCGGGACGCGACGATTGGGACAGCGCGAAGAAGAGCGACACGGCGCGCTTCGGCCGTTTCTTCCGCGCGATGCTGGAGCGCGGCGTGTACCTGGCGCCGTCGCAGTTCGAGGCGGCGTTTCTGGGGGCGGCGCACTCGGACGAGGATATCGATCGAACGGTGGCGGCGGCGAAGGAAGCGTTCGCGGCGTAGGGGAAGGCCGTGTTGGCACGGGATTGCAGGCCCGACGGGGCCTGGTGATTGCAGTGCTATCATGAGGTCGTGGCGAGCATCACGATACGCCGGTTGGACGACGCCGTCAAAGCGAAACTGCGCTTGCGCGCGGCCCGTCATGGCCGCTCCATGGAGGAGGAGGCACGCGAAATCCTGCGCGCCGAACTCAGTGCGACAGGCATCCGCCGGACCAACCTCGCCGAGTCGATCCGCCGGTACGTAGAACCGTTCGGCGGGGTCGAACTCTCCCTCCCGCGCCGTGAGAGGATTCGCCGCCCGCCGGCCCTCCACAAGTGACCGTACTCGATACCAATGTACTCTCGGAAGTGCTACGGCCGCAGCCTTCCGGCGCGGTGCTCCATTGGCTGGCTGCACAACCGCCTTCAGACATATACACAACGGCAATCACGGTGGCAGAGGTGCTCTACGGCATTGAGGCGCTTCCCGCGGGGAAGCGCAGGACGAAGTTGCTGGCCGCCGTCGAAAAGATGTTCGCGGAACAGTTCGATGGGCGCGTCCTGCCCTTCGACGAAGGCGCCGCCCGAGTATTTGCCGGCATTGCGACGGCACGCGCCGCGGCGGGCCGGCCGATTTCGCAGTTCGATGCGATGATCGCGGCGATTGCGCGTCTGCATCGCGCAGCAGTGGCGACACGGAATACCGCTGACTTCGAGCACTGCGGCGTGCGAGTGATCGATCCCTGGGCCGATTCCTAACGCCGGCCCCGCTCCCGCCGAGCGCGCTCCGCGCGGCGCACGCGCCGTTCGTCCATGCCGAAATGGTGCGCGATCTCGTGCCAGACGGTATCGGCCACCATCTGCCGCAGTTCGTCCGGCGAACGCGCCAGGCGTTCGTGCGTGCTCTGGTAAATCGTGATCTTGTCGGGCAGCGCGAAGCTTTCGAACACGCTGCGCTGGGCCAGCGGGCGGCCCTGGTAGAGGCCGAGCAATCCGGGGCGCGGCGGGTCGGTCTCCACGACGATGGCCACGTTGCGCATGAGCCGGCGGAAGCGCCGCGGAATCAGCCGGAGTCCGTCCTCCACGATGCAGTCGAACTCGTCGGGAGGAAGCATTACGCTGCGCCGCGGCGGGCGTGCTGCGCGGCACGCGCACGGGCGTGGTCGCGCAGTTCCCCGATGTTGAGACCGGTGAGCGCGGTAGCGATGGCGCCGCCGATCAGCAGGGGCAGGGTCTGCGCCACCAGGTAGACCAGCGAGAAGCCTTTGGCATCGCCCTCGCTGCTTTCAAACAGGCGCAGCGCCACTACGACGGACGCATTCACCAGGCCCACGTTTCCGGGCGCATTGGGCACCAGCGTTCCCAGCCGTACGATGGCCAGCACGCCACCGGCGACCAGGATCGAATAATCCAGCGCGTAGGCCTTCATCAGCGCCCACATCGTGACCACTTGCAGGGCGAAGTAAACCACGCTGATCAGGCTGGTGAGCGCCAGCGTCCTGCGGTTGCCCATCAATTGCAGACCTTCGATGATGTGGCGCACGACGGCGGACCAGCGGCTCTCCTTGAAAACCGCGTGCGCGTGATGATGGTGGCGCAGCACCCAGGCGAACAGCACGACCGCAACCAGCAGCCCCACGCCCATGGCTTCGCCGGCGAACTCGATCTCCCGGGGCATCCCCCGGGCGAACGCGGCGGTGAGGATGAACGCGACCAGCAGCCAGATGCCGTCGATCACGCGCTCCAGCGCCGCCGACGCCAGTCCCACCGAAAAGCGCATGTCGTTCCAGTAAGCCAGCAGGTAACAGCGGATCACTTCTCCGGGGCGCAGCGGCAGCACTTCGTTGGCGAAGAGGCCGATGTAGATGCTCTGTACGGTGCGCCAGAAACTGAGCTGCGCCACCGGTGCGAGCAGGGTCTGCCAGCGCCAGCCGTGGCACACATACACCACCAGGTCGGCGATCACGGCCAGCCCCACCCACCGCCAATCGAGCGTGCGGAAATCGCTGGCGAGTTGATGGAAATCGTAGCCGTGGAGGACCCAGGCCAGGCACGCCGCCGAAACGGTGTACCCCAACACCTGCGGCAGCCACGCGGGAATCCGGCGGCGCTGTGTCGGCTCGGCGGCGATCACAAGCCCATCATAGCGTGCCCACTTGATCCACTCGCAGGTCGGAGAAAGTCACGTACGGAAAGACCTCGGGGATGTGCGAATCGTAGTGTCCGTGGCGGTTCCAGGTCCAGCCCACGCAGGGATCGAGCACTTCCCCGTTGCGTCCGATCTTCTCGAAGCGCGAGCAGTCGATGCGCCAGACGTCGCCGGGCTTCGGCGGCAGCGAGCGGCCGTCGGCGATGTCCACGAGCCCGCGCCAGGGGAAGGCAAGTTCCACGGTCCAGCCGCGATCGGTGCGGGTGCGGCTGTTGACGACGCCATCGACGTGCACGGCGCTGCGCATGCCGGGGTAGTCCCAGTCGAGGAAGCCCCAACGCTCGCCGCGCTCGTGGACGTGGCCGCCGACGCCGTCGAGCACCATGGTGCGCTGCGTCGCGGGGTCGAACTCCGGGCGCCCCCAGTAGCGTCCGCCGGGGCGGTGGATGTCCTTCCAGATCCAGAAAACTTCGTAAACCGTATTGAGGCAGTTGATCTCAAATTCGTAGTAGGCGTCGGATCCGCCAATGAAGACTTCGAGGTCGTTCTCTTCCCAGATCTTCGAATCGCGCGTGGTCATCGTGCCCCAGACGTCGTTCTCCTCGGCCTGGAAGCCGAAATAGAGATGTTCGTCGTCCCAGAGCAGAGCGACGCGGGTGTCGAACCACGCGGGTTCGCCGGTGACGATATCGACGAACGGCGTGCTCTTTGGCGCGAGGCGCCAACTCGGCTCATCGAGGCGGCCGTCCACGACAATGGGTCCGGCGGCGCGGTAGCAGGTGTAATGTGCGGGTTCAATCATGAGGTTCTCGTGTGGGATCGGCGATGAAAGTAACGGCGGATAACGGAGCTTCGTTGACCGCAAGGCGGAACAGGTCGGGGCGCGCGTAGTGACCGGTGACGTCGAGATCGAACTTGCCGGCGGCGATGCGCGCGGTGTCGATCTCCGCCGTGAGCACGCACTCGCGCCCGTACTCGGGACCGGCGAGCACGTTGCCGAGCGGATCCACGATGGCGCTGCCGCCGCGGATCAGGCCCTCGACGTACTGGCACGCGGAAAGGACGTAGCAGCGGCCCTCGAGCGCGATGTGGCGGATGGTAGGGATCCACTGCTCGCGATCGTCCACGGTAGCCGCGCAATAGATCTCGGTTCCCTTGGCATACATGGCGGCGCGCAAGAGCGGCATGTAGTTTTCCCAGCAGATGACGGCGCCGGCGCGTCCGAATCCGGTATCCAGCACGGGCAGCGTGCTGCCGTCGCCGAAGCCCCAGATGAGGCGCTCCATGGCGGTGGGCATCACTTTGCGATGCCTGCCGGCGAGCACGCCCTCGGGAGAGAAGAACAGCACGGTGCAGTAGAGCGTACCGCCTTCGCGCTCGATGACCCCGACGGCGAGCCAGACGCCATGCGCGCGGGCGGCTGCGCCGAGACGCCCGGTCGCGGGACCGGGCACGTCGATGGCGGCGGCGTGATAGCGCGCGAAAAGGTCGCGCCCTTCCGGCGTGCGCCAGCCGACGCGGGCGCCGAAATCCTCGCCCTTGGGGTATCCGCCGACGAAAGCTTCGGGGAACAGTACGAGCCGCGCGCCGGCCGCGGCGGCCTGCGCGATCCAGTGTTCGGCTTTGTCCAGCGTGGCGGCGGAATCGAATGCCACCGACCCGGCCTGCACCACGGCGACCCGCGCTGTGCTCATTCCCTCATATTACCTTCCCCAGGTCGGTATTGCGCGAGAATATGGCGGGTAATACCCTGTGAGTATGCGAACGATCTCGCTCAAGTTGCCGGAGGACCTCCTCGCTCAACTGGCACGCGAGGCGAAGGCGAGGCGCGTGACAAGGTCCGCCCTCATACGCGACAGTCTCCAGCACGCGCTACGCCGCCGGCCCGCGTCAGGAGAACTATCGTGCTTTGACCTTGCTCAAGACCTCGCCGGATCCGTCAAAGGCCTGCCCAAGGATCTGGCTCACAACCCCAAATACATGAAAGGGTTCGGGGAGTGAAGCAAGGTCAGGGACTGCTCGACACCGGCCCTCTGGTGAGTTTCCTGGCGGCGGGCCTTCGCCATCACTCGTGGGTCTGCGAGCAGTGGAAGCTCTTTCGCCCTCCCATGCTCACCTGTGAGCCGGTGCTCACGGAAGCGGCATTCCTTCTGAAGCGCGAGGGGCGTGGCGCGGACCTGCTCTTTGCACTGCTGGAGCGGGGCGCGATACGCCTGGCGATCGATCTCGAAGAGCAGCAGGCCGATTTGCGCGCCTTGATGCGCCGATACCGCAACCGTCCCATGTCATTAGCCGACGCCTGCCTGGTACGGCTGTCGGAACTCCACCCGGATGGCGAGGTCTTCACGCTGGACTCGGGCTTCCGCATCTACCGCCGCAACGGCAACCGCGTCATACCGGCGCTGCTGCCGGATTAGCGCCCGCTCAGCCCCGCGCGGCAGGGCGATACCATAGGACGCATGACCGCTCCTTCCGGCGCCGCGACCGAGGACGCCCTGCTTGCCTGGCGCCCGCACTTCCCGATCCTGAGCCACACCACGTACATGGTCAGCCACTCGCTCGGCGCCATGCCGCTGCGCGCGCGCGACCGCGTGCGCGAGTACGCCGACGCGTGGGCCGAACGCGGCATCCGCGCCTGGGAAGAGGGCTGGTGGGAGATGCCGGCCGCGGTGGGCAATCTGGTCGGACGCATCATCGGCGCGGGTGAAGGCGAAGTGGTCATGCAGCAGAACGTTTCCATCTGCCAGTGGATCGTGTGCTCCTGCTTCGACTGGGGCGCGCGGCGCAACAAACTGGTCACCGACGGCCTGAATTTTCCGTCGAACAACTACATTCACCACGGGCTCGAGCGCGGCGGCGCGCGAGTAATCACGGTGCCCTCCGACGACGGCTTTACGCTGCCGGTGGAGCGCATCCTCGAAGCCATCGACGAAGAGACCGCGCTGGTCTCGGTGAGCCACGTCGCGTTCCGCAGTTCGTACCTGCAGGACGTGGCGGCGATCGCGCGGCGGGCGCGCGAGGTGGGCGCGATGGTGTGCGCGGATCTTTACCAATCCGCCGGGACTGTGCCGGTGGACGTGCGCGCGCTCGGCGTGGAGTTCGCCACCGGCGGCAGCGTCAAGTGGCTCTGCGGCGGACCCGGCGCGGGGTACCTTTACGTGCGCCGCGATCTCCACGACAAGCTCGCGCCCGCAGCCACGGGATGGGCGGCGCACGAATCGCCGTTCGGCTTCGAAGGCGGACCCATCCGCTACGCGCCGGACATTTTCCGTTTCCTGAACGGTACGCCGAACGTGCCCGCGCTCTACGCGGCGCGGTCGGGTTACGAGATCGTGGACGAGATCGGGGTGCCGGCGATCCGGAGCAAATCGGTGCGGCAGACCCAGCGCCTCATCGAACTCGCGCTGGAAGCCGGGTTCCGCGTGAATTCCCCGCGCGACCCCGGGCGGCGCGGCGGAGTGGTGGTGATCGATGTGCCCGGCGGCAAAGAGGTCACGCAGGAACTGGCGCGGCGCCAGATCCTGGTGGACTACCGGCCACACGCCGGCATCCGGGTGGCGCCGCACTTCTACACCACCGACGACGAGATCGAGCACACTATCCGCGAGATCCGCGCCATCGCGCAATGACGCGCGCGCGCATCGCGGTCACGGTGGTCTGGCTCGCCTTCGTGGTGCGCGGCGTCTACTACTGCGCGCAGATGCCGTTGTGGGAGGGTCTCGACGAGTGGGCTCACTTCGCCGCGGTCGAGTGGTTCGCCGGACACGGGCGCATGCCGGCGCGAACGCTCCTGGTGAGCGATGCCGTGGTGCGCACGCTGGAACTGGCGCCGCTGCCGTGGTCCAACAACGGCTGGGTGGCGGGAGCGGTGAACCACGACGACTTCTGGCGCCTGCCGCCGGAGGAGCGCGCGCGCCGGCGCGCGGAACTCGCGCACGTGACCGCCTGGTACCGGCGTCCGCCGGAACTGCCGCCTTCGATTCAACGGCAGTATGAAGGCCAGCAGCCGCCGCTCTACTACGCGGTGATGGCGCTGCCCTACCGGCTCACGCGCGGCTGGCCGCTCGAACGGCAGGTGCTGTTGCTGCGGCTGCTGAGCGTGCTGCTGGCGTCGGCAGCGATTCCGCTCGCCTGGAGCATGGCGCGGCGTGTGGCGGCGGCACGCGCGGCGGCGCTCGCGGCCGCGGGCTTCGTCGCCGCGAGTCCCGCGGTGGCCATTCAGATGGCGCACGTGGGCAACGATGCGCTGGCGTTCCCGCTGATGACCCTGGCGTTGTGGGCCGTGGTTCGGGCGAAGCCTCGCTGGGTGCTGGGCGGCGCGGCGCTGGGCGCGGCGCTGCTGGCCAAGGGGTACGCGCTGGTGCTGGCCGCCGTGTTCCTGCTGATGGCGCTGCGCGATCGCCGCATGTGGGGCGCGCTGGCGATCGCGGCGGTCCTCGCCGGCTGGTGGTACGGGGGCACGCTCGCCTCCACCGGGACGCTCGCGGGCGACCAGATGGCAGTCGCCTCGCGCAGCGGCGCCGCCACGAAACTCGCCGCCATCGCGCGCGTGAACTGGCCGCGCGTGGCGGACTCCGCCGCCATGACCCACATCTGGATCGGCGGCTGGAGTTTCCTGCAGGTGCGCAGTTGGATGTATCGCGTGTGGGAAGCGCTGGCGCTCCTCGCGGTGGTGGGACTGGCGCTGCTCGGCCGCCGCGCCGACCCGCGACTCGTCGCCGCACAAGTGCTATTCGTCCTGGCCACGTGCTTTTTCTCGCTCAACGCTTTCGTGGCGACGGGCATGTCGGCGGGCGTGGGCTGGTACGCGCTCTCCATGGCGGCGGTGGAAGCGATTCTGCTGGCCAGCGGACTCACCGGGCTCGTCGGCGTCCGGCGGGGACCAATCGCAATGACCCGGTGCGTCCTGCTGGCCGTCGCGTTCGACCTCTACACCGTGCTGTTCGTGCTGGCGCCCTACTACGGCGGACTGATCCGGCATCGCGCGAACGGGTCGCTCGAAGCGTATCACTGGAGCGGCTTGCCGCCGCTGCCCGCGACCTGGCCGCTGTACCTTCTGGCCAATGCCGCGCTGGTATGGGCGGCGAGCCGTGCCGCAAGTCCTAGCGGATGGTCATTTCGAAGTCCACGCTGAGCACCAGCACATCGGCAGCCACACGGATATCGGGTACGTTGAATTTGCGCACCTCGCGCCTGTACTGCGGAGTCGCGCCCGGACTCTCGAGCAGCTGCTGGGCCTCGCGTTCCAACGGATACTTGAAGTCGCGCGAGAGACTCGCCTCCATGGCGGCGCAGACCTTGCGGATGTAGTAGCTGGTCTTGCCTGCGCTCACGACCTTGACCTCCTGCAACCCGACGGCGCCGTTGCGATACACCGGCACCGCCGTGATGACGGCGTCGAACGCGTCGCCCAGCCCCACGCACTGGCCTACCAGGTTCAGCGCGGCGCGGCCGGTGAAGTGCGCGCGCATCAGGAGGCGCCCGTTGTCGCCGCGCACCTGCGGCTTTTCGAGGTACGCGAAGTTGCACTTGTTCCCGCGGTTGCCGCGCACGTAGCGGCGGCCCTCCTGCGTGAACACCTGTTCGGCCAGCATGCGCTCCAGCGCGCCGAACTGAATGCGGAACTCTACCGCCTGCGCCATCGCGGCCGCAGACAGCCAGAGAACGACCACGCGGATCACTCGTGCTTTTCCAACTGCAGGTTGATGGTGCCGATAGTGAAGGTCATGCGCACGCGAATCTGCACCGGCAGGCGCCGCTGGTCGTCAGAAAGCCAGACGTTGAGGTGCGCGGGGCGCTTGTAGAGCACATTGTTGAACAGGTAAATTTCGTAGCGGATGGTCTTGAATGTGCCCGCGGGCGTCTTCACCTCTTCGCGGGACTGCGCCTCCACCCGGGCCATAACGCTCTTCTTTCCGTCGCTGACCGGAACCTGCGTGCTCTGGCCGGGTTCCAGGTTGAGGGTCCGCAGGAAGAACAGGCCGCCCACCACATCGTGAACGCAGGAGGGGACATCGATCTCGTGCTGCAGGACCACCGCGTTGTTCCTGGTCCGGTCGCGCTCCAGGTAGCTCGCCTTCTTAGCCTGGGCATCGAAGGCGACGCGGGTTTCGCGTTCGCGGTTGCCCTCGTGGGTCAGGATGTGGGTGGATTCGGCGCAGAAACCGCCGTTCAACTGGGAGGTGTAATCGTCCTCTACCCGGAACAGCTTGGAGACGAAGCCGGTGGACTCGATATGCAGACGCGCCTGCGATTCCGTCCGCTGCGCGGAGGTAGTGGTGGCGATGTCGATCCTGGCTTTGCCCGCGTTAAAGAGCCGCCACTCGATGTTGTAAGAGAACGATTCTGTCGCGGGCAGCCCGGCAGCCTGGGGGAATGCGAACGGAGCACAGACCAGGAGCACCAGCGGGAGCTTCAGTGCCATGAAAGGCCAGTGTCGCAGATGCGCTGCCGCCCGCGCAACGCGCGCTGGTACATTAATAGGTCGGGAAACGTGAACGGTAGGGTTCTGATCGTAACGGGATCGTCGGGTATCGGGGCGGCGGCGGTGCGCCTGGCCGCGTCCGGAGGAGCGCGCGTGCTGGTGGCGTCGTCCGACGAACTCTCCGGCATGGAGCTTACCGCCGACACCGGCGCCGAGTGCTGGACGGGCGACCTGCGCGCGCCCGGCGCTGCGGACAGCATCGTTAGCCACTGCCTGGCCCGCTTCGGCCGCGTGGACGCGCTCTTCCACGTGACCGGCTTGAGCGGCAGGCGCCACGGCGACGGTCCGCTGCACGAAATCGACGACGAAGGCTGGGAGAACGCGCTCGCCTGGAACCTGGGAATCGCCTTCCGCCTGTGCCGGGCGGCGGTGAATCGCATGATGGCGCAGACACCCGACTCCGGAGGCACGCGCGGGGCCATCGTCGCGGTAGGCAGCGTGCTGGCAGAATCGCCGGATACGAAACACTTCGCGACCCACGGTTACGCGGCCGCCAAGGGAGCGCTGGCGGCGATGTGCCGCTCCATGGCGGCCTACTACGCTCCGCACGGAATCCGCGTTAACGTGATCGCGCCCGGAGTGGCCGGCACACCCGCCGGACAGCGGGCGCAGTCCGACCCGGAGTTACAGGAATTCGTGCGCCGGCGCCAGCCGCTCACTGCCGGGGTGATTCCAGTCGAGGAGATCGCGCGCGCGGGGCTGTTCCTGCTGGGATCGGAGACGCGGGCGATTACCGGCGAGGTGGTAACCATCGACGCAGGCTGGCGGTTCAGCGGAGTTTAGGAAGACGACATGGTGATCCTGGGAATCGACATCGGCGGAAACCAATTGCGCGCCGGCATGGTGGACGGAGAGGGCGCGACGCTCGCATCGCGCACGATTCAGACGCCGGCGGATCTGGACACCTTCGTAGCCTCGCTCCGCGAGGTGATCCGATGGCTGGTGGAAACCAGCGGGATGCCGGCCGGCGCCGGGGTCGGGTGCAAGGGCGTGATTGACCCTGAATCGACCATGGTCGAACAACTGCCCGGGACGCTCCACTACTTGCAGGGACTGCGCATCAGCGAGGTTCTGCCACTGCCGGCGGACGTGCCGGTGTTCGCGGACAACGACGCCCGCGCGGCCCTGTCCGGGGAAGTTGTATGGGGCGCGGCGCGCGATCTGCGCGACGTGGTGATGCTGAATCTGAGCAGCACGGTCGGCGGCGCGGCGCTCATCGACGGCAAATTGATGCGCGGCAGCCGAGGCATGGCCGGGATGCTGGGCCACATCACGGTGGAACCGGACGGCGCCATCTGCGCCTGCGGCAACCGGGGCTGCCTGCAGACCGTGTTCTCGGCGCAGGCGATCGAAAGCGAGGCGTGGGCGGCGGTGCATCGCGGCTGCGATTCCGTGCTCACCCGTCTCTTCCGCGAGCAACCGCAACTGGCGACGTACCGCACCGTGCTCGGCGCGGCCGGCGAAGGCGATGCGGTAGCTGGCGCGGTGGTGGACCGCGCCACGCGCCGGCTGGGAGCGGCCATCGCGGGCTTGATTCACATCTTCGATCCGGAAGCCGTGATCCTGGGCGGATACGTGGCCGACGCCGGCCGCGACCTCTTCGAACCGCTGGAGCAGGACGTCTGGGACCGGTCGCGCGTGCTGCTGGGCCGCGAGGTTCCGCTCCTGCGGGCGCAGATTGCGGACGGTTCCGGCATCGCCGGCGCGGCCGCGCTGGTCATGGCGCCGCGCCCGTAGGCTGTCATCAGGCTGTCAAGACCGTTGGCTATACTTCCCTTCACGGAGGAAGCCTTGAAGAAGCTCACACACATCGCACTACTCGTCTGCCTTGCCGCGCCGATGGCCGCGCAAACCGATGCGGGCGCCGTTCGCGTACTGGTCATCGACGCCTCGGGTCTCGGTGTCGCCGATGCGCGGGTCGTCCTGGCGAACACCGCCACCGGCGTGCAGACGATGAGGACCTCGGCATCGGACGGATATGCCACATTCACGCCCGTGATTCCGGGCGGATACAGCGTGGAGGTGAGCAAGCCCGGGTTCCAGCAGACGCGGGTCAGCGATCTTACGGTGAACGTGGACGAGCACAAACTGGTCCGGGTTGCGCTGCAGGTGGCCGGGGTGACGTCCGCGGTGGAAGTGAGCGCGGCGGCGGAGATCGTGCAGTCCGAAGAGGGTTCGCTCGGGCAGGTGGTGAGCGGCGATGTCGCCAGGGAACTGCCGCTGGCCGGCCGCCGCTACACGGAACTCGCGCTACTGGTGCCGGGCGCGACGGACAGCACGCTGCCCACCACCACGCGCGGCACGGGATGGTTCGTCGCCAACGGCAATTATCAGACGCAGAATAACTTCACCATCGACGGCGTGGACAACAACCAGGGGACGACGAACGCGCAGTCGCTCTCGGCGCAGGTGGTGCAGCCTTCGCCCGACGCCATCGGCGAATTCAAGGTGCAGACCAACAGCTACTCGGCGGAATTCGGCCGTTCGGCGGGCGCGGTGGTCAACGTGGTGCTCAAGTCCGGCAGCAACCAGATGCACGGCTCGGGCTGGTATTACAATCGAAACCGCGAACTCGCGGCCACACCCTGGAGCGCGAACCTGATCGGCGCCGGCAGGCCGGTGCTGAACTGGAATCAGTTCGGCGGCACCTTCGGCGGCCCCATCCGCAAGAACAAGCTGTTCTACTTCGTGGATTACGAGGGCTTCCTGCAGGACTTCGCCGATCAGTTCCTCTACACGGTGCCGACCGCGGCCGAACACAACGGCGTCTTCTACAAGAACATCAACGATCCTTCCGGCGGCGTGTTCCCGAACCGCACCATCCCGGCCAACCGGTTCGACACGCTGGGCAAGAAGGTGCTGGATCTGTTCCCGGCGCCGAACCTGGCGGGCGTGGTCGCCTCCAGCGGGCAGACGATTCAGAACTACGGCATGCAGGCCAATGGCACCGAGCACAGCCACAAGGGCGACATCAGGGCCGACTACAACCTGAGCGAGAAGGACGTCTTCAGCGCGCGGTGGAGTTACCTGCGCCAGGACATCTTCCGCGACAGCCCGATTCCGGGCCTGGCCGATTGCGGCAGTTGCAGCCAAGGCGCGCAGTTCAACACGAATCACAACATAGGCGCCACCTGGACCCGCACCATCCGCCCGAGCGTGATCAATTTCCTTCGCTTCGGCTTCACCCGCACGTACGCCACGTTCCAGCAGGCTTCGGCGGACCTGACCTCGGCCACGCAGTTCGGGTTCCAGGGAATCCCGGCCGAGAGCGCGCAGACCGGCGGCATCCCGCTGATGAACGTCTCCAGCTATCAATCGATCGGGGTGCGCAACTTCCGACCGCAGTATCAGAAGCCCGACCTATTCCAGTTCATCGACAACGTCAGCTTCGTGCGTGGCGCGCACTCGCTGCGCGCGGGCGTCGAGACGCGGCGCAAGAACGATTCGTTCCTGGACTCGGCGCGCACCATCCCGGCCTACACATTCAACGGCAACTACACCACCGAATCGATGGCCGACCTGCTGCTCGGACAGGTCTACCAGTTCGACGCCAACACGCAGGCGGTGGTCGAGCAGTTGCAGAACGCCTGGGCGGGCTTCGTGCAGGACGATTGGAAGATCGCGCGCAACTTCACGCTGAACCTGGGGCTGCGCTACGAGTACGAGACACCCTACTACGGCGCGCGTCCCAACATGAACATCAACTTCGATCCCGGCACCGGGCAACTCGTCAAGGCGTCGAACCCCACGGACTACCTGGTGAATCCCGACAAGCGCGACTGGGCGCCGCGCATCGGCCTGGCCTGGCAGATCCTCCCCGGCAAACTGGTGGCGCGCGGCGGCTACGGCATCTTCTACTCCGGGGAAGACATGAGCGGATCGGACGTGAGCCTGCCGCTCAACCCGCCGCAACTCACGCCAGTGACGATCGTGCGGCAGGGCACGGGACCGGCGCCGTTCCTGCTCTCCGACCCGATTCCCCCGGGGATCTTCAACAACTACAACACCACGATCGTTTCGCTGCGCGCGCGGGAGAAGAACTACCACGCCGCGCTGATTCAGCAGTTCAACCTCGCGCTACAGTACCTGCTGCCCTCGCAATCCACCTTCGAAGCGGCCTACGTGGGCAACCGCGGGCAGAACCTGTTCGCGGAATACTCGCTGAACCAGACGCCGTTCGGCGTGGACGGCAGTATCGCGGCCAACCGCCCGTATCCGCAGTGGTCGCAGATCACCATGGGCGCGACCCGCGCCGAAAGCTGGTACAACGCGCTGCAACTCAAGTTCGAAAAACATCTGTCGCACGGCTTGTACGGACTGATCTCCTACACGTGGGCGAGTGCGATCGACGAAGCCGGCGCGTGGGGCGCCAACTCCTCTCCGCAGTACCTGGACAACTTCCGCGGCGACCGCGGACCGCAATCGCAAACCGCGCGGCATCGCGTGACGGCGTCCACGATTTATGCGCTGCCTATCGGCCGCGGCCATCGTTTCGGCAGTGGTTGGAACCGAGTGCTCGACGGCATCGCGGGCGGCTGGCAGATTTCGGGAATCGTCACCGGGCGCACCGGACTGCCGGTGAACGTGAGCCTCAACGGCACGGCCACGAATCCCGCCACCGGACAGAGCTACCGTTTCTTCAACCGCAACGGCGGCGCGCTGCGTCCGAACCTGGTGGCCACGCCGAACACCGGCATCGATCCCAAGACGGACCGCCTGCACTTCCTCAGCATGAGCGCGTTCGCCGTGCAGCCGATCAACACGCCGGGTAACGCGGCGCGCAACGTCGCCTGGGGGCCGAAGCTGTTTAGCACGTCGATCAGCCTGGCCAAGCAGTTCAAGCCCAGCGACAGCACGCAGATCGATCTGCGGCTGGAGACGTTCAACGCGTTCAACACGGTGAACTTCGGCAACCCGGCGTCCACGTATCCGAACTCCGACTTCGGAACCATTTCCAGCGCCGGCGATCCGCGCGTGGTGCAGACCGCGATCCGCTTCCGATTCTGAGCGCTAACCGCGCGGCAGGGCGCTCACGCCGAGACGCCGCGCGTCATGGATTCAGGAAACCTTGACCAAGGTTCCCTGGAGAGAGCGCGCCTGCCGCCAAGTGTCGTAAGCTGGAGATTCACCCGACATATGGCTGAATCTCCGATTACGGCACGAAGCCAGGACTTTGCCACCTGGTATCAAGACGTCGTTCTGCAAGGCGACATGGCGGAGCCCGCCGAGATCGTCAAGGGCTGCATGGTCATCAAGGCCAACGGCTACGCGGTCTGGGAGGTGATGCAGCGCGAGTTCGACGACCGCTTCAAGCGCACGAACCACCAGAACGTCTACTTCCCGCTGCTGATCCCGCAGAGCTTCCTGAAGAAGGAGGCCGAGCACGTAGAGGGCTTCTCCCCGGAACTGGCGGTGGTCACGATCGCCGGCGGCAAGGAACTAGAAGAGCCGTACGTGATCCGGCCCACGTCGGAGACCATCATCGGTCACTTTTTCGCGAAGTGGATCCAGAGCTGGCGCGATTTGCCGGTGCTGGTCAATCAGTGGGCCAACGTCGTGCGCTGGGAACTGCGCACCCGCATGTTCCTGCGCACCACGGAATTTCTCTGGCAGGAAGGCCACACCGCGCACTCCACGCACGAAGAGGCGCTCGAAGAAGTGCTGCGCATCCTCGATATCTACGCCGAGGTCGCCGAAAGCGTGATGGCGATGCCGGTGATCAAGGGCGTCAAAACGCGCGCGGAGAAGTTCGCCGGAGCGCTCAAGAGCTACTCGATCGAAGCCATGATGCAGAACGGCCTGGCGCTGCAGGCGGGCACCAGCCACGACCTCGGCCAGAACTTCGGCAAGGCCTTCGACGTGCAGTTCCAGAACAAGGAAGGGCAGCTCGATTACGTCTGGCAGACCAGTTGGGGCGTGAGCACGCGCCTCATCGGCGGGCTGATCATGACTCACTCCGACGATAAGGGCCTGGTGCTGCCGCCGCGCCTGGCGCCGGTGAAATCCGTGCTGGTGCCGATCTATCGCAAGGACGAGGAAAAGTCCGCCGTGCTCGAAGCGGCGCACCGCATCGCGGCGGAGGTCGGCGCGAAGGTGGACGATCGCGAAGGGCAGACGCCGGGCGCAAAGTTCTTCCACTGGGAGCGCCGCGGCGTGCCGGTGGTGCTGGAACTGGGTCCGCGCGATCTCGCCAGCGGCAAGATCGTGCTCAAGCGGCGCGATACCGGGGCCAAGGAACCAGTGGAGCAGTCGGTGGTGAAGGAAAAGCTCGCCGCCGCGCTCGAGGACACGCAGACGTCGCTCTTCGCTCGCGCCAAGGACCGCCTCAAGGCCAACACCGTGCTCGCCAATTCGCTCGAAGAGGTGCAGTCCATCCTCAAGGACGCGACCGCCGAAAAGGGCGGAGGCAAGTTCGTGATGGCGCACATCAAGGACGATCCCGATTGCGACGCCGTGCTCAAGGAGTTCAAGGCCACGGTGCGCAACATCCCGCTGGTGGACGAATACGACGGTCCCGGCAAGTGCATCATCACCGGCGAAACCGTGGATCACCGCGCCGTCATCGCCAAAGCGTATTGAGTTGCGCAGGCCCTCCGGCCCGCATTCGCGCCAGGCGCGATGGACTCGCCAGGCCGGAATGATGCCAATTTCGCAGGCGGCTCCGAACGGCTTTTGCAGGAGTCGAAAACCCGTGCGTTTGGGGTGTGCCGGCGAAGATTCCGGTTCGATCCAAAGGTCGGCCGGAGGCCGACGCTACCACTACATCCCGCTGGTGGACGAATACGACGGTCCCGGCAAGTGCATCCTCACCGGCGAAACCGTGGATCGCCGTGCCGTCATCGCCAAAGCGTACGGATGCCGACGGTACCGCTATATTAGCTTCGCCAGTTCCGCCAGCGACAACCGCCCCGTATAGATCGCCATTCCCAGGGCCGCGCGAACGTTCATCGCCAGCAGCGCGCGCACGTCTTCCATGGTCGTGATGCCGCCGGCGGCGGTGATTTCGTGCGCCGTGGCCGCGCGCAGGCGGCGGAACCATTCGAGGTCCGTACCCTGCATCATGCCTTCCTTGTCCACGTACGTGCAGAGGAAGCCGGAGCAATACGGTTCCAGCGACCGCAGCATCTCCTCGGCGGTGAACGCGGTCGCCTCCTGCCAGCCCTTGATGACGATGCGCCCGCCCTTGGAATCGAGCGCGATTACGAGGCGCTCGCGCCCCACCGCCTCGACCAGCGCCGCGAGCAGCGGCTCATTGATGCCGGTCCTGGTGAACGCGCTGGTGCCGACGATCACCTTGCGCGCGCCCTGCTCCACCAGCGCCCGCGCGCGATCCACACCGCGCACGCCCCCGCCCACGCGCGTCGCCGCGCGCGCGGCGATGTGCCGCACCAGGCCATCGTTCGATCCGCGTCCGAGCGCGGCGTCAAGGTCGATCACCTGGATCTCCGGGAACGCCGCGAACTTCGCGATCATCTCATCCGGGCTCTCCACTTCGAGCGCCTTCTCGCGCCCCTGAACCAGTTGGACGACCTTGCCATCCATGAGATCGATGCAGGGTACGATCATGCCGCCACCCGCACCGGGATGCCGCGTTTAGCAAGCTCTTCCTTGAGTTGATTCACCGTGTAGGTTCCGTAGTGAAAGATACTGGCGGCCAGCGCCGCGTCCGCGCAACCGTCGGTAAGGACGCGCACGAAGTGCTCGGGCTTCCCTGCCCCGCCGCTGGCGATCACCGGGATTCGCGTCGCGCGGGAGACCGCGCCGGTCAGCGCGCAATCGAAGCCGTCCTGCACACCGTCGGTGTCCATCGAGGTCAGCAGGATCTCGCCGGCGCCGAGCGCTTCCCCGCGCGCCGCCCACTCGACCGCGTCGATCCCTTCATCGTCGCGCCCGCCGCGCGTAACGACATTCCACTCACCGGGAGCGCGCCGCCGCGCGTCGATCGCCAGGACGACGGCCTGCGCTCCGAACTCGCGCGAGAGTTCCGTGATCAGTTCCGGACGCCGCACCGCCGCGGTGTTCACGCTCACCTTGTCCGCGCCCGAAAGCAGGATGCGGCGCGCGTCGGCCACGCTGCGAATGCCTCCGCCCACGGCCAAGGGGATAAAGACCTTGCGCGCGGTGCGCGCCACCACTCCCGCCATGATTTCGCGGGCGTCGCTGGATGCGGTGATATCCAGGAACACCAGTTCGTCCGCGCCATCGCGGTTGTAGCGGCCGGCAAGTTCCACGGGATCGCCCGCATCGCGCAGGTTGACGAAATTGACGCCCTTGACGACGCGCCCGCCGGTGACGTCGAGACAGGGGATGATGCGTTTGGCTAACACGCGCCCTCCAGGAAATTGCGCACGATGGCGAGCCCCACGACGCCTGATTTTTCGGGGTGAAACTGCACGCCGCAAATGTTCGCCGATTCCAGCGCCGCGGTAAAGGTGGGCCCGTACGTGCACGTCGCGCTGGCCATCGGGTTCCGCGGCACGTAGTAGGAGTGCGCGAAGTACACGAACGGCCGCGCGGGCAGGTCGCGGATCAGCTTCGAATCCGGCCGCGGTACGAGTTCGTTCCAGCCCATGTGGGGAACGCGCGCATCGGCGTCGAAACGTACCACGGCGCCCGGGAAGATGCCGAGTCCGCGCACTTCGGGAGCTTCTTCGCTGGTCTCAAACAGGGCTTGCATCCCGAGGCAGATGCCGAGGAACGGCACGCCCGCGCGGATCCGCTCCACCAGCGTTTCGCGCACGCCCAACTCGTCCAGCGCGCGGATCATCTGGCCGAAGTGCCCCACGCCGGGGAGCACGATCCGCCCCGCCGCGCGCAGTCCGGCCGCGTCGCGCACCAGGGTGTACGGGCAGCCGATCTCGTCCAACGTGTTCTGCACGCTGCGCAGGTTGCCCGCTCCGTAATCGAAGATCGCGATCATAACAGGCCCTTGGTGGACGGCAACTGGTCCTTCAACCGCGCATCCCGGGAGCAGGCGTACTTCATCGCGCGCGCGAAACACTTGAACACGGCTTCGATCTTGTGGTGGTTCGAGCGGCCGTACAGCACCTTCGCGTGAAGGTTGGCGCCGGCGTGATTGACGAAGCCGCCGAAGAAGTCCTCGACCAGTTCCGTCTGCAAATCGCCCACCAGCCGGACCTTGACCAGGTCCTTGTACACCAGCGCGGGACGTCCGCCCAGGTCCACCGCGACTACCGCCAGCGTCTCGTCCATGGGCAGCACGAAGTAGCCCGCGCGATTGATCCCCTTGCGGTCGCCCAGGGCCTGCGCGAACAACTGCCCGAGCACGATCCCCACGTCTTCCACCGTATGGTGCTGGTCCACGTCCAGGTCGCCGTCGGCGTGCAGCATGAGATCGAAGCCGCCATGCCTGGTGAACAGCTCCAACATGTGATCGAAGAACCGGATTCCGGTGCGGATATCGTAGCGCCCGCGGCCTTCGATTTTGATCGCCCCGCGGATGCGGGTCTCCTTCGTGTTGCGCTCGAGTTTCGCGCTTCTCATGAGGGCAGGACCTCTTCCAGGTAGTTGATGTCGTCGATGATCGCGTACGCGCCGATCTCGTGAAACAGAAAGATCAGATCGATATAACGCGGGTTGGACGGCGCCGCAATGCCGATGAACGGCACCTTCGCCGCACGCGCGCTGCGCGCGTCGTCAACGGAATCGCCGATGTAGAACGCCGCCTCTCCCGCCGCGATCAGCCCGTCGGGCGCTGGCTTGTGGTTCGCCACGTCGTACATCCCGATCACCGGCTCGAACGTGAGTTCCGGGGCAAAGCGGTTCAGGGTGAGCCGCGCCTCGGCCTGCGGCCGCCCGGTGAAAACGGCGAAGCGGTACTGCTCGCCGAGGCGTTCGAAGAGTCCGGGTTGAGCCACCCATTGCTCGCGCATGATGAGGCCCTCTTCGCCGTCCGCGCCCATGAACAGCGCCTGGAAATGCGCCTTGACGGTTTCGAACTCGACCTCGCGGCCCGCCGCCCTCACCATATGGTGCGAGAGAATCCAATCGTCGTTGAATCCGCCCTGGTTCTTCAGTTCCTGAATCTGCTCGTTGGTGGGACGGGCGCCCGTGAAGTGCTCCACGGTGCGCGCGATGGTCTCGCGGTAGCTTTCGGTGACGTCCACCAGCACGCCATCCATATCGAATACCAGCAGCGGCTTGCTCATGAATTCCAGATCTCCTCGAGAGCGGCCAGCAGGCGCCGCGTCTGTTCGCGCGTGCCCACCGTGATCCGCACGCAGCCGGCGGCTTCATAACTGCGGTCGCGGACCAGGATGGCCTGGTCGCGTAGCCGGTCGCGCACTTCGATGGCGCGATTGCCGAAGCGCCCCAGGACGAAGTTCGCCGAACTCGGAACGTAGGTGATCCCGAGCTGCTCCAACCCCACGCAGAGCATCTCGCGCGCGGCCAGCACCTCAGTTACATAATTCCGGATGTAGTCCGTGTCTTCCACGGCGGCCCGCGCCGCCAGCACGGCCAGCGAGTTCACGCTGTAGGGCGATTGCGCCTTGTGCAGATACTCGATGTTCGCCGGATGGCTGAAGAGGCAGCCCAGCCGCAGTCCGGCCATGCCGAAGACCTTGGAAAACGTGCGCGAGACGAAGAGGTTCGGCACGCGATCGATCTCGCCGAGCGCGGTCACGCCGCTGAATTCGTAGTAGGCCTCGTCGATCAGCACCGCCGCCTTCTTCGCGCGCGACAGGATGCGCTCGATCGCGTTCAGCGAGATCCCGGTGCCGGTCGGATTGTTCGGATTCGAGATCAGGATCGCCCGTGTCTCCGGCGTGATCGCGTCCAGCACGGCTTGCAGCGGGAACTCCAGTTCCGGCTGCGGGTACGGGATGTCCACAATCTTCGCTCCGGCCACCTCCGCATAGAAGCGATACATGGCGTACGCGGGACGCAGCACGATCACCTCCTGCCCGTCGTCCACGTAGGTGTTGACGAACACCTGGATGGCTTCATCGGTGCCGTTGGTGAACACGAAGTGCTCCGGCGTCACCTGAAAATGGCGTGCCACGGCGGCGCGCGCGTCGCCATACTCGGGATACACCGCGAGATCGGCCGCGTTCACCTGCCGCGTCAAGGCTTCGATCACGCGCGGCGAACAGCCCACGGTGTTCTCGTTGAAATCGAGCCGCAGTTTGCCGGCGCGCCCCGCCGTCGGCGGATGATAAGGCGCCATCGCCACCACTGCCGGCCGCGGCCGGATCGCGCCTTTGGGCAGCCTGGTCATGCGCGCCTCCCCGCGGCGGGCCGCCCGACGCGCACTTCCACGCTGCGCGCGTGAGCCTCCAGACCCTCGGCGCGCGCCAGCGTCGCGATCGCGGGAGCCAGTTTCCCCAACGCCGCGGCCGAAAGCTCCTGCACGGAAATCAGCTTCACGTAATCCATCACCGAGAGTCCGCCCCTCTGACGCGCCGCGCCGCTCGTGGGCAGCACGTGATTCGGTCCGGAGGCGTAATCGCCCGCCGCTTCCGGACTGAACGGCCCCACGAAGACGCTGCCCGCGTGCCGTACGCGGTCGAGCAGGGACGCATCGGGGATGCTCAGGTGCTCCGGCGCGAAGCGGTTCGAAATCTCCACCGCCTCCTCGAGCGAGCGCACCAGCACGATGGCCGAATTCTTCGCGATCGATTTCGCCGCGACTCGCGCGGTCGGGAGCACCGCAAGCTGCCGTTCCAGTTCCTTCGCCACCGCGGATGCCAGCCGCTTCGACGGCGTCAACAGGATCGCCGACGCATCCAGATCGTGTTCCGCCTGCGCCAGCATGTCCGCCGCGAGATGGCGCGGATCAGAGTCGTTCGCGATGATCAGGATCTCGGTCGGGCCGGCGATGAAGTCGATCCCCACCTCGCCCGCCAGCAACTTCTTCGCCGCGGCGACATAAATATTGCCCGGACCCACGATCCGGTCCGCCCGCGGCACCGTTTTCGTGCCGAACGCAAACGCCGCGATGGCCTGCGCGCCGCCCATCTGGAACACGTTCTTCACGCCCAGCAGGTGCGCGGTGGCGAAGACCTCGGGCACGGCGCGCGGCGAAGCCACGCACACATTGGGCACACCAGCCACCTGCGCCGGGATCACCGTCATCATCACGGTGGAGGGCAACGGATAGCGTCCCGCCGGAATATATGCGGCCACGGTATCGAGCGGCCGCACGATCTGGCCGAGCGTAATCCCGGGGCGGATCTGCGCGCTCCACTCCTTCGGCATCTGCCGCGCGGCGTAGGCGCGGATGTTGGCGGCGGCGGTCTCCACCGCGGCGCGGAACCCATCGCTCACCCGCGCGGCGGCGAGTTCCTTTTCAGGCACCCGCACGCTCTTGCGCTCCAGCCCGTCGAACTGCCGGGCGTACTCCATCAGCGCGCGATCGCCGCGCGCGCGCACCGCATCCAGAATGGGGCGCACGGTGGCTTCGGCTTCGCTCAGCCGCGCGGCCTTGCGCGCCAGCAGGCGGCCCACGTCTTTACTTGCCAGGATTCGGATCACAGGACGATCTTATTCAGCGGGTATTCCACAATGCCCTGGCCGCCCGCCTGCTTCAGCCTGGGGATGATGTCCCGCACGGTGGACTCATCGAGAATCGTATTCACCGCCAGCCACTCTTCGTCGCTCAGATGTGAAATCGTCGGACGCTTGAGCGCCGGCAGCACATTCAGCACGGCCTCCAACTGGCTCTTGTGCACGTTGAGCATGAGCCCCACCTTGCCGAGCGCGTTGATGGCGCCTTCAAGCAGCATACGGATGTCTTCCAGCTTGCGGCGCTTCTCCGGATCGCCCCACGCCTGGTGGTTGGCGATCAACTGTGTGTTGGATTCGAGCACCGTGTCGATGATCTTGAGCTTGTTGGCGCGCAGGCTGGATCCGGTCTCGGTGACTTCCACGATGGCGTCGGCCAGCACCGGCGGCTTGACTTCGGTCGCGCCCCAACTGAACTCCACCTTCGCGTTCACACCGTGCTTAGCGAGATATCGCCTGGTCGTCGCCACCAGTTCGGTCGCGATGATCCGGCCCTCCAGATCGTGCACGGTGCGGAAGTTGGACGCCTCCGGCACCGCCAGCACCCAGCGCACCTTGCCGAAGCTCTGCTTGGCGTAGATCAGGTCCGCCACAGCCACGATCGAGGCTTCGTTTTCCTCGATCCAGTCGCGTCCGGTCAGTCCGGCATCCAGGATGCCGTCCTCCACGTAACGCGCCATCTCCTGCGCGCGGATCAGCATGCATTCGATCTCGGGATCGTCGATGCCGGGAAAATACGAGCGGCTGCTGGTGGTGATCTGAAAACCGGCGCGGCGGAACAGATCGATGGTCGCGTTCTCCAGGCTACCCTTGGGAATGCCGAGCTTGAGTTTCACTGTTTGCCTCCGTAGACCGCGTTGGGATCGTAGGTGCGCGCTTCGGAAACCTGCCACCGGCCGTCTTCCAGGCGGCGGAAGAAGCAACTCTCGTAGCCTTCGTGGCACACGCCCGGTCCAATCGCCTCCACCTTGACAAGCACGGCGTCGAGGTCGCAATCGGTGGAGATCTCCTTGACCACCAGGCGGTGCCCGGAGCTTTCCCCCTTGAGCCAGAGCTTCCTGCGCGAGCGGCTATAGAAGGTGGCGAAGCCCGTCTCCACGGTCTTTTGGAAGGCCTCTTCGTTCATGTAGCCCACCATGAGGACGCGGCCGCTAAGGTGGTCCTGAATCACCGCCGTGACCAGTCCGTCGGATTTGGCGAAATCGAGATTCATCGCTTCAGCAATAAAAAAGCCCGCCAGGCTCGGGTGATCCCTCGCGGCGGGCGTCCTTTCCAGTTTCGAATGCGGAGTGTTTAGGACAGGACCCGTCGCGCGTGGGCATGGTGGTGGTGATGGTGCCGTGCGACGAGAACCAGTGCCATAAACTTCAATGATACCAGATCCAGGGCGCGAGGAAGCGCGCATCAGCCGCGTTTTCGGGTACATTAAGCGAGTGATGCTCCGTCCCACGCCCGTCCGCCTACGCCTTGTCGCCGCAGCGCTCGCCATCGCCGCGGCACTCCCGCTCTCCGCCGCCGAAACCGCGCTCGACCGCTACGTCCATAAGCCCGACGCGACGTACAAGTACGAACTCGTCCGCACCGTCCCGGGACAGGGCTACACCACCTATGTCATCGATCTCACGTCGCAGACCTGGCGCACGCCGGCGGAAGTAACCCCCACGGTGTGGAAGCACTGGCTCACCATCGTCAAGCCGGACCAGGTGAGCGGCGCCATCGGCTACCTGTTCCTGACGGGCGGCAGCATTACCGCGGCGGCGCCGTCCAAGCCGGGCGCGATGTACGTACAAACCGCGCTCGCTACCCACACCGTGACCGCCGAATTGCGCGGCATCCCCAACGAGCCGCTGCGCTTC
>JAFDVU010000349.1 GCA_018268835.1 Acidobacteriota bacterium | reverse complement strand
TTGCACTCCCAGTTGCCGATCGAGTAATCGACGAACTCGAGATCGCTCACGCCACGAAAATCGCTGATCGGGAAAACGCTTTTGAAGACGGTCTGCAGACCGATGTCCTCGCGCTCATTGGGGAGGAGGTCCATCTGCAGGAACCGCTCGTACGAGTTCTTCTGTACCTCGATCAGATTCGGGATCGGAATCGAGGTCTTGATTTTTGAGAAATCAACTCTTTCCGGAGCGGCGCCGTTATGTTGAGATTCCATTCTTATACTCCTGACGGCCGAAGAGACAAAGCCAAGAAACTGGCGTTACCAGTACAAAGTCGACTGCGCCCCGGGCGGTGACACCGCGCGGAGCGCCGATGGAAACAGTGGCAGGGATCGTTTTGCTGGAACCGGGTCACTTGCGCATCCGCCGGTGATGCCGGCCGGCGGGGCAAAGGCGGACGAGCTAGTGCGCAAAAAAAGAGGTCGAGCTGGTGTGAGAGAAAAGGCGCACGAATCCTGTATGCGGGCGGGCAAATGAATACGCAGAGATCCCCTCTGCGCAGTCTTGCCTGGACTGCAATTGAAGTTCCAGGATTCGGGAGTCACAGTCACCAATTGGGATCGAATCCGCTGAATCGACGGCCCAACTACACAGTCTAACAGGGGTTGCGCCCCTCGTCAAACGACAAAAACACTTCGGCCTCCACGTAGCCCGTCGCCGGGCGGCAAGCCGCCCCCGCGCATCGGCCTGCCTCGGGACTCAAAGGCACGATCGCGCGGCGCTTCCGGGCAGGGAGGCCGGTTTGCCGGGCGGAGAGCCCGGCCCCGAACACTACTTCACCTCGACGGTCGCGCCGGCGTCGGTGAACTTCTTCTTGATGGCCTCGGCTTCGTCCTTGCTCACGCCTTCCTTTACCGGCTTCGGCGCGCCATCGACGAGATCCTTGGCTTCCTTCAGACCCAGGCTGGTGACTTCGCGCACGGCCTTGATCACGTTGATCTTGTTGGCGCCGGCGCCGGTCAGCACCACGGTGAACTCGGTCTTCTCTTCAACCGCCGGAGCCGCCGCCGCGCCCGCACCGGCCGCTACGGCCACCGGGGCTGCAGCCGCCGCCGACACACCCAACTTCTCTTCGAGCAACTTGACCAACTGAGAGGCCTCAAGCAGCGTCAAGCCCTGAATCTGATCCGCAATTGCGTTGATATCCGCCATGTTCTTTCTAAACTCCTGTGTATTCAAAAAATCGTTTGCTTTGGACCGCCCCGCGAACGGATCAGCCCTGGAACTTGTTCTCTTTCACACCCTGATCGACCACCACCGCCAGATTACGGCCAACCGCGTTCATCGCCGTGACCAGCCGCTGCGCCGGAGCGTTGATGAGGAAGAGCAGCTTCGCAAAAATCTCTTCCTTGGCGGGCATGGTGGCCAGGTCGTTGATGGCCTTCACGTCGATGACGCGGCC
>JAFDVU010000348.1 GCA_018268835.1 Acidobacteriota bacterium | reverse complement strand
GAACGCAACATCCGTTTCGGACTGCGCATGGAGTGGTAGGATAAACAATTAGAGTGATTCAAACCAAAGGGCGTGCGGCTTGGCTGTACGCCCTTTTTGTGTGTCTGGCCGCGCCCGCCGTGGCGCAGCAGGACGCCCTGGCGGCGAAGTCCGCGCAGGCCCACCAGTTGATGCAGGCGGGACAATTCGACCGGGCCGCCGCCATTTACACGGAACTGGTGAAAGCCCTCCCCGGCAATCCGGGGCTGTTGCTGAACCTGGGCCTGGCGCAGCACATGGGCGGGCACGAGCGGGAGGCCGCGGCCACGCTCGAGCAGGTTCTCAAACTGAAACCGGATGCGCTTCCCGCGTTGATCACGCTGGCATCCGCGAAGATGGCGATGGACCGTCCGGCGGAAGCCATTGCACCGCTGCGCAAAGCGCTCGCCATCAAACCCGACCTGGAGACTCACGGCATGCTGGCCAACGCGCTGCTGGAGGCGAAACGTCCGCTCGAAGCCGAGGCGGAATACCGCAAGCTGTCCGACACGGCGGCGAACGATCCGCGCGTGTGGTACGGACTGGGCATGTCCTACCAGGCGATTGCGGGCGAGGCGTTCGACCAATTGCAGCGCGCCAACCCGACGTCGCCGTACGTGTCGGCGCTGGTGGCCGATACGAGGGTGCAGCGGCGGCAGTATCGCAGCGGATTCTTCTTCTACAGCGAGGCGGCGAAACAACTGCCGCAACTCCACGGGATTCACGCGGCGCTGGCCGACGTGTACCGCAAGACCGGACATGGCGATTGGGCCGCGGAGGAGGATGCGAAGGAGAGCGCGCTTCCGCCGGCCGATTGCCAGGCACATCCCTTCGAGTGCCAGTTCATTGGCGGACACGACCTTCAGATCGTGACGCAGCCGCTGCGCGCGCCGACACCCGAAGCGCTCTACTGGCGCGTGAAAGCGGCCAATGAGCTGGCGATGCAGGCGCTGTTCCGGCTTGGGCAACTGCCGCCTTCGGTGGAGATGCATCAGCTTCGCGCGGAGATCGCGCGCGGGCAGGGGCAGCACCTGGAGTCGGTGAAGGAGTGGAGGGCGGCGCTGGAACTGATGCCGGGGAATCCGCGGATCCGGCAGGAACTGGCGGCGAGCTACTTCATGGCGCAGGACTATCGCGCGGCGCTGGCCGAAGTACAGGACCTGTTGAAGAGCGCACCGGATGCCCCGGAGTTGAACTTCATCGCCGGCGACAGCCTGGTGCGGCTGGAGGATCCCGAGAAGGCCGTGCCCTACCTGAGGACCGCGCTGCGCGGCGATCCGCGGATGCTGGCGGCGGACGCCTCGCTGGGTCTGGCTCTCTCGCGGATGGGCAAGCACGCCGAAGCGGTGCCGCTGCTCGAGAAGGCGCTGACACTGGACGACGACGGCAGCTTGTACTATCAGCTCGCGCGGGCCTACCAGGCGCTGGGATCGCGGGAG
>JAFDVU010000347.1 GCA_018268835.1 Acidobacteriota bacterium | reverse complement strand
CTATAGACGTTTGAAACGGGCGGTTAGATCAGCGAAAATACAAAATTCTCTGTAGGGAGAATCCCGCTAACGGGCCAGCGCCTGCTCGATGGCGTGCGCGATATCCGCAGATTCGGGAGTGACGGCGCTTTCGAAGCGGGAGGCGATATTCCCATTCTTATCAATGAGAAACTTTGTGAAATTCCACTTGATGTCGCCGCCGGTGCTTGACGTCAGATAGTGGTAGAGCGGGGTCATGTCGGTGCCCTTGACGCTGACCTTACTCATCATCGGAAAAGTGACGCTGTAATTGCGCGTACAGAACGTCTTGATCTCCTGGTCGGTGCCGGGTTCCTGTGCGCCGAAGTTGTTGGCCGGAATCCCGATGATGACGAAGCCCTTATCCTTATACTTCTCGTAGAGCTTTTCCAGGCCCGCATACTGGGGCGTATAGCCGCATTTGGAGGCCACGTTGACGAGCAGGACCACCTTCCCTTTGTAAGCCGAGAGCGGCGCCGGGGCGCCGTCGATGGTCTTGAGGTTGAAATCGTAGATGCTGGAAGCCGCGAAAGCCATAGTAGTCACCGTGAGTGCAAGTAGAAGCCCCTTCATGCCCACGAGTATAGCAGTGGCCCTCCGGCGCCTCGCGTTTACGGCGTGTGGTTTCACACTCGTTGCGCGGCGCGTGTCACGGCATTTCGGCGCGCGCGGCGGCGAGCATGCGCGCGGCCCACTCGGCGTGCGGCAGGCGGGAGTCGCGTAAGCGGGCGATCTCGCTCTCGACGTCGTACTCCACGCGGCGGATGGCAGGGCGCCCGTTCTCGATTAGCAGGTAGGATGCGCGGGGGTCGCCGTCGAGAGGGAGTCCGGCGCTGCCCGTGTTGGCGAGGGTGAAGCCGGCCATCTCGCGGATGTGGGGGCGATGGATGTGCCCGTAGACCACCAACGAGCGGCCCAGCAGGGCGTAGGCCGACTCCAGTTCAGCCCCGGCGGCTTCGGGCTCGGGCGCTTGCCACAGGTTTGATGGGGTGGCGTGGACTAGTGCCAGTGCGTCCTCGAGATGGACGTGCGGTTGGCCCCGCAGCCACCGGAGACGCGCTTCGCCGAGCGCCTCGCGCGTGAAGGCCGCCATCTCGCGGACGGCGTCGAACAAAGGCGCGAGCGCCGGACGGGCACCGGCGAACTTGTCGAGCGAATCCGGGCGCACCAGCATCTCGTCGGTGTTGCCGAGGACGCCGGGCCAGCCGAGATCGTGGACGCGGTCCACGACTTCCGCCGGGCACGATCCGCCGTCGGCCAGGTCTCCGCCGTGCAGGACGAAATCGGGGGCGACGTCGCGCAGATCGCGCAGTACCGCTTCGAAAGCGGCCCCGTTACCGTGGATATCGCTGACGATGGCGATGCGCATCGGCCTTCTTCCGGTAGCACCGCATGACCGTGTTGCGGAATCCGGAACAGGCCGGTCCGCCCCAGGCGGCATGCCTCCCTGCCAAGGGCTCTTCCGGAAAAGATAGCACCCGCGGTGAAAGGAATGCGAGGCTGGCGAGATTTCCCGGTCGGAGGTCACATGCTTCGACGACTGCTGCTTCTCTCCGGTTTCTGCCTGCTGCCCGCGTTGGCGCAGGTGGTGGTGATGGACATGCGCTGGCCCCGCCTGCCGGAACCGCGCCCCATGCCGATCCGCGCCGATTGCCGCATCCGCTCGGTGGAGGTCCATGCCGATATCCAGGACCAGGCGGC
>JAFDVU010000346.1 GCA_018268835.1 Acidobacteriota bacterium | reverse complement strand
TCCTTGAACGCCTCCAGCGCGTTGTACACGATCGGGCAATAACACGCCCGGTCCAGGCGATCGACCCGTTGCCCCGCCCCTTGTGCGGAATCGCTGGCAAATATCCGCCCGCGCGTCGGGAGGCACCCGTTTTCCTCGCGCTTCTTTCACCTCCCAGCGTTCCCCGGATCCTCGGCAGCGCATGGACGCGCGCGTGCAGCCCCATCATCATCGGCGACGCGAGCATGCCCTTGCCGGAAACATCGCCCAGTCATGATGAGCCTTTGATGCTTCAATACCCCAATCTGCGGCAAGCGCGTTTATCCATCCAGGTGCGCCAGCGAGTGGGCCGTGACGGGATCGCGGCTCCAGACGGCGGTAGAATTAATCATGCGCAACGAGTTCACAGCGATTGTGGAGCGAAATGGCCCATGGTATAACGCTTACTGCGCCGAAGTCCCCGGGGCCAATGGCCAGGGCGATTCTCGTGAGGAGTGCCTCGCGAATCTGCGGGAGGCCATCGCGCTAATTCTGGAACACCGCCGCGAGGAGTCCTTACGCTCGCTGCCGCCGGACGCTGGACAGGAACTCGTGGTTGTCGGATGAAGCGCGAGGGGCTGCTTCGGCACCTTCGCCGGCACGGTTGTGTATTGCGCCTCGATAAGAACCTTGAGTTATACAGCCAGGCGGGGATTCTGCGCTGACCTCACTTACGGAGAAGTGGGCTAGAATTACCTCGGAATGTCGTCCACTGGGTCTTCACTCGCGGTCGCGACCATGCTCTTGGTGTCGGCGACAACGATCGGCGCTCGCGCTGAGGCTGCTAGTCGAACAGTTGACGAATCGGGCAGTGATTCCGCCGAAGCGCGCGAGGTCACTTACGAAGAGGCTCATGATCTGCTGACGGCGTTCTTGAAGGTGCGACCACTTGCGGTAGAGAAATCCGGCGACTTGGGGTACAAGGAGTTCTACTTCTTCATGGCTGACATGGGTAGCTTGCCCTGCCGGCCATGCGCTCGGCAGGGCCAAAAAGAAGTCTACGTTGGGAACTTCCAGTATTATGCCGTGGACCGAAGAACGGGCGACGTCTGGAGTGCCGTCTTCTGCGAGCGAATTGCGAAGCGCGCGTTAAGCAGACTCCAAGCGGCGCTACGGAAGCGTATCGGCCTGACGAATGCCGAATATGAACGACTGAAAAGGCCAGGTCCGTTGTGCGAACCCGGGATGCCGCGTGCGCGGTCCGGAAATTGAGTCGCGGTTCTGGACAAAGAATGGCATTCCCGTAGATTGGCGGGTCACCAGGACCTGTAGTCCCCAAACCGGTGGATGACATGCGAGACGGCACCGTGCAGCCTATCCAAAAGTGGAGCAAGGATCTCGCAAATCTCCAGGCCGGACAAAACCCGAAGCCTACCCACCTGGAACCTCGACCTGCGTCACAAGCACGTCGCCGTGAACCTCCGGCTCACCTCGGACCCGTCCGCTGTCTCCAAAAACAGCGTCAGTGCTTCGACCAGGTTCGCACGCGCCTCTTCGATAGACGCACCTTGGCTGGCGATGCCGAACTCCGGACACAACGAGACTAAGCCGTCGTCTTCACGCTCGATGATGGCGGTCAGTCGTTGACTTCGTTGCACGACCTGCGTCTGCACCCATACCACTTGGCCGTCTCGTCGCCTTACGTGCCGGTCACCGCCCCCTCACCGCTTGAACCCCAACTCCTCCTTGAACGCCTCCAGCGCGTTGTACACGATCGGGCA
>JAFDVU010000345.1 GCA_018268835.1 Acidobacteriota bacterium | reverse complement strand
GCGATTTGCAGGTCCTTGCCTTTCTTGGCGAGGGCGTCGCTGGCGAGTTTGATGACCTGCGGGTAGTCGGCCGTCTTGAGCGAGGTTTTCCACTCGCCCTGCGGGGCGTTGATATCCTCGCGGCGGGCTTCTTTGATTTTGTCGGTGACCGGGTCGTAACGGAGGTTGACGCCGCTCGGGTTGTCACCCGCAATGGGTTGCAGCAGATCGTCTCGGAGGGGCATAATCCGGAGGCCTCATTCGGGTTGGGCGTCGGCCGTGGCGGTGTCGTCGAATTCGATCGAGCGGATTTCGAGGAAGGGCACGGCCCGGTCGCCGTCGAGGACCAGCATCTTCTGGCCGTAGGGGATTTCGAGCGGCTCCACCTCGTCGAGGACCCAGTCGGTCTGCCGGCCCAGCTTCACATCGTCGCTGGCATGCCGGGAGGAGAAGGGGTAGAGGATGGGCAGCAGCACTTCGCCGAAATCCTGGCCGCGCAGTTCGGGCCCGGCGGTGGCGAAGGCGCTGCACCAGATGAGGTCGCGCAGCAAGCGGGGCGGCTCCATTTTGAAGGTGCCGAGGTGGGCGAAGGGCAGCCACACGTACTCGCCGGCGACGAAGACTTCGAGGCGCGGTCCGATGCGCGGGTCGATATCCTCGATGGTCCGGAATGGCTCGCCGTTCAACTTTCCCGGCCGCACGCGGCTCACGGGATCGGCTTCCTTGTATTGCTTGGCCTCGAAGAAGGCCTGGCGCTTGCGCTCCGCGCTGACCGCGGAACGCAGTACCAGCGCGCCGATGCCGGCATCGGGGCTGGCGTCGGCCAGCAGGTTGAGGTGTTTTTCGGCGCGGCTGTAATCGCCCGCGAAGCAGAGGAGTTCGAAGAGGAACGTGCGGCGCCTGGCGTCGCCCGGATTGTCGCGCAATTCAGCGCTCAGCGCCTGAATCGATTCCTGGAGTTTGCCGGCGCGAAAAAGTTCGTTGGCGTTCATGGCTTGATGATCTGCTTTTGGGACCTAATTGGCGTGGCCCTTCAGGAAGTCAGGCGCCTTGGGGAGACCGGGAATCTCCAGAGTCGGGGACCCCGCGCGGCCTTCCTGCTGGGCCGTATTCCAGGACCATGCCTGACGTCCGCCGGCGCTGCCATCGGTGTTTTGAGCGATGTACTGCATACCCATGGCTTTGAAGGCGAACTTCACTTTTTCCTGGGCGTGCCCTTCAACGGTTCCGCTCCAGGTGACCCCGGTGACGTGGCAGTAGCGGAAGAGGTACTGGAGGTAGATCAGCCCGCCCGGATTTCTGCCGCTGGCTTTGCGGGCGGCGAGCATGACGGTCGGAATCATGGTGCCCAGCGAGCATACTTTGTACAGAATCGCGCTGGCCGAGTCCACGATCTTGTCGATCTCGAACTGCTGGAACTTCGCCTTGCCCGCGGAGGATCCAGACACCCCGCCGGAGCCTTCCGTGGGCTCGGCGTTATCCATGGAAAAGGAATAGCTGATGATCTCGAAGGCTTTCTTCTTGATGAAGAACGAATCGGTTGTTTCTCCGGCGATGACCACGGGGCCATCGTCCGGAATCCACATATAGTTGTCGCAACTCATAGGGTCTCCCGCCGGCAGTGTTGCCGGTTGCCCTTCCCGAAAACGACGGGGCGCGGCGGACGTTTTCGCCCGCCGCGCCCTACGGATTCTACTGCGTGCCCTTGAGGAAGTCCGGGGCTCCGCTGAGTCCGGTGGGGTTGAGATCGGGCTTGTTGGTGACCAGATCCCACATGCCGACCATCTTGGTGCCCTCGGTGCCGTCGGGGTTCTGCTTGATGTACTGAATCCCCATGGCGCCGAAGCGGAACTTCACGCTCTCTTTGGGAGCCTCATCGCCACCGC
>JAFDVU010000344.1 GCA_018268835.1 Acidobacteriota bacterium | reverse complement strand
AGACCCTACCCGGCAGCGCCTTCGAAGTCGATTACGGCGGCCCCTACGACATCGTCCTGCTCACAAACTTCCTGCACCACTTCGATCGCGCCACCTGCGTCGGACTGCTGCGCAAGGTCCACGCCGCCCTCAAACCCGGAGGCCGCGCCGCCGCCCTCGAATTCGTCCCCAATGAGGACCGCGTCAGCCCGCCCATGGCCGCCGCCTTCGCCCTCGTCATGCTCGCCTCCACTCCCTCCGGCGACGCCTACACCCTCAGTGAGTACGAGAGCATGTATCGCGAAGCCGGCTTCGCCCGCATCGCCGGCCACCCCGTGCCCGCCGGACCCCACACCATCGTGATGGGCGAGCGCGCCGCGGAATGAGCCCGGAGTCCCAGGTACGATCGGCGACTCCGGCCGAGATCCGGCGGCGCCTCGACCGCGGTGAAGATCTCCTCCTGATCGACGTGCGCGAGGCCGAGGAACTCGCCATCGCCTCCATCGAAGGCGCTCTCCCACGTCCCCTCAGCCGCGCCGCCGAGTGGCTCGACACCCTGCCGCGGGAAGGCGAAATCGTGATCTTCTGCCACCACGGCATCCGCAGCATGCACGCCGCCCTCGCCCTTGCCCAACGCGGCCACCGCAACCTCATCAACCTGACCGGAGGCATCGACCTCTGGTCCATCGAAGCCGACCCCTCCATCCCGCGATATTGACCGGGTGATATCGTGTCGTAAGCTCAACTCGCTCCATGATTCCCGTCAACCTGGTCTTCAGTCCGGACTGGTGGAACCGGCGCCGCGGCATCTCCTTCGAAGAACCCTTCTATCTCGACCTCGAAACCAGAATCGCCAACGACCTCCTGATGCGCCGCACCCTGCACGACCTCTTCGGCATCGGCGCCCCGGACCCGAAGCCGTGCCCGGTCATCGGCTCGCGCCACATCGCCGGAGGCTTCGTCATACCCGCCCTGCTCGGCGTCCATATCCGGTTTACGCCAGGACAGGCAGCATGGCCCGTACCCGCCAACCTCGACCGCGACAGCATCCTGCGACTCCGCGCGCCCGACGTCGCCCGCACCTGGCCCATGAATCTGCTCCTCGCGCAGATGGATACGCTCGAATCGAGCTATGGCTATGTGGCCGGCGACCTGAATACCGGCGGCGTCTTCAACAGCGCCATGGAAGTGCGCGGCAACGACCTCTTCTGCGATCTCAAAGAGGACCCCGAACTGACCGATCACCTCTTCGCCGTCGTCGCCGAGACCATCGTCAACGTAAGCCGCTGCCTGCGCCGCCGGACCGGCACCACCTCGATCGCCGTCAACCGCTCCATCCTCAGCGCGGACCCTTCGATCCATCTCACCAGTAACTGCTCCGTGAGCATGATATCCCCCAAGTTATATGAAACCCGGATCCTGCCCTACGACTTACTTCTGGCCCGGGATCTCCCTCCGTTCGGCATCCACCACTGCGGCGGCAACCTGCAAAAGTACGCGGAGCAGTACAACCGGATGGACCTCAGGTTTCTGGATGTCGGTTTCGGCTCCGATCCCGCCCGCTGCGGCCGCCTCTTCCCGTCCGCCTTCCTCAACCTGCGGATGAGCCCGGTGCATCTGCTGGAGCATTCCGAAAACCAGGTCTACACCGAAGTGCAGGACGCGCTTAAGGCCTGCGGACGCACCGCCAACGTCGGCGTCTGCTGCATCAACATGGACGGCATGACCCCCGACGGCAATGTCCACGCCATGTTGCGCGCCGTGTCGGACTTCGACGCCGAAGCCGGCCGGGTGGAGCACCCGCCGGCTCCATAGCGCCAGTTTCGCACGTGATTATCTTTTTATTTGCCGTCTTATCAGCCACTTGGCCTCGCGCAACCCCGCCGTGCC
>JAFDVU010000343.1 GCA_018268835.1 Acidobacteriota bacterium | reverse complement strand
AGACGCCGGGCTCGGCGGTCTGCTGGAACTGGTCGACCTGGATAAAGCCGCGGTCGGTCTGCACGCGCGTGTTCTCCAGGCCGATGCTCTCGGTGTTGGGCTTGCGGCCCACGGCCACCAGCAGCTTTTCGGCTTCCAGCTCTTCCTGCTTGCCGTCTCTGGTGGTGAGGGTGAGTTTGACGCCCTTCCCGGTCTTACGGATGTTTTCGGCGCGCGCGCCCGTCTCCACCCGGATCTTCTGCTTCCGGAAGACGCGCTCGAGTTCCTTGGAGATGTCCTCGTCCTCCACGGGCACGACGCGCGGCAGCATTTCGATGACGGTGACGTCGGTCCCGAAGCGTTTGAAGATGGACGCGAACTCCACCCCCACCGCGCCGGCGCCGATCACGATCAGGCTTTTCGGCACGGCGGTGAGGTTGAGGATTTCAACGTTGGTGAGGATGAATTCGGGATCGGCCTGGAGGCCGGGGATCATGCGGGCCTCGCTGCCGGTGGCGATGATGATGTTCTTCGCCTCCAGGGTCTGGACGCCGCTGTCGGACCTGACTTCGACCTTGCCGCCGCCCTTGAGCGTGGCGTAGCCGGCGATGCGCTCCACCTTGGCGCGCTTGAGCAGCATGGCGACGCCGTTGGAGTGCTTGTTGACAATCCCGTCTTTGCGCTCTTTGACCTTGGGATACTCCAGGCGCGGGTTTTCGGCGTGGATTCCTTCGGCTTCGGAATGCACGAAGCGATCCCACACATCCGCCGTGTGGAGCAGGGCCTTGGTCGGTATGCAGCCCACCAGGAGGCAGGTGCCGCCCAGCTTGGCCTGCTTTTCGATAAGAGCGGTTTTTAATCCGTACTGGCCGGCGCGAATGGCTGCGGAGTAGCCGCCGGGACCACTCCCGATCACAATCAAATCGTAGGGCACTTTTTCCATCATAGCGAAGGTTCCGCCGTGTTTAGAATGAGAAGGTGTCGCGCTATGCCGCTATCGATATCGGCAGCAACTCGATCCGCATGGAAGCCGCGGAGGTTCTGCCCGGCCTGGGAACCCGCATCCTGGCCAGCGACCGGGAGGTAACGCGCCTCGGGGAAAGCGTCTTTCGCACCGGGTCGGTCACCGAGGAGGCCTTGAAGACCACCTGCGCCGTGCTGGCGCGCATGGCGGAACTCTACCGCAGGCTGGACGTGGCGGGGGTGCGGGCGGTGGCGACGAGCGCGATTCGCGACACACGCAACCAGCGGGAATTCCTGGCGCGGGCCAGCGAAGCCGCCGGCGCCGATGTCGAGATCATCTCGGGACGCGAAGAGGCGCGGCTGATCCATCTCGGGGTGGAGAGCACCTGGCCGCAGGCGGAGAAGCGCGTCCTGATCATCGATATCGGTGGGGGCAGCGCGGAGATCGTAGCGGCGGAGCACGGGCGCATGATCGATGCCTACTCGAAGCCCCTGGGCGCGGTCCGGCTGAAGGAATCGTTCCTGCGCGAGGACCCTCCGGCGGCGCTACAGTTACATCAGATGCGCGAGTACATCGAGGCCAAGCTGGACGCTCCCGTGCGGCGGCTGGGGCAGGCCGGGTGGCAGCGGGTGATCGCGACCTCGGCCACGGCGGCGGCGGTGACGCGGGCGGTGGCGCGCGCGCCGCGCAACCGGCGCGATGAAGTGGACCGGATGCGGGTCACCGCCGCCCAGGTGCGCCGCCTGTACGCAAGCCTCTCGGACATGCCGGTGGCCGGGCGCCGCAAGGTGACCGGAATCGGACCGCGGCGCGCGGAGATCATCGTGCCGGGGCTGGCGGTGCTGCTGCGCTTCCTGGAGCAGTTCGGAGCGGCCGGGTTCTACTACTCGCGCGCGGGAGTGCGCGACGGCATCATCGCGGACCTGGCTTCGCGCAACGTGGG
>JAFDVU010000342.1 GCA_018268835.1 Acidobacteriota bacterium | reverse complement strand
TAACCCTAACCCGGCGGGAGGGCGCGCTCTCCCGCCGGCCATCCTTTTTGGGGACACGCCAGGTGAGCGGGCGCCCTAAAGTTCCTCGCGGAATCTGACGAATAATCCGTTTTGGGCACTGGAGTCGTATATGTCCACCTCCACCAGCGCGATCTTCAGCGGCAACAGCCGCTATTCATCGGACTTCCAGGCGGTGATCAACCGGGCGGTAGCCATCGCCTCGCTGCCCATTACCGCGCTGAATACCGAAAAGACCGCTCTCTCCAACCAGACCACGGCCCTAAACGACCTCGGCACCAAGTTCAGCGCGCTGAAGTCCGCCGTGGACGGCATCTCCAGCGCCCTCGGCGGATCCTCCTTCGAGGCTTCCGTGTCGGATCCCTCCAAGGTGTCGGTGACGTTGGGCGATGGCGCGCTCGAAGGCAACTATTCAATCGAGGTCCTCGACGCCGGCGCGTGCGCCACGAGCCTCAGCCAAGCGTCCTGGACCACGGATACAGCGACGCACAACTACCAGCTTTCGCTGGGTGGCCAGACTTACCGCATCGCCACCGCGGACCATTCGGCGGCCGGTGTGGCCGCGGCGATCAACACCCAGTACGGAGACAAAGTGCGCGCCACGGTCGTCAATGTGGGCACCAATGGGCAACCCGACTACCGCCTCTCGCTCCAGGCGACCGCGCTCGGCGACCTGAAGCCAGACATCCTCGATAACGGCGCCAGTCTGCAGAGCCAGCAGACCCAGGGAGTTCAGGCGCATTATGTGGTCAACGGCTCCGGACGGGATGTGTACAGTTCCAGCCGCAGCGTCGCGGTGGCTACCGGGATCACCTTCAACCTGCTGGCCAGTTCGGCCGGCACACCGACCAACATTACTGTCACGCGCTCCACCTCCGCGTTGAGCACCGCTCTATCAGGCTTCGCCGACGCGTACAATGCGGCGGCGACTGCGCTCGATCAACAGCGCGGCGAGAACGCCGGTCCACTCTCCGGGCAGACCATCGTCACCGATTTGCAGGAAGTACTGCGCGGGATAGCGACCTACACCTCTTCGGGCGGGCTCGGCAGCCTGACCTCGCTCGGTCTGGAACTGGGCGTGAGCGGCCAGATGACCTTCAACTCGTTCACCCTGATCGGCGCTGACCTGGGTAATTCCTCCGGGGTGACGGCCTTCCTGGGGAGTTCTTCGAGCGGCTTCCTCAAAGCGGCTACCGACGCGATGAATTCCGTGGAAGACACGACCACGGGCTTGCTGCCCACGGCCCAGGGGGCGATTACCAGCCAGTCCTCGCGACTGGACCAGTCGATTGCCGATCAGCAGACGCGGGTGGACAGCATGCAGACGCAACTGCAACTGCAGATCTCCTCCGCCGACGCGCTGATCGCCGGCATGGAGCAGCAGTACAACTACCTCTACGGCCTCTTCTCCGCGATGCAGACCACCAATCAGCAGTACAAGTGAGCCCGCAAATGAGCGAACCCGAGACCATCCGGCAAGCCGTCGCGCGGGGCGACTATGCCGCGGCGCGGGAAGCCTGGCAGCGTTACGCCGCCGCCCTCGGCGCCGAAATTCGCGCGGGAGTTGCCGGTCCCGAGCGCCGGCGGGAACTCGAAGAACTCTACCGCTGGTGCCTCCAGGTAGTGACCTGCGCGCGAGCCCGCGCGGTGGACTGCCTGAACGGAGCCCACGCCGCCAGCGTCTATGCGGCTGTCCCCGCGGTGGGCCGGCCCCTGCTGCGCACCAGCCTCTGACCGCGCGGATCCACTGCCACCCCTCTCCTGCCAAGCCCGGTTCCGGCCAGTCTGTTGCAGGGCGGCAGCCACCCTGGCGTGTGCTTACGGCATATCGCTGAAGCGCCGGCACACTGGCACGTCCGGCGGCGTCAGGGGTGACGGGTCG
>JAFDVU010000341.1 GCA_018268835.1 Acidobacteriota bacterium | reverse complement strand
GCCAGCACCTGGCCCTTGAGGACCCGCTGCCCGACGCGTACGATCGGCTTCTGGTTGATGCAGGTGTTCTGATTGCTGCGCTTGAACTTGATCTGCTGGTAGATGTCGGCGCCTACCTCGCGGGAAAGCTGCCCTTCGTGGGCCGCGCCTTCCACGCGCACGATGATGCGTTCGCTATCCACCGAGTCCACGATGCCGGAACGCTTGCAGAGCACCACCGCGCCGGAATCGCGCGCCGTGACCCTCTCCATGCCGGTGCCCACGTAGGGGGCGTCGGCGCGGAGCAGCGGAACCGCCTGGCGCTGCATGTTCGATCCCATCAGCGCGCGGTTGGCGTCGTCGTTCTCAAGGAACGGGATCAGGCTGGCCGCGACGCTGACAAGTTGTTTGGGGCTGACGTCGATGTACTGGATTTCGTCGCGGGGCTTGAGCACGAAGTTGCCGGCCTGCCGCGCGTTCGAAAGATCGGGCACGATGCGGCCCTTCTCATCGATCTCCACGTTGGCCTGGGCGATGATGTACTTGTCTTCCTCCCACGCGGAGAGGTACTCGCAGTGGGCTTCGAACTCGGCGGGCTGCTTCTTGGCGCCGGCCTTGCGGTTGGCTTCCTCAACCTCCGCCCGGCGGGCGATGTCGCCCACTTTGTAATCGGTATCGCCCGGGTTGAGAATCCGGACTTCATCCGCCACCACGCCCTTGACCACCTTGCGGTACGGGCTTTCGATGAAGCCGTACTCGTTGATGCGGGCAAAGCAGGAGAGCGAACTGATCAGACCGATGTTCGGACCTTCCGGCGTCTCGATCGGGCAGATGCGGCCATAATGCGTGGGGTGCACGTCGCGCACTTCGAAGCCGGCGCGCTCGCGGCTCAGACCGCCCGGTCCCAACGCCGAAAGGCGGCGCTTGTGGGTGATTTCACTGAGCGGGTTGGTCTGGTCCATGAACTGGCTGAGCTGGCTGGACCCGAAAAATTCGCGGATCGCGGCCATCACCGGCTTGGCGTTCACCAGGTCGTGCGGCATGGCCGTCGACATTTCCTGGTACACGCTCATCTTTTCCTTGATGGCGCGCTCCATGCGGACCAGCCCGATGCGGAACTGGTTCTCCAGCAGTTCGCCGACGGCGCGCACGCGGCGGTTGCCGAGGTGGTCGATATCGTCCACCGCGCCGATGCCCTTGCGCAGTTCCAGCAGGTACTTGATGGTGTGCTTGAAGTCTTCACTATCTAGCGTGCGGCGGTCGAGCGGTGTCGCGTCGGCGCGGTCGTACAGCTTGATGTTGAACTTCATGCGGCCCACGCGCGAGAAATCGTACTTGCGCGGGTCGAAGAACATGCCCTGGAAGAGCTGGGTGGCGGTGTCCAGCGTCGGAGGATCGCCGGGACGCAGCTTGCGGTAGATTTCGATCAGCGCTTCGTTCTGCGTCTTGACCGGATCCTTGCGCAGGGTGGCGGAAATCACCGTGCCGACGCTGTCGCGCTCGGGGAAGAAGACTTCGAACTCGTCGATCCCGGCTTCGATCAGTTTGGCCAGGATCGTCGCCGTCAATTCGTTGTTGGCGTCGATGAAAACTTCGCCCGACTCCTTGTCGAACACGTCGGCCACGATGTAGGCGCCTTCGAGATCGTTGGGAGCCACTTCCACCTGGGCGATCTTGACCTTCTGGATTTCCTTGTACAGGCTGGAGGTGATCTTCTTGCCCTGCGCGACCACCGTGTCGCCGCCCTTGGTCGAGATGGCGTGGGAGAGCTTCAGCCCGACCAGGTTCTCATCCACGTTCCAGAACAGCTTCTTATCGCGGATGTTGAGCTTGGTAACGCGGTAGAACGCGCGCAGAATCTGCTCGTCGGACTTCAGACCGAGGGCGCGCAGGAAGACCGAACCGTAGAACTTGCGCTTGCGGTCGATGCGGAC
>JAFDVU010000340.1 GCA_018268835.1 Acidobacteriota bacterium | reverse complement strand
ATGACGCATCACACCCGGTAGCAGTACCCCAGGGGGCGGCGCAAGCCGCCCCCTTCTCGTGTTTGGCTATCCAGTAGCGTACAGAACAGCGGATTGCAGGGTGTTTTGAATTAGAAGCGGCTTCGTCGCCGAGGGATTTGGTGCTACGAAGCCGCTTTTATTCGGAAGGCCCAAGGCGGAGGCCCAGAGGTCGGCGCGAAGCAAGGAGATGGCTTGCGGGGTAGTCAGGCGGGGTCGGCTGGAGCGAGGAGTTCGCCGGTTCCAGTGAGGTGAGGGCAGCGGCGTATGCGCCAGATGGCGAACGTGCAGGGCCAGCAGCAGTAGAGCGTAAAGGAAAACGAAAAAGGCGGCGGTGGTGCGGACGGCGGGATCGGTCCGGACTTGCGGTTGGCCCAAGCCGAGGAGTGTCTTTTCATCGCGGAAATTGACCTCGACTTCCCAGCGCCAGATGTAAGCTTGCAGGATCTGCTGGGGCGAGAGTTGCGGATCGGTGCAGATGAGGTAAGCGGGTTTGCGATAGTTGAGAGGCGCGTGCTTGCGGAGTCGATAGGCAACCGGGCGGATGATGAGCAGCGCCAAGCGGCGATCACCGCCGGCGTGTTTCCAGCGCACCGGGGAGATGAGCTTGACATCAAAGTCGTAGACTTGGCCGGAGGCAAAGGCCTGCACGGATTGCCAGAGAATCGTTTCATCACGGCGAAACTCCTCCGGTGTGGGGAGCAGATCGCCATAGCAGCGATGGCGGCCGCGCCCGTGATTTTCCTGCTCGGGTGTAGGCAAGGCATACAGGCGTGCGTCGCGGCGGATTCGACCGATCAGGGTGGTGCGAGGCGGCAGGTCTTTCAATACGGTGCGGTTGGTGAAGCCGCCGTCGGCGCAGACCAGCAGCGTGCGCTGTTTGCCGGACGGCAGTTCATCCAGGTGATCGCGTAAAGCGACAATGCGCTTGGCGCCGCGCCCGCTGATGGCAGAAGCAGCAGAAGCGGCACGCCAAGCATCCCACTTGGCTGTGTCGGCGCGACGGGAAGGTTTGCGGGGCGAAGGGGAGTGAAGCAGATCAACGGGGACGGCGCGAGCGGGGCCGACAGCCAAACCGGGCTGCTGAGGCAGGGCGAGGGAGATCTGGAGGAAGCGGCTGGCCCAAATGAAATTGTCGGCGAACTGAGGACCGAGCGGGTCGCGACGCCAGGACGTGCCGGCGATGTGATGGCCGCGCTTACGCAGGAGGGTGTCATCGATCAGAGCAACGACGGGCTCGGCGGGGGACAGAGCTTCCAGGACGGCGCGCGTAGGGATTCGCCAGAGTTGCTGAAGGTCGATGCGTTCGCGTTCGAAGAGACGGTAGGCAGCGGACCAGTCGCGAAACTGGAGGCCGGCGCTGCATAGCACGCCGGAGAGAGTGTGGCGGCCCAGACAGGCAAGAGCGGAGATGGCGAGGGTGCGAGCGCGCTCGAAGGTGCGTTGTTCGGCGAAGGCGGGACGGGCCTGGTCGAACAGGTCGTTCCAGGCACCCAAGATCAAGCCCTGTCGGGAATCGTTTTTTTTAAAGCGGACGCGGGCGCGCGACGGCGGCGGAGCACGAGTTGGGACTTGTCTTCGACAACCCACTCGACGATTTCACCGCGCTCAAACTCCATGGCTTGAGCGATGGCGGAGGGGAAGTTGACGTACCACTGTTCACTGGAGCGGCGGCGGATGAGCTGGACCTTGGTAGGGAATCCCATGTGGCCTCCTCATATCTAGTTATATGACTAGATATCAGGGCGCGCAAGTGCCTTGAATCCAGCAGCTCACGGAGTCAAAAAATGGGAATGGCCCTCCGAACTAGTCAGAGGGCCAAACACGAGGAACGGCAGGCGGGTCGCCTGCCGTTTTCGTTTTTTTGCCCGCTTCGAGGAAAGCCGCCCGGCTTACTCGGACTTGAGCGAGGCCATATCGATGGAGAAGCGGTACTTCACATCGGAGCG
>JAFDVU010000033.1 GCA_018268835.1 Acidobacteriota bacterium | reverse complement strand
TGCAGGACCTGGACTACGCGCTGCGGCAACTGCGGCGCAGCCCGGGATTCGCCGCCGCGGCTATCCTCACTCTCGCGTTGGGCGCCGGCGCCAACCTCGCGGTCTCCCAGGCACTGCACGCCGCGCTGTTCCGCGACCTGCCGGTGCGCGAGCCGGCGCGGCTGGTCGAGATCCAACTGCTGGAGGACGGCGCACCTGTCCGCGTGAGCTATCCCTTGTTCCGCGAACTGGCGCTGCGCCAGCAGTCGCTCGAGGGCGTGTTCGCGGTCAGCGATTTTCCCCTGCGTGAGGCCGTGCTGCGCGGACGCGGCGACCTGCGCGGCGTGCGCGGCGCGCTGGTAAGCGGCGGATATTTCCGCCTGCTCGGCGTGCCGGCGCGCACCGGCCGCATGCTCTCCGATGACGACGACCGTGCCGGCGCGGCGCCCGTCGCCGTGCTGAGCGACGCCTTCTGGGCGCGCGAATTCGGCCGCAGCCCGGTGCTCGGCCAGGTGCTGCGCATCAACAACGCCGCCGCCACGGTGGTCGGGGTCGCGCCACCCGGCTTCTTCGGCGAAACGCCCGGCAGTGCCCCCGACCTCTGGCTGCCGCTCTCCCTGCAACCGCAGGTGATGCCGGCGGACTGGCTGAACGCGCCGTCTTCGTCCTGGCTCAGCGTGCTCGGACGTCTGCGCGCGGGCACCTCGCGGCAGCAGGCACAGGCGGCCATGGAACCGCTGTACCGCGAACTCACCGCGCTGACTCCCACCCGCGCGGGCAAGACGTACACGGTGCGGCTGCTCGCGGCGAACCGGGGCATCGGCGATCTCGCCACGCGATTCGCGCGCCCGCTGTGGCTGCTCCAGGGCATCGCCTTGCTGACCCTGCTGATCGCGTGCGGCAATCTGGCCGGCCTGTTGGCCGCCCGCGCCGGCGCTCGCGCCGCCGAACTCGGGGTGCGGATCGCGCTGGGTGCGGGACGGCGGCGCCTGGTGCGGCAACTGCTCACCGAAAGCCTGGTGCTGGGGATCCTGGGCGCCGCGGCGGCCGTGCCCGCGGCCATGTGGGGCACGCGCGCGCTGATCGCGCTGGCCTCCGGCGGCGCGTGGCAACTGCCGGTGGCGTTCGGATGGAACCTGCTCGCGGCCGCGGCGGGAATCGCCCTGCTGGCAACCTGCCTGTTCGGACTGGCGCCGGCGCTCATGGCGACCCGGATCGACGTGCGTTCCGCCCTGGAGGCCGGCCGCTCCCCGATGACGGGAGCGCGCGCCCGGCTGGGCCGCGCGCTGATCGCCGCGCAAGTGGCCATCTCGCTGACGATGCTTTCGGGAGCGAGCCTGCTGGCGCAATCGCTGTGGAACCTCCGCCACCAGGATTTCGGTTTCGATGCGGAGCACGTGGTCGCCGCCGATCTACCGGTAGAGTTCGTCCCGGCGATGCTGCGCCGCGCCACCGCGCTGCGCGGCCCCTTGTTCGACGCGGCCAATGCGCTGCCCGGCGTGCGCTCGGCCGCGGTGAGTTCGTTCGGCATGTTGGGCTCCATCACCTACTCGACCTGGGCAGCGGCGCCCGGACACCCCATGGCCAAAGGTGATTTCATCCGCCTCGTGTGCGTCTCCGCGCGCTACTTCGAAACTCTCGGCATCCCCATCCTGGAAGGCCGCGGCATTGCGGCGGAGGACCGCGGCACCTCGCCCAAAGTAGTGGTGCTGAGCCAGACCGCGGCGCGCACGATGTTCGGCGGCGAAAACCCGGTGGGCCGCCACATCTCGATGGACCGCGAATACAACGCCGCCAAAGCCATCCTGGTGATCGGAGTGGCGCACGATGTCCGCTACGCCTCCGCCCGCGATCCCTTCGGCATCGTGCTCTACGTCCCGCTCGAGCAGAACCCCGCGCCGGTCACCGCGATCCTGATCCGCCCCGCGGGCGACCCGCGCGCGGCGGAGCGCAGCCTGCGAGCCGCGATCGCGCGCGTCGATCCCGACTTGCGCGTGGGCCAGATCCGGCCGCTCGCCGATACCCTGGAATCGGGCCTTGCCAGCGAGCGTACCCTGGCCGTCCTCTCCGGCGGCTTCGGACTGCTGGCGCTCACTCTCACCTGCGTCGGCGTTTACGGCGTCATCGCGTACGCGGTGCGTCGCCGCACGCGCGAGATCGGGGTGCGGATCGCGCTCGGCGCCGGACGCGGCGACGTGACCGCCATGCTGCTCGCCGGCGTTCTGCGCCTGCTCGCCACGGGCCTTGTGCCGGGCGCGGTGGGCGCGTATTTCGCGGTGCGGGCGCTGCGCGGCACGCTGTTCGGCATCGCCGCTTGGGACCTCACGATGCCCGCCGCCTCCGCCGCCGTGCTTGCCGGCGCCGCGCTCGCGGCCGCGTGGCTTCCGGCGCGCCGCGCCGCACTGCTCGACCCGATGGACGCCCTGCGCCGGGAATAACGTATTCTGGGTTGCATGGTGCGTGCCTTTTTGCTCGCCGTCTGTGCGGCGCTAGCCGCCGCGGCTCTCTCCGCCCAACCCGCCGCCCTCGTCCTTCGCAACGGGAAAATCGCCACGGTCAATCCCGCGCAGCCCGCGGCGCAGGCGCTGGCGGTGCGCGGCGACCGCATCGCGGCCATCGGCTCGGACCGCGACATCGCGCGCTGGATCGGCCCCAACACGCGCGTCATCGACCTGCACGGCATGCTGGCCATCCCCGGATTCATCGAGGGGCACGGCCACTTCACCGGGGTCGGCGAATTCCGCATGGGGCTGGATCTGCGCGAGGCGCGCACGTGGAACGAGATCGTCGATCAGGTGGCGCGCGCGGTGGCGCAGGCCAGGCCCGGCGAGTGGATCATCGGCCGCGGCTGGCATCAATCGAAGTGGACCGCGGCGCCCACGCCCAACGTGGAAGGCTTCCCGCTGCACGCCTCACTGGACAAGGTGTCGCCCAATAATCCGGTGCTGCTCACGCACGCCAGCGGTCATGCGACGTTCGTCAACGCCAGGGCGCTGGAACTGGCGGGGATCACGGCGCGCACGCCGAACCCCTCGGGCGGCGAGATCCTCAAGGACGAGCAAGGCAACCCCACCGGGCTCCTCCGCGAGCGCGCCGCCGGGCTGGCGAGCCGCGCGCTGGCCGAGTCGCAGAGCCGGCGCACACCCGCGCAGCGGGCCGAGGTCCTCGACCGCGCGATCAAGCTGGCGATCGACGAATCGCTCTCCAAGGGCATCACCACGTTTGAAGACGCGGGCTCGCCCTTCACCACGGTGGACACGCTCAAGCGCATGGCCGACGCGCACGAACTCCGCATGCGCATCTGGATGATGCTGCGGCTGCCCAACGAGCAGCTTGCGCCCAAGCTGGATCAGTATCGCATCATCGGCGCCGGGGACAACTTCTTCACGGTGCGCGCCATCAAGCGGCAGATCGATGGCGCGCTCGGCTCGCGCGGCGCGTGGCTGCTGGAGCCGTACACCGACAAGCCCGATTCGAGCGGGCTGAACACGGAAGATCCCGCGGACATCCGCCGCACCGCGGAACTGGCCATCGCGCACGGCTATCAGCTTTGCGTGCACGCCATCGGCGACCGCGCCAATCGCGAGGTGCTGAACATCTACGACGACACTTTCAAGGCTCACCCGGATAAGAAGGACCTGCGCTGGCGCGTCGAGCACGCCCAGCACCTGAGCCTGGCCGATATCCCCCGCTTCGGACAACTCGGCGTAATCGCGGCCATGCAGGGCATCCACTGCACCAGCGACGCGCCGTACGTGCTGGAGCGGCTCGGCGCGCGGCGCGCCGAAGAGGGTGCGTACGTGTGGCAGAAGCTCATGAAGTCCGGCGCCATCGTGGGCAACGGCACGGACGCGCCGGTGGAAGATGTGAGCCCGATCGCGTGCTTCTATGCGAGCGTCAGCCGCAAGCTGAAGGACGGCACGCGCTTCTACCCGGACCAGCGCATGAGCCGCGCCGAGGCGCTCAAATCCTACACGTGGAACAACGCCTACGCCGCGTTCGAAGAGAAGCTGAAGGGGTCGCTCGAGCCGGGTAAACTGGCCGACATCACGGTGCTTTCGAAGGACATCATGACGATACCGGAGGACGAGATCCTCTCCGCGGACGTGGTCTACACGATCGTCGGCGGGAAGGTGAATTTCGACCGTACGGCCGGCGTGCGGAAGTAGACGTGGATCGCGACTGGCGTCCGGATTGCATGAACGCCTTCGCCAGAAATGCAACTTCGTGAAATGCCTCGGCTGCGCCGGTTTCCGGGCTGGTCGCGCGGCGCACTCCTGTGGCTCTGCGCGATCACCTGGATCGCCGTTCCGCAGACCCCGACCATTCGAGTGCCGGCGCGGTTGGTGCTGGTCCCTACGCTCGTGCTCGGTCCGGATCATCGCGTCCTCGGCGGGTTGCAGGCCGCCGATTTCCGCCTCTTTGACCGCGACCAGCCCCGCTCCTTCACGCTGGACTCCACCGCGATGCCGGTTTCGGTGGTGATCGCGGTTCAGGCGAACCCCGCGGTCCGCGACTACCTGCCATTCATCGCGAAAGTGGGCAGCGCGCTGGACGCGCTGCTGGTGGGCGCCTCGGGTGAGAGCGCGGTGCTGGTCTACGGCGACGAGGTCACGCTGGCCAAGCCCTTCGAATCGGGCGACCTCGCCGCTACCATGCGCGCGGTTTCGCCGGCGGGATTTCACGCCCGTGCCATCGACGCCGGGGTCCGCGGGCTGGCCATGCTGCGGCTTCGTCCCGGCGCGCGCGCCCGCACGCTGTTGTTCATCGGCCAGCCTGCCGACGACGGCAGCCAATACTCGCTCGACGATCTGCGGCGCGATGCCGAGCGGGATAACATCGTTGTCCATGCGCTCTCGCTGCCGGTCGCCGGCAAGGCGTTCATCAGCGATACGTTTTCGCTCGAAGGGCTGTCTTCGAGGACGGATCGCGGCGGCTTCAAAGCGGGGGTCGATCTCAGCCGCCTGATTCCAGTGCTGGAACATGGCGCGGCGGCCGCCACGAAGGCCGATCCCTTCGGTGTGCTCACCGCGGCAACCGGCGGCACGGAGTTCCACTTTCGCAAGCAGGCGCAACTGGAGGACGCGATCGCTATCGTCGGGGTGGAACTACGTAGCGCCTATACCCTGAGTTTCCCGCCGTCCGGCGAACCCGGCTATCACGCGGTGCGGGTGGAGACCACGGTCGCCGGCGCGACAACGCACGCGCGCGCTGGCTATTGGCTGGGTCCGAACTGACCGCCGGCGCTACACTGGCTGTATGTTGCGTAGATCGCTTGTGCTGGTGATGGCGTTAGCCGCCCCGTCGTTCGCGGCCGAGATCAAGCTGTTCAACGGGAAGAACCTGGATGGGTGGGCGCGGATGACCCGTCACGAAGGAGATCCCGCGCACGCTCCCGGGTTCAAGATCGAAAACGGCATGCTGGTCAGCGATCCCACAGCGCCCGAGGACGACCTTCTCTACACGCGCGAAAAGATCGGCGACGCCACCATTCGCGTGGTCTACAAAGTGGATAGCGAGCGCGCCAATTCCGGCATCTTCACCCGCATTCCCGAGATGCCGAAGAGCGAAGACGACGCCATCAACAAGGGCATCGAAGTGCAGATCGATCAGGGCGACGACGACTGGCACTGCACCGGCGTGCTGTACTCCATGACCAAAGCCAAGGCGCGCCCGTCAAAGCCCGTCGGTGAGTGGAACACGCTGGAAATCACCTTGCGGGGGCCGCGCACCATCGTCAAGCTCAACGGCGTGCTGGTCACGGACTACGACGGCGTTTCGCCGGTGCCCCCGAAGTCGAAACAGTACGAACCCGACCGCGGGCGGCGTCCGGATACCGGATACATCGCGGTGCAACACCATGGCGGCAAGGGCGTGGTGACCTTCCGCGAGATTACGCTGATTCGGTGAAGCCAGTGGGCGAAGCCTGCCCTGCGCTACCTACCGCAGCGACGGGATGTCCACCCAACAGCGCTTCTGCCAGCTTTCGATGCCCTTCTCGGCCAGTTGGACTCCTTTGGCGCCTTCCAGCAGGCCCCAGCGGAAGGGCGTGTCGCAGACCACGTGCTTCAGGAACAGTTCCCACTGCACCTTGAACGCATTGTCGAAGTTGTCCTGCTCGGGCACCTTCTGCCAGCCGTCGAAATAATTCAGCGGGCTGGCGATGTCCGGGTTCCACACCGGCTTCGGCGTGCCGCCGTAATGCTGGATCCAGCACTCGCGCAGTCCCGCCACGGCCGTACCCCTGGTGCCATCCACCTGGATGGTCAGCAGGTCGTCGCGCCGGACGCGCACGCACCACGAGGAGTTGAAGTGCGCGACGATGTCGCCTTCGATTTCGAACGTGGCGTACGCCGCGTCGTCGGCGGTGCAAGTGTAAGGCTTGCCGCTCTCGTCCCAGCGGGTGGGGATGTGGGTCGCGCCCTTGCAGGAGACCGCCTTCACGGGGCCGAACAGGTTGTCCAGCACGTAGCGCCAGTGGCAGAGCATGTCGATGATGATGCCGCCGCCGTCCTCCTTGCGATAGTTCCAACTGGGACGCTGGATGGGAACGGTGTCGCCTTCGAACACCCAATAGCCGAATTCGCCGCGCACGCTGAAGATGCGGCCGAAGAAACCGAGTTCCTTGAGGGTCTGCAGCTTGCGAAGGCCGGGGAGCCAGAGCTTGTCCTGCACTACGCCGTGCTTGACTCCGGCTTTTTCGGCGGTTTCAAGGAGTTCGAGCGCCAGCGCGAGAGAGTCGGCGACCGGCTTTTCGCAGTAGATGTGCTTGCCGGCGGCGATGGCCTTCTTCACGTCGGGCGCGCGGCGGTCCGTGGTCTGCGAGTCGAAGTAGATGGCGTATTTGGGGTCGGCCAGAAGCTGATCGAGGTTGGTGCTCCAGGGCAGGCCGCCGCACTCCTTGCTGATCTGCTCCAGCTTGGCAGGATTGCGGCCCACCAGCACTGGTTTGGGCAGGATGGCCTCGCTGGGCCCGAGCGGCACGCCGCCCTGCTGGATGATGGCCCAGATCGACCGGCGCAAGTGCTGGTTCAGCCCCATGCGGCCGGTGACGCCGTTCATAATGATGCCGACTTCGTGAATTTTCTTTTCGCTCATGGCTATGGGAGTGCTACGGTTTCGGCTTTTCGGTGCACTGCGGGGCCGCGCCGGCGGGCAGCGCGGGCACGTCCACTCCGGCGCGCGGCAGGGTGCCGTCGAGTTCCTGGCGCCAGTGGGCGACGTCGCCCGCCGGACCGTAGCAGTAGATCATGCGCATCGGGGTGGAACCGGTGTTGGTGAGTTGGTGGAACACGGTCGGCGGGATGTAGACCGCCTGGCCGGTGTGGACCTCCATGCGCTCCTCGCCGAGGCACATTTCGCCGGCGCCCTCCACGATGAAGTAGATCTCTTCCTGCTGCTGGTTGTGCCACGGCACCTGGCCGCCGTTGGGCTCCAGCGTGACGTGGCCCATGCTGAAATTGGTGGCCTGGATGGGGCTGGCGCCCCCGACCAGGTTCTGGGTGCGGCGCCGTGCCGGATACGTGCGGCCCGCGATTTGAGAAAGGTCAGCGACGATCATGGTGGCTCAGGAAATAGGCTAACACCCCGAGCGCGATCAGAATCGCGCCGAGTTCCAGGGCGTTGATGGGTCCCACGGCTTCGGCCTTATTGCGCACCATGGCCAGCACCAGCAGCGCGGCCGGGGCAACGGCGATGCCGATCGCGCCCGCCATGCCACCGGGCACGCGGTAGGGGCGGTCGAGGTCCGGTTCGCGCACCCGCAGCACGATGAGCGAGAGGAACTCGACCAGGATGCTGAGTCCGGTGAGCAGCACGTCCAGCATGATGAGCTTGTCGAAGCTCAGGTTCAGGGCCAGCGCCCAGACTACCGCGCACGTGAAGATGGAGACCACCGGCGCGCCGGTGCGTTCGCCGCGGCGGGCGAGGATGCGGGGCAGGAACCCGTCCTCGGCGAGCACCATGGGGAGGCGGGAGAGCGACATGGTAAGGGCGCTACAGGTGCCGAAAGCGCCGATCATCCCGGCAACCGTGATGGCCGCCGCCAGAACGCCGGCAATGGTGCCGCCTCCCAGGACGGCGCGGGCGATATCGGCCCAGCCGCCGGTGCTCCACCGGTCGCTGGGAAGTCCGGTGACGGCGACGGCGGCGATGGGGACGACATAGGTGATCACCACCAGCAGCACCGTGGCGGCCATGGCCAGCGGGTAGGTGCGCTGCGGGCGTTCGACTTCGCCCGCGATCGGGGAGGAGTTGTCGAAGCCCATATAGTTCCACATTGCGACCAGTATCCCGAGGAGGAAATCGAAGTGGACGGGGGCGTGCGGCGCCGCCGGTCCCGGGTGCGCCGCCGCATAAAAGGATAGCGCCGCGAAAGGCGCCAGCAGGAGCGCGGTGAAGGCAAAGGAACTTGCGCCCACGCTGCGCACGCCGCCCAGGTTGAGGGCGGCGCAGGCCGCGATCATCGCTACCCCGATCCAGTACCCGCGGCCGTTCGCCGTCACGGCCGGGTTGAAGTGCGCCAGGTAGCTGACGAACAGAGTGGGGTAGATGGCCATGTCGAAGATGCTGCCGGCGAGGGTGAGCCAGGCCTCCAGGAATCCCCCGAACGGGCCCATGGCGCGGTAGGCCCAGACGTAGAATCCGCCCTCTTCGGGGATGGCGCTGGCGAGTTCGGCGACCATCAGGCCGGCGGGCAGGGCCCAGACCAGTGGGGTGACCAGAAGCACCAGGATGGCGCCCCCGTAGCCCATCCGGGCGACGATCTCCTCCAGGCCGAAGGGGCCGCCGGCCACCATCAGGTAGATGGAGGCCACCAGGGGCCAGAGCGTGAGTCCGCGTTTCATTTGGAGCGATGTGAGTCAGCCCGGGGATGCCGCCCTGCCCGCCGGCCGCTATCTGGTAATCTAAACCATTGATGACCGTCGATGAAATCCGAGAACTGATCGCCCTGGCCGGTGAAACGGGCATCGCGGAACTGGAAGTGCAACGCGGGGATAACCGCGTGCGCATCCGCCGCGCGCCCTTAGCCGCTCCCCAGGAGATCCTGGTCGCGTCCCCCGCGTACGCCGCCGCGCCTCACCATGTCGCGATGGCGCCGATGGGCGTCGCCGTGCCCCCTGCCGCACCGGCCGCCGCTGTCGCCGCCGAGCCCGCCAAGCCGGAGAAGCCGGCGCCGGACCCGAACCTGGTGCTGATCAAGAGTCCCATCGTCGGCACGTTTTACGAAGCTCCCGCCCCCGACGCCGCGCCGTTTGTGCGCACCGGCGAGCGCGTTCAGCCCGGCAAGGTCCTGTGCATCATCGAGAGCATGAAGCTGATGAACGAGATCGAGTCCGAGGTCAGCGGTGTCATTGAAAGCAAACTGGTGATGAACGGGCAGCCGGTCGAGTACGGGGAGGCGCTGTTTGCCATCCGTACGATTTAAGAAAGTCCTTATCGCCAACCGCGGGGAAATCGCGGTTCGGGTCATCACCGCCTGCAAGGAACTCGGCATCGAGACGGTGGCAGTCTATTCGGAGGCGGACCGCTACAGCTCGCACGTGCGTTTCGCCGACCAGGCGATCTGCATCGGGCCGGCCAAGAGCGCGCGCAGCTACCTGGACATTCCGTCGATCATCAGCGCGGCGGAAATCACCAACGTGGATGCGATCCACCCGGGTTACGGGTTTCTAAGTGAAAACCCTGGGTTCGCCGAGGTGTGCGAGGCCAGCGGGATCAAGTTCATCGGGCCCAAGCCGGACGTGATCCGGCTGATGGGGGTGAAGGAGCAGGCGCGCGCGTTCATGCGCGAGGCCGGCGTACCCGTGCTGCCGGGATCGCCCGGCGTTTTGGGCAACGCCGAAGAAGGCTGCGAATTGGCGGCGAAGATCGGCTACCCGGTGATCCTCAAGGCCAGCGCGGGCGGCGGCGGACGCGGCATGCGGGTGGTCAACAACCCCGACGATCTGCCGGCGCTCTTTATGCAGGCGCAGGCCGAGGCGGGCAGCGCATTCAGTTCGGCCGATGTGTACCTGGAGAAGTTCATCGGGGCGCCACGGCACATCGAGTTTCAGGTGCTGGCCGACGAGGACGGGACGGTGGAGATCCTGGGCGAGCGCGAGTGCAGCATCCAGCGGCGGCACCAGAAACTGCTCGAGGAATCGCCGTCGCCCGCGGTGACGCCGGCGCAGCGCGAAGAAATTGCGGCGGTGCTCAAGAAGGCGCTCTCCGGCGCCGGCTACACCAACGCCGGGACGGTGGAGTTCCTGATGGACGAGAGCGGGAAGCTCTACTTCATCGAGGTCAACGCGCGCGTGCAGGTGGAGCACCCGGTCACGGAATTCGTCACCGGAATCGATATCGTCAAGGCGCAGATCCGGATCGCGCAGGGCGAGACGCTGGCGGAAATCCTGCCGGGGCCGATCGAACTGCGCGGGCACGCCATCGAGTGCCGGATCAACGCGGAGAACCCGGTCACGTTCGTGCCTTCGCCGGGGCGTATCACCGGATTTCATTTGCCCGGCGGCATCGGCGTGCGGGTGGACACCTGGGCGTACACGGATTGCGTGATCCCGCCGTTCTACGATTCGCTGGTGGCCAAGCTCGTAGCCTACGGCAACGATCGCGGCGAAGCCATCCGGCGCATGCAGCGCGCGCTCAGCATGTTCATCGTGGAGGGCATCCACACGTCGATCCCGCTGCAGCAGAAAATCATGGCGGACCCGGATTTTCAAGAGGGCCGCTTCGACACCAACTTCATCAAGCGCTTCGCGAAGTAGCCCGTGCGTAATTCGAGGCTGGCCGCGGCTGTGCTGTGCGCCGCCGCCGGCCTGGTATTTCAGTGGACGATTGTGCGCGCCAACTACGGCGGCAACTGGACCGCGCTGTTCTGCCATGGCTCGGAGTATCCGGTGCCGGCGGCGCTGGCCTCCGAGCACATCTACGTGTTCCCCGGTTCGGGCGGGTACGACGGGCAAAGCTACCACTACGTGGCCCACGATCCGCTGAACCGGACCGGGATTGGCCGCGCGGTGCCGGATCCGGCGCGGCGCTTCCCGCGCATCCTGGTTCCGGGCCTCGCGTATCTGCTCGCGCTCGGACGGCAGGAGTGGATCGACCCGGCGCTGTTCGCGGTGAACCTGATGTTCCTCGGGTTGGGGGCCTACTGGCTGGCGTGCCTGCTGCCGCGCCCGATGTGGGCCGTGGGGTACGTGCTCGCGCCGGTGGCGCTGATTTCGCTGGACCGCATGACGGTGGACCTGGCTCTGGCGTCGCTCGCGCTGGGTTTCGCCGTCTACGCGCGCCGGGAGGCGGACAGGAAACTGTGGGTGGTGATGCTGGCGGCGGCGCTGTGCCGCGAATCGGGGTTCCTGCTGTTCGGCGCGTGGGCCTGGCGCGAGGCGGGGCGGGGGAGGTGGCGGCGGATCCCGATCTTTGCGACGGCGCTGGTTCCGGCGATCGCGTGGAACCTGGCCAGCGGCGCGGGCCATTTCGGATACCCCATCCCGTTCCACGGCATCCTCGACGCCATCCTGCACCCGCGCAGCTATCCGTTCCCGCCCTCGCTCAATGCCGTGATTCAGGCGGTGGGGGCGGTGCAGTTGATCGGGCTGCTGCTGGGGATGGGGCTGGCGTTCCGCGGCCTCCGCGCGGCCGGGCGGGATGCGGTGTGGAACCTGTGCCTGCTGTTCGCGGTCTTCGGGATCTGTACGCCGCCGGGGACCTACGACGATCCCCTGGCGGGGGTGCGGATTCTGGCTCCGCTGCTGCATTTTCAGCTCATCGAGGGTGGGCGGTGGGGGCGGTGGCCCCTCGTGCTGGCCGCGCCGCGCGCCTACCTCGAACTGCTGCCGCAGGTGCTGCGCGTGATCGGGCTGCGCGTAGGATGAAGCGCGCCGCTACCCGAGGTGGAAATCCTGCCCGATGGCGGCTGCGGCGATCCGGCCGGTGTGCCTGCGGGCGGCGCTGTAGACGCGCTCGATGGGTTCGGTTTGCGGTTCGCGGCTGAGCCGGAAGGTCTGGTGGTGGACCGGGAGGAAGAATTCGAAGCCCGCGTCGGAGGCCATCTGCCAGGCCTGCTCGGGGGTGCAGTGGTGGTGGATCCAGGGGTCGTAGGCGCCGACCGGCATGATGGCGAGATCGTAGGGCCGCGACGTGCGCAGCGCGCGAAAGGCCGGGGTCATGGCGGTATCGCCGCCGAACAGGACGCGGTACCGCCCGCTTTCGATGGTGTAGCCGTTGTAGCCGCGGTAGCGGTCGTTGCGCATCCGCGCGCCCCAGTGCTTCACCTCGAAGGCCCGGAATTCGAGCGGTCCCTGGCGCGCGGATTGTCCCCAGCCGAGTTCGCGGACGGCGGCGTAGTTCCGGCGGCAGAGCAGGTCAGAGGTGCGCGCGGCGGTGATCACGGTGGTGCGGCGGCTTGCCAGGCGGCGCAGGCTGGGCAGGTCGAAGTGGTCCATGTGGGCGTGGGACAGTAGGATCACGTCGATGGGCGGCAGTGCGGGTTCGGTGAGCGCCGGCGCCACCAGGCGCTTCAGCCCCAGGGTCACCGGGCCGAGCCCGATGCCCACGCGGCGGCTGAAAACGGGATCGGTCAGCACGGTGAGGCCGTCGATCTTGAGCAGGACGGTGGAGTGGCCGATCCAGGCGGCGTGGAGTCCGCGGTCGGGCCAATCGCGCGGGTTGGGAGAGAAGGGCGCGGGCTGGATCTGCCGGCGGCGCTGCCGGGAGTATTCGTGGATGAAGCGGGGAGCGGTGCGAACCGCCCAGGTTCCCAGGCCGGCGATGCCGGCGAGGCGGGGGGCGCGGTGTGAAAGCATCTACTGCGTGGGATGCTTTGCCAGGCGATCTGGTTGCGGGGCTATAGTGGGATGTGGCCACGGGTAAGGATCCATTGCAAACCGCGATACGTATTGCGATGTTTGTGGTGTTTTACGTCGCTTCGGCGCAGGTGGCAGGGTGGACTCTGGGAGGCCTGGACAATCCGCTGCTGGTGGGCACCAGCATCATGATGCTCACCGGGTTCACCGCCAATGGCCTATGCCTGCGGATTTTCGAGGGACGCGGACTGGCCGATTGCGGCTTGTGGATCAACGCCAGCGCCGGACGGAACCTGCTGCTCGGGCTCGGGGGCGGGGCGGGGACGGCGGCGCTGGTGCTGGTGCCTCCCGTGCTTCTCGGGATGGCGCATTTCAACCGCATGCCGGACGAACCGGTGAGCGCCTCCAGCGTGGTATTCCTGGTATTCATGCTGGCCGCGGGCTCGCTCGGGGAGGAGTTGATCTTCCGCGGCTACGGGCTGCAGATCATGATTGCGGCGGTCGGACCGTGGGCCACGATTCTGCCGCTCGGCGTGCTGTTCGGCGCGCTGCACTACGGCAATCCGGGGGCGACCCTGCTGAGCTCGGCAATCACCGCGGGTTTCGGCATCCTGTTCGGCTACGCGTATTTGCGCAGCCGCGACCTGTGGTTGCCGATCGGTCTGCACTTCGGGTGGAACTTTACATTGCCCCTCTTCGGTGTCAATATGAGCGGGCTTAGAATAAGAGTGACGGGCTGGGAACTTTCCTGGTCTGCCGGCCGGCTGTGGAGCGGGGGCGAGTACGGGCCCGAGGCCAGCGTATTGACCGTGGGAGCCCTGCTGCTCCTGCTGCTCTACATTCGCGGAATTCCGGTGCGCCGGCAGATCTCGCCGCTGATCGATCCGCCCGAAGGTGCCGTATGCGAAACGTCGCAGCCGTTGCCATCCTGATCCTGGTGCCGGGCATCGCCCCGTCGGCTGAAAAGCTCACCGAGGAAGATCGCGTGGAGCTGATCCGCGGACTGTCGAGCGAATACGCCACCGTGAAATCGCTGCTGCCGCGGTCGAAGAAGCCGCTGGAGTTCGATGCGGCGAACGGCACCTGGGACAAGCGGGCGTGGTCGGCGGTAGCCAGGGAAAGCGGTCCGGCGGCGCGCACCGGGGATCTGGTACAGATCACCAAAGTGGAGATCGAAACCGACCGGCTGGTGCTGCAGATCAACGGCGGCTTCAAGGGTGGGCGCAAGTGGTACCAGGGAGTGCAGATCTCCGGCGGAATGGGCGGCGCCGACGTGCCCGTGACCGGCATGGGCAACGATACCAACGCGCCCGGCGGCACTTCGATCGCCCTGTTGTTCCACAAGCCGATGGAGCCGGTCAAGGCGGCGGCGATCAAGAAAATGCTGGCCCCGGTACTGGATTTCGAAAAACGCAGCGCGACCGAGATCTATTCGGAGACGCTGCCCCCGGAAACGCAGAAGGCGATCAAGGAAAAGCGCGTGCTCGTGGGGATGACCAAGGACCAGGTGATCATGGCGGTGGGCCGTTCGCAGTTGCGCTCGCGCGAGACCAAGGATGGCCTGGAGACCGAGGATTGGGTGTACGGCACGCCGCCGGGGAAGATGACGTTCGTCACCTTCAACGGTGATAAGGTCATCAAGGTCAAGGAGTCATACGCGGGTTTGGGAAATCAGGTGGAGAACCCGCCCGTGGTCCGCTGATGAGAACTCTCTTCCCGGGGTGCCTCGCGCTGGTGTGCGCGCTGTTCTCCGCCTGTTCGAGCCCGCCGCCGCCGGTCGCCGCGCCGAAGGTCGAGGCGCCGCCGAAGATCACGCAGTTGTACGCTCCGCAGCCGGCGGTGGGCGCCGGAGAAACCGCGAAGATCTGCTACGGAGTGGAGAACGCGCGCAGCGTCTGGATTACCCCGCCGATGCGCGAACTCTCCCGGGCGCTCACGCGATGCATCGAGGTGGAGCCGGCGCGCACCACGACCTACACGCTGACGGCGGAGGGCGGCGGAGGCACGCGCGTGAGCCAGGACATCACCATCGCAGTCGGCCCGCCGCGGGTGAGCCTCGTCAATGTCAATGTCAGCGCGGTGGATGTGCGCCCCGGCGACGCCGTGACCATTTGCTACACGGTGGCCAACGCCCGCGGCGTGACCATCGAGCCGCCGGGATTCCACGGCGGAAGCGCCGCGCGCGGGTGTGTCACGCACCGGCCGGCGCAGACCACCACCTACGTGGTCACGGCAACCGGCGCCGACGGCGAACACGATCGCGAAGAGGTCACGGTGCGGGTCCGGTAGCGCCGGCCGCCGGTTCCGGAGTGGTCTTCCACATGCCTCGCACGCGGTCGCGGGGGACTTTCGGATGCTCCGTAGCACGAAGAATCACAGGCGCCCAAGCATGGAAAACGAAATTATCTCCTATATCGAAATGTGCCGGCGTGAAGCGTCAAGCCTTCAACGCGGCATGAACTTCGACGTCAGAGAAGACTACTCGGTAATCTTGATGTCAGTCCACCCTAACGCTCCGTACCGTGACCGGTTCGAGGACGACGGATCAACCGTGATCTACGAGGGGCATGACGCTCCGCGATCACATGATCTGCCGGATCCCAAAACAATCGATCAGCCAGAGCGTACTCCGTTGGGCATGCTAACCGAGAACGGGAAGTTCTATCGTTCCGCACTGCAATGCAAGAACGAGGGTGCCGCTCCGAGACCAGTAAGGGTATACGAAAAGATCCGCCAAGGAATTTGGTCTTACAACGGAGTTTTCCACCTGGTGGACGCCTAGCGCGAACGAGATGGCCAGCGCATGGTCTTCAAGTTCAAATTGACCGCTGTCGAAGGTACTGAGTGCGCGCTGCCACTCGGCGTTGTCAAAAGGGAACGCCGGAGAATCATCCCCACCTCCATCAAAGTGCAGGTCTGGAAACGTGACGGCGGGAAGTGCGTCATGTGTGGTGCGACCGACGAACTGCACTTCGATCACGATCTCCCGTACTCCCTGGGGGGCACATCGATCAGAGTCGAAAACGTTCAACTGTTGTGCGCACGGCATAACCTCGCAAAGGGCGCGAAGATCCGTTAGCCATCAGTCGGGTCAACCGGGCGTCCAGTCGTGTGCGGCCGAATCCGCCCGGCTCACTTCCTTCCGCATTACGCTGCTCGCAAGGCGCGGATGACTGCTTGAGGGTCACGTTGGATGACGGCCAGGTAGGCACGGATGGGAATCTCCGGTCGCCGCCGGCCTTGCTCCCAATCCTGCAGCGACCGCACGTTGAAGCCGAACAGGGCGGCGAAGTCCGTCTGCGACAGCCCGAGCGTCTCGCGCAGCGCCCGCACGTCTGTCTCGGGCGGGACGTGATAGACGGTCTCGCTCAGTTGAATCTCGCCCCGCAGATGGGCCCGCAGTTCCTTCATCGAATCGAGCAGGCGCTCCCCGAGCGGGGCTTCTGTTCGGCGCCGGGGCTTAGCCACCGAACTCCCGCTGGATCTCCGAGGCGATTTTCTGGAGTTCGTTTCTTTCCGCATGGGTCAGATTCTCCTTCTCGTTCCTGGCGTACAGGTCGGCGAGGAAGATCAAGTCCGGGCGGACCATGAAGTAGTAGATCAATCGCACGCCAGCGCTCTTCCCTCCGCCAGGCCGGCGCCACCGTGCTTTCCGAAAGCCGCCCGTGCCGGGGATCAGTGGATGGCGCTCGGGTTCCCCGGCGATCGCTTCCTCCATCTCCTGTTGCATCGAAGGCCGCAACAGCTGGGCCGCGGCCCGCTCATAGCGGCTGCTTCGGATGACGCGTCGCACGAGACTATTATACGGCTATGCCGTATGGTGCGCCAGGGTCGTGTCGATGTCGAAATGTGGCGGCCATGCCGGCGGCGATGCGCTCTTCCATGACAATTTCGACTTTGGACCTCAGGGCTATGGAAGCGCGCACGCAGCTTGAGCCAAAATTGCATAATAAGCTGTTTAGAGTCATTAACTTAGATGGCGTTAGCTTTAATTGAATTTTAGTTCTATGCCATGGTTTAGGGATCAATCACTTACAGACGCTTTCACCAGAGAGAAAAGACTTGCGCGTCGAGAATTTGGACTCCATTTGGACTCCGGTGACCTCTCCCATGTTCTTGGACTCCGCTCGGACTCCGTGTTTCGACGCCGGACATATTTGCGGGGATTCCCGCCGGCCTGAACTACACCACCTCGAAATCGATCCACTGGGTCAGCGGCGGGGCTTTCTTCTTGCCGTTGGCGTCGCGAACCACGACCTGCAGAAGGTACTCGCCGGGATCGAGTTTTTCGCCGAGGCGGAGGACGCCGCCGCACAGGAATTGGGAAGGACTCTCGGGGCTGGGGATGACCGCGTGGCTTTCGGGGCCGGTGTAGATCAGGCGGCCGTTACGGAAGACGCGGACGTAGGTGACGACGTTCGGTTTGCGATCGGCGCCGGCGCGTTTCGGGTTGACGATGCCGTAACCGTAGACGATGCCCTGGCCGGGGCGGAAGCGGCGGATGGCGGGGACCCCCTGGGTCCAATCCCGATCCACGCGGACGCCGGCCGCGGCCATGTCCTTGACGATCTCGGCGTTGGCCTGCCGCAGGGCGATGCCCGTAAGTCCGAGGCGTCCTTTGCGCGTGTCCGGGACATCCACGTACTGGCTGGCCGAGCCGAGGCGGTGGGAGGCGACATCGCGCACCACGGCGCGCAGCAGGAACGTGCCGGGGTGGGGCGCGCGCATGTTCAGGGGCAGCACGATGCCGTCGCGCAGCGCGGTGCGGTACTCGTCGCCGGTGAACGTGAGGTCGAGTTGTTTTTCGCCCTGCCACATGGGCTTGTTGACACCGGTATAGGCGACCCAGAGGACGTCGATGTGGGTCTTCCAGGAGTCCTCGTCGTGAGTGAAAGTGACGTCGCGGCCCTGGAACAGGAGTTGCGAACTGACCACGGGTCCGAACTTTTTCGGCTCCACATACATGGAGGTGAGGCGGACGGCGATGCCCGTGGCCGTGAAGGGTGAGGCCATGGCTTCAAGCAGTTCCTGCCTGCGGGATTTGGGCGCGGCGGAGGTGGTGAGGGCGAGTTGATCGGGGACGCCGTTGAAGCCGCTCTTCCAGCGAACCTTGAGTCCGGGACGGCGGACCCTCACCGTGACCTTGTGGAAGCGGCCGCGGCCTTCGGAATCGAAGGTGCCGGACTCGGGCGAGTAACCGAGCAGGTAGTAGCCGAGTTGGTCGTCGGCGGCTTCGGCGATGCAGGAATCGATGTCGTTGCGGTTGTGATAGAAGAGACCGCCGGTGCGGCCCGCGAGTGCGTCCATGCCGGCCTGGCGCGCGGGCTCATCGTAGAGTTCGGCGCCGGGGAAGCCCGGGAAGTGCGCCATGGAGTCGGTGTCGCGCGTTTCGATGATGGGGTCCTGTTTGAGGTCCTTGGCGCGCAGGCCGCCCGGGTCGATGGCGTAGAGAGAGACCTCGGAGCGATTGGCGAGGTCGGTCAGGTGGTCGATGGCCGAGTAGATGGATCCATCGACGCGCAGGTTATCCGAGAAGAAGACGACGCTCTTACGGCCCGGGAAGGCTTTCATGCCCTGCACGACCTGTTCGATGGTGCCGAGGGCGCCGAGTGCGGAGAGGCTGTACTGGTAATCGAGGTATTCGGCGTGTCCGGCGGAGGGGGCCTCGGACTCGCCGGGACGGGCGCGGACGGGTGCGAGACCCTGGCGTCCGCTGAAGCGCCATTTGAGGGAGGACGCGGCTTCGAGAAGGACCCGCTTATCGGTGGTGAACTGTTCGAGGATGGCGACGCCGCCGCCGGTGCGTACGATGCTGACGAGATCGCCGGGCTGCATCTGGGACTCGATGTAGCGGCGGATGGCTTCGCGCGTGCGGACCAGGTCTTCGAAGGAGAGAGCGAGATCGTCAACCACCAGCGCGATGGCGCGTTTGACCTGGGCGGCGCTGGTGAGGGCGGTGGAGGTGAGGGGGACGGGAACGCCCTTTGGAGAAACCGCGGCGGCGCGGCGGGGCGGAAGCGGGACGCGGGAGAAGAAGGTGACGGGCTGTGGGCGGCCGTCCTGCAGGATTTCGAAGTCGGAGGAGGCGAGGTCCATCACGTGATTGCCGTGCGAGTCGGTGACGACGGCGTCCACCTGGACCAGGGTTACCGTGATGCGGAGCGTGGGGATGGTGGAGGGTACGGGTTCCGGCGGCTGGGGCGAGGGCGGCTGGGCGAACGCGCAGGCGCCGGCGCAGGCCAGCACGATCAGGGCGCAGGGCCGAACTGGCATAGCGTGACATCTTGAGTGTACTATCGGGGCGTGATGGCGAATGTCGCTCGGGCCGTACGGACAGTGCTGGCGTTGGTGCTGTCCGCGCCGCTGGCCGCGCAGGTGGTGATCGGCGCGGAGAATCGCAGCGGGGTGATTCGGGTGGATGTAGACCTGGTGAACGTGCTGTGCAGCGTGAGGGATCGAAGCGGAGGATGGGCGACCGGCCTGGGACGTGGCGATTTCGAAGTGCGCGAGGACGGGCGCTCGCGGGAGATCACTCACTTCGCGGCGGACACGGACTCGCCCATGACTGTGGCCCTGATGGTGGACGTAAGCGGCAGTGTGTCCGGCATCCTGGGAGTGGAGCGGGATGCGGCGCGGCGGTTTCTGGAGGAGGTGCTGCGGCCGGGGGACCGGGCGCTGGTGGGCGGGTTCGGGTCCACGATTCCGATTTGGCAGGACCTGACGGACTCGGCGGCGGCGCTACGCGCGGGGCTGGAGCAGATGAGCGGGCGGGCGGACTATGGGGAGGGGGCGCGTCCGCGCGGGGGGACGCTGCTGTACGACGCGGTGACCCTCGTGTCCACGCGGAAACTGGCGGAACAGGCGGGGCGCAAGACGCTGGTGCTGATTACGGACGGAGTCGATAACGGCAGCACGGCGAAGCCGGGCGAGGCGGTGAAGGCGGCGCAGCAGGCGGACGCGGTGGTGTTCGCGATCCACTACACGCCGCAGAGCCGCGGCTTTGCGATGGGGCACGGCGAGTTGGAGCGGCTGGCCAGGGCGACCGGCGGGCGGGTGTTCGAGGTGGGGGAGAAGATGCCGCTGGAGCGGGCCTTCGGCGAGATCGCCGAAGAGATGCGGCATCAGTACAGTCTCGGATTCGCGCCGGCGAAGCGCGACGGGGAGTATCACAAGCTCGAAGTGCGGGTGAAGCCGCCGGGGATGAAAGCGGCGGCGCGGGAAGGGTATTGGGCGAGGTAAGTGGCGCGGTTTGGTCGCGCGTAGCCAGAGGGGACCGGCCGGCGGCGAAGGGCTAGCTTAGTACGTGGTCGGAATTACGCTTTCGCATCGGAATACCTCTTCCTGACGCGCGCGGCTCTGTCGAAGGATGTTTGCGGAGCCGTTTTCGGAAGGCTGACGCTTACCGCACGACGTCTGCCGACGGCCGCGCCAGTTCCGCTTGTGCGTGCACGGTCACGCGAGCCCGAAGGGTGACGCCCATAATGAAGATCCAGGGAAACACCAGCCGAAGGAACTCCTCCAACGGCTGAGCCGCGCCGTCCCAGGTCATATCGACGGCAAACACCACGTTCATGAAGCAGCGGGTCGCGGCGTAGGCAATGATGAACCGGATCACACGCGCAATTTCCCCGCCGCCCATCTGCTGGCAGAAGCGGTTGAGGAGCACGCCAACCGCCGCTGCGAGAAAAAGTAGCACCCGTGATGTCGCCATCATCGGATTCATCCAGCCGCCGAGCAGGGACAGCCCGAAGAACACCACCATTCCGGTCAGGATCAATCCCACCGCTACCCAGTCCCGGCCTAACGCGTGAAAGCCCAAACCGAAGCGGCGGAGTTGCCACCACGTAACCACCATGCCTCCCAGCAAACAGGACAGTTCCAATGGCACGAGTGCCAGCGCGACCTGACTCCGCAGGGGAGCGTCCGGCCAGGTGACGGACAAAGGGGCGCCCAGAAGAAAATACAAGGCCAAAACGAAGGCTTCGCCTGCAAAAAGCAGCCAGGACAGCCGCATCAAATCGTGGTCGTAATCGCGCGCCACCTCCAGACATAGCCGTCCGGCAACAAGATAAACAGCCGCGTGAACGTGAGCGCGCAGTTGCGGCATCGCGATAGTCGCCGCCATCGCGACTGTGGCTGTAACCGCCATCCCAAGCGGATTAATCCATCGGGCCAACATGTCTCTCCTACACCAGCGAGTTGCCGATCCGCAGGACGAGCCGCGCAGTCGACCGGCCGCAAACGGCGGATGTCAGCTCCGCAAGTTGATCCAGGAACCGGCTCCAGGCAGCGGCTCCATCTCGCACGGGAGTTCTTCCCGCTGACGCCACAATCAGACGAAAGGCCGTATGTGCACCGCACACAGGCGCGACCACCCGCTGCAGGCGGCGCAGGCGCCCGATGGTCAGTTCACCTCCCGCAATCGATTCCAGCGCGACGCTGCCTTGTGGTGCTCGAATACGAGCCAGGACCCGTTCGCGTCCTCGGCGGAGAGCGGCGTCCTCCACCGTGTGGGCCGAGAGGAATTCACGTGCGGCCCCGCGCAGTGATGCAGTGGCGGCCAGCAGATCGTCCCAGGTGGCCTTGCACTCGGTGCAACCTTCGATGTGCCCGCGGACGCGCGCGGCATCGGCCTCCCGGAGCGCTCCGTCCAGGTGCCCGAGCCACTCGTCGTAACTGATCGGATGTTTCATCGTGTCTTGACCGCCTTTCTGCCGGTCAATTCGGCCAGCTTTGACTTGGCGTTGAACACCTTCCATTTGATGGTGCCTACCGGGATTTTGAGGATTTCGGCGATTTCGGGATAATCCAGGTCTTCGACGAACCGCAGGGTCAGGATTTCGCCTTCCGTCTCGTCGAGTTGCTGCATCCATTCGCGGAAAGGGCCATCCGCGTCGAGGCGTTCGCCGGAGTCCAGCGTATCCCCCAGGTGACCGGCAATCGGTTCGTAGGCGACGGTTGGAAGTTCCGATGCCAGCCGGCGGCGATGCTGCAGCCATTCGTTGCGCGCGATCTGAAAAATCCAGCCGTAGAACGAACGGCCGTCGCGCAGTTGCGAAACGTGGCGGTATACCTGGAACATCACGTTCTCCGAGAGTTCCTCCGCGACGGCAGGCTCCACATCGTGCGCGCAAAAGTACCGGCACAGGCGAATGTAGAACGCGTCGAATAGGGCACAGAACGCCTCTTCCGTCCGTTGGGACAGAAACTCCGTAATCGCCCGGCGTTCTATGTCGTCGGTCCTTGTGCTCATCGGCTTCCGGCGGCGCAGCCGGAACTGTCTAGTCTACGTGTATCAAGATGTCCGGCGGACCCGTCGCGGTTGGCGGACCTACTGCGTGGGCTTGAAGGATCTCGGTCCGATTCCCGGGCGCTACACTCAGGGCGTGGCGGTCTGGTGCAAATGCGGCCGCAAAGTCCGGCTGCCGGTGTCCAGCATCTCCCCGCGGTCCGGAGTGTCACCCGATCTCGCGTAACTGAAGTCAGGCGGAGAACTCACGTTTGGCGATGGCCGTCAATTCGCGAACCACTCCGGCACTCGCCGGATCATCGATACGGTTTTCAAATTCGCCGGGATCCCGTTGCAGGTCGTAAAACTCGCAGCGGTCCCAACTGAGGAAGTTCAACTTCCAGCGATCGGTCCGCACCATGAGGATGGGGGGCTTCCCCACATAACGGTCGTCGCGCGTGAATACGGTGCGGCAGAAGTAGTATTCCGAGTACGCGAATTCCCGCCGGGTGTAGCTCTTCCCTCGCAGCAAAGGCGCGAAACTGCGGCCTGGTATCCCGCCCGGCGCGTCGAAGCCGCACAGTTCCGCCAGAGTCGGAAACAGGTCCACGTGCTCCACTATGTCCGGGAGCAGGGTGTTCGGCCTCACCCTTCCGGGGAAACTGATCATCATCGGGATATTTACCGATTGCTCGTACATGTTGTGCTTGGTCCATGTACGATGCGCGCCGGCCATCTCGCCGTGGTCGGATGTGTACACCACCACGGTATTCTCCGCCAGCCCGGATTCGCGTAGCGCATCGTACACGCGGCCCACGCAGGCGTCCATCTGTGTGATGTTGCCGTAGTAGCCGCGCAGGGACTCGCGGAGTTCCTGATCCGTCTGTGTGTACCAGCCTCTTTCCCGTGCGCGGATGAGGTTCCCGGGGAATCCGTCCTTCAGTTCGTGATCCGAGCGCTTGGGCAGGGTGAGGCTCTCCCCTCGGTACTGGTCAAAATAGCGGGCCTGGGGCACCAGCGGCGTGTGCGGTTTCAGAAACGACACCCACAAGCAGAACGGGCGGTTTCTGTTCGCGCGAAGGTACTCCACGGCCTTGTCGGCGAACCAGTAATCCTGAAAGTACCGGTCCGGCAGCGCGGAGGGCCTTCCTTCGACGGATTCGGCCGGACCCTGGTCTCGCCGCAGTTGCGCGCGGTCCTCCGCCGAAAGCGTAGCCAGGAAATCGCCTTCGTTCAGCCGGTAATCAAAGCCGTGCCGGCGCGTCTCGTCTACGAAGTGCATCTTCCCGATCGCGCCCGTCGCAAAGCCGCGCTCCCTGAAAAAATGCGCCGCGGTCCGAACGTTGTCGGGCAATGCGTCCTGAAGGATGCGGGCTCCATGCTGGTGCGGATACAGCCCTGTGAGAATCGAGCCGCGGGCCGGCACGCATACCGGGGCCTGGCAATAGGCATGGTCAAATCGCGTGGCGGAACTGGCGATGGCGTCGATGTTCGGGGTGCGTACTTCGCGGCTTCCGTAGCAGCCTGCCGCCCGCGTCTGATGCTGGTCCGCGCAGAGAAACAGGATGTTCGGCGGCCGGCGGCCCTGGGCGCGAAGAACCGGCGCCGCCGTCATGGCGCCGAGAAATTGTCTGCGGGGGATCTTCATAGCGAAGGACGCCTACTGCCCAAGATGCGTCGCACGATCTCTCCGGTTGGCCAACCGTTGAGGAACTCGCCCGCATCCTAACACGCATAGGAGATCCGGATGGCGAAGCTTCTCTGGGGTATGACGCTTGCTTGCGCGTTCATATGGGGTCAGGCGGTCACCAGTACGATCACGGGGCGCTTGACGGATCCGGCCGGCGCGGCCGTCCCGGGTGCGAAGGTCTTGGTGGTCAGCGAAGACTCCGGCGTCAAATACGAGAGCGTCTCCAATGAACTGGGACTGTATCGCGTCGGCTCGCTGTCTCCTGGAAAATACCGGGTTGAGGTCGAAGCCTCGGGTTTCCAGCGCCTCGTGCACGCGGGGATCGTGGTGCAGGTGAGCGACGTGGTGCAGGTCGATCTGTCGCTGGAACTGGGAAACATCTCCCAGACGGTCAGCGTAACCGGTAGCGCGCCGCAGTTGGAATCGCAGACGTCCAGCGTGGGTCAGGTGGTGGAACGTGCCGCAATCGAGGGCATGCCCCTGCCCAACCGCGCTGCGACTGCGTTGATTGCGCTCTCCCCGGGGGCGACCGTCATTGACACGGGCAGCGGCGGCGAGAACATCCCCATCTTCAGCGTGGCGGGAGGTCGCGCGCGGAACCAGAATTACACCCTGGACGGCGGCAACGCGACCAACGTGGTCGGACTCGCGGTCGCGCAGCAGCAGAACAGCGTACCGATGGACGCGATGCAGGAGTTCCGCGTGATCAGCAACAACTACTCCGCCGAGTACGGACACTCCACCGGCGGCGTGATCACGCTGTCCACCAAGTCCGGCACCAATGAATATCACGGCAGCGTCTTCGAGTACGCCCGCAACGACGCGTTCGATGCGCGCAATTTCTTCTCGTCGACCAAACCGCGGCTGCGCCTGAATCAGTTCGGCGGGTCCTTCGGCGGCCCGATCAAACGCGATAAGACCCACTTCTTCGCGAGTTGGGAAGATACGCGCCAGACGACCGGCGGGACGAGTATACAGACGGTGCCGGGCGCCGCCATGAGGTCCGGCGATTTCTCCAATGTGCGCGATGCGGCAGGCCGTGTCATCCCCATTTACGATCCGGCCACTACGGTTGGCAATGTGCGCCAGATCTTCCCCGGAAACATCATCCCGGCGAATCGCCTCGATCCTGTCGCCAAGGCCATGACCGCGTTCTGGCCGTCGCCGAACCTGGCGGGCCTGATTACGGGGGCGAATAACTTCGGCGCGAATTCGCGGCCCGTGTTCAACCGCAACATCGTAATCGGCCGCCTCGATCACCAGTTCCGTCCCTCCGACCAACTGATGGTGCGCTACTACATCAACGACAACCAGACCGAGAACGACGGGCTGTGGGGCATCCCCGCGGCGGACCCCTCGGCCAGCATCGCCCAAGGCCGTGCACAGAACATTCTGGCAGGTTGGACCCACATCTTCACGCCGACTCTGCTCAACGATGCGCGCTTCGCGTACCTGCGGCGCGCGAACATTCAACTGCGCCCGGCGTCGGGCGATGCCGTGGCCAGCAAACTGGGCCTGCAGGGTGTTTCGGATGCCGCGTTTCCGATCGTAGGCATCACAGGCGTAGCCGGGTTGGGCGGAAATCCCTTCCGCCTCCAGACCCCGATTACCGATACGCAGTTTCAGGAATCCGTTTCCTGGTTCCACGGCGCGCACGCGTTCAAGTTCGGCATGGAATACCGCCGCGGCTTTAACCAGGACAATACCGATACCTCATCGGCGGGCAATTTCTCCTTCAACCCGCTGATTACCGGACTGCCTGGAGTTTCCAACACAGGTATTGCCTTCGCCAGTTTCATGCTGGGGGCGGCGAATTCAGCCAGCACGGTCAAACCCGACATCATCGTCTCCCATGCGGCTTACTGGGCAGCGTACGTGCAGGATGACTGGCGCGTATCCACGCGACTTACTCTGAATTTCGGCCTCCGTTGGGAAGCCGAGGTCCCAAGGACCGTGGACGGCGACCGCATGAACGCGTTCGATCCGACTGCGATCAACCCCGTCTCCGGAACACCCGGAGTGATCACGTTCGCCGGACGCAACGGTGTTCCGCGCAGCGCGTACAATCTGGATGCCAACAATTTCGGCCCTCGCTTCGGCTTCGCGTGGACCGCCGACAGTTCGGGCAAGACCGTGATTCGCGGCGGAGCCGGCATCTTTTACGGGCCCACCGTCAGCAACATCGTCGCCACCGCGGCGGCGCTCGGGTTCTCGAGCAACGTAAACCTGATCGCCACTCAGCCCGGATTGAATTCCGCGGTCACTCTGCGCGACGGGTTCCCGGCAACCACTCAGCCCACGGTGGACCAGCTGGGCGCCGGCTTCGGCGCCGTGCCGGTCGGTAAGAGCCCGAACACGTCCGTGACGTTCTTCGACCGCAACCGGCCCACTCCGGTGTCCTACCAGTACAACCTGAACATCCAGCGCGAACTTGGCGGCGGGGTCGTGATCGAGACCGGATACATGGCGAACCTGAGCCACCATCTGACCGCCAATGATCTGACCTTGAATCAGGTTCCGCCGGAACTGATGGGGCCGGGCAACGCCCAGGTCCGGCGCCCGTTTCCGCAGTTCACCAACGTGCTATCGGTCAATCCGGCTATCGGTAATTCCACGTATCATGCCGGCTTCATCAAGGCGGAGAAGCGTTTCGCGAACGGCCTCAGCGTGCTGGCGCACTATACATTCTCGAAGTTCATTGACGATGTGGCCAGCTTCAACGATTACGGCAATCCCGGCAGCTACATGGACGCATACAATCGCCGTTTGGACAAGTCGCTCAGCGGAAACGACATTCCCCACCGCGCCCTCTTCAGCACGGTCTACGACCTGCCTTTGCTGAGAGGCAACTCGCTTCTCGATCGCGTACTTGGCGGTTGGAAGACCGGCGTGATTGCCACTTTTCAGTCGGGGCCGCCATTTACGGTCTTCAATCTGGCCGACACGACCAACTCATTCCCCGCCGGCGCCCTTCGGCCCGACCTGATCGGGAATCCGGTTCTCGGCAGCGGACGCGGCATCTCCCAGTGGTTCAATACGGCAGCGTTCCGCGCCCCTGCCACGAACACCTTCGGAAATTCGCCGCGCAGCGTGTTGCGCGGTCCTGGCATCGCGAATATCGATCTGTCGCTGCTCAAGAATTTCAAGATCGAGCGCGCCAAAGCTGAGTTCCGCGGTGAGTTCTACAATTTCCTGAACCATGCCAATTTCGGATTGCCTGGTGCGACACTGGGAGGACCGGGATTTGGCGTGATAAATAGCGCCCGTGCCGCGCGCGCGGTTCAGTTAGGTCTGCGGGTCGCGTTCTGACATCTGCCAATGGCGTCACGTGCTGGACCAGTTGACGCCGCTCTGCGACACGCTACTTCGCCCTTGCCGAGGATCCGGCTTTCTACATTCCCCGGTGGAGCGACGACATTCTTACTGCGTCTCGAAGCTGTTGTCCCTGGGGGATGTCACTAATGGACTTTGCCGTCCCAGCGAAGGCCGATGCGGGCCAGGCGGGGGGCTCCGATGTTGGGGGCCGGAGTGAAGGCGGTGTAGAAAACGCGGTTGAGTGCGTTCTCCAGGGTGACTTCGGCGGAGAGACTGCGCACGAGGTGCTGGCGCAGGACGAACTGCACCGTGGCGTAGCCGGGCAGGCGGAACTGGTTCAGGTCGTCGTCGTACTGATAGGCGTAGCTGCGCACGGCGGCGCTCGCGAGAGTGCCTTCGCGGTGATAGGTGAGCTGCGCGATGCCCTGTTGCTTGGGGACCTGAGCAACGCGGAAACCGGTGACGTAGCGCGAGTCCACGTAGAGGTACTGGAGTTCGCCGATCCAATCCTTCCAGACTTCGCGAAAATCGGCTTCGACGCCGCGGCTGACGGCGGCGGCGGCGTTGGCGCGCTGACGCACGATGGCGTTGGCGCTGGTGGCGAGGGTCACGTTGGTGATCAGGTTATCCAGCGAATTGCGGTACGCGGTGACCCGTAGCGTGCTGCCTTCGCCGATCCAATCGAAGCCGGCTTCGGCGCCCCACAGAGTTTCGGGGCGGAGCAGGGGATTGGCCAGTGTGTCCGTGTTGCCGACGCGGAATTCGCGGTAGAGTTCGTTGAGCGTCGGCGCGCGGAAGCCGCGGTAGACGCTGCCCCGGGCGCGCAGGCGCTTGTGCCCGACGGTGAAGCCGCCGCTGGGGCTGAGGAAGCGGTTGTCGCCTCCGACAAAGCTCTGGCGGAGGCCGGCAAAGAGCCGCGCGGGGCCGAGGGTGGCGTCGGCCTGCGTATAGACGCCGTGCTGCAACTGCACGCCCCCGCCCTCGCGCATGCCGGTGGGCACCAGGTGATCGGTGGAGGTGCCGGCGAGGCGGTCGACATCGGCGCCGCCGAGCAGGTTCCAGCGCGCCGCATGGTGCTGCCACAGGACTTCGCCGCCGGTGGCGTCGCTGGGCACGGTCTGAAAGTAGGTCAGGCGTTCGACGCTGCGGTTGGCGGTGACGGCGGAGAAAGTGCTGTGGAAGCCTTCGCTGGTGTGGAAGCCGGTCAGCGAGAACGAATCGTGAGTGAACTCGCGGACGTAGCGCAGGCTGACCGTGCCCAGTCCGGTGGAGTTGTGGGTGAGGACGGTGCCGTTCCTGCGCTCTTCGCCGAGGATGCTGGTTTTGAAGAAGAAGTCGCCGATGGAAGTGTAGCGATCGATGTGTACGTCGCTGGTGACGAAGCGCACGCCGGCGAGCGAATCGACCGGGCCGCGCACGTAGGACGGGACGATGTAGTAGCCGTCGGTGGTGAAGGCGCGCACGCCGCCGGAGACGGCCCAACGGCTCCACAACTGGGAAAATCCGGCGGAGACGTCGTGAGTGTTCTGGTTGCCGTACTCGTACTGGGTAAAGAGGTGGAAGCGTTCGGGCGGGCGGCTGAAGAGGCCGATTTCGCCGCTCATGGCTTTCTCGCCGAAGGCGCTGGTGGCCGCGCCGCGCGAGATTTCGACGGTGCCGATTTCGAGGGGAATGAACTGCGTCCAGTAGACCCAGCCGCCGAAGGGATCGTTGGTCGGGATACCGTCCCACAGAACCAGCGTGCGACTGGCGCCGGAACTGCCGATGCCGCGCAGCGAGATGCCCTGCGTGGTGGGGTTGGCGACGAGGCTGGAGGAGCGGCGGAAGAGGCTGAATCCGGGGACATCGCGCAAACGGTCGTCGAGGTTGGTGCCGGGGCTTTCCTCGAGTTGCGTCTGGTTGAGGACGCTGACGTTGGCCGGGGTCTCCGCGGAGATCTTTTCGGTGACCGTGACGGAGGTTTTGACGGGTTCAGGCCCGGTCCGCGGGGCCGGAGGATTCTGGGCCGGGAGCAGGAGCGGGCAGCACATCAGGAGACAGCAGACGAGCGTGCGCCCAGCCGGAGTCGAGAAACGTCCGGGGCGACGGTGTGAAGACGATCTGGAAGCTGGTCTCATCGTGCGGCACTTCTGTTCCGCGGATTCGCTGTGGATACACCAAAGCAAGGTACTTGAGAATAGTATATATGTCCCCGTCTTCGGGCTGGCGGAAGAGGTAACCGTTGGAACGGAAGTGGATGGCGATGCCCTGCTCGGAGAGGCGCCAGGCGAGGAACGCGCAGCAGGCCACGGCGTGTTCGAACCAGGCATCCTGCGCGGGTTCGATGTTGCGGTCCAGGAAGATCTCGACGGATTGCTCCTGCTCGCGGGCGAACTCGCGGATCTGTAACGCGCCGGTGTGGGCGGAAGCTTTCCAATCCACGTGGCGCGCGCTTTCGAAGGCTTCGTAGGGGCGGATGCGGTAGAAATCGCGGCCGAGTCCGCGGTAGTGTGTTTCGATCTCGCCGGAGACGCCGGCGAGCAGTTCGGAAAACCCCGGCTGTGGATCGAGCGGCGGGTAGACCACCACCTCGCGGCGCAGGGTGACCCGCGCGACCTTCTCGAGGAAGCCGAAAGGAAATGAAGTGGTGAAGGCGAAGCCGTTCTCGCGGTAGGCGCCCCGCCTCGGGAAGCGCACGCGCACGCCTTCTTCGAGCGTGGATGCCGGGGGCACGAGCGGGAAGTAGACTTCGGTTTCCAGCGCGGAGGCGCGCAGCGGTTCGACCCGGATGGAGAAGCTGGGGATGAGCCACTTGTGATTGCGCACGTAAAGCCGGGCGGGAACGCTGCGCCGGGCTGGAATGTGCTCGGGCGTTTCGAGATCGAGTTCGAGTCCGGCGAGGCAGAGGCGGCTGACCAGGTCGCTGATCAACAGGGTCGCCATCATGGCGGCGAGGATGAGGAAGATCAGGTTGTTGGCGCTGACGATGGCGGCGAAGGCTACCAGCGCGAGGGCCAGGGTGAAGAGCACCCCCGCGCGCGTGACGCGGTAGTGGATGCGGCGGGCGAGAAACCCGCGGAAGCGGCGCCAGAGCTTCGCCATATTCGCTTTCACCTTACCACCAGCTCCAGTTGTCGGACGGAGGAGGCCGCTTCGCCGAGTTCAAAGGATTCGGATGATTGGAAGAGGGCGAGCATCGCGCCGGGCTCTTCGAGTCTCGGGCGTGCGGCTGCGGGGACGGCGATGACACGGTAGGTGCCGGGGCGGAGGTGCGTGAAGGAATAGCCGCCGGAGGCGCTGGTGGCGGCTTCTTCGACGCCGAAAGGATAGTCGGACACGACGTCGGCGGGCCACGAAGTGAGCAGGACTTTGGCGTCGGAGACGGTGGCGCCGCCGCTGGTGCGCACGGCTCCGGTGAGGGTCGCGGCGCGATTGGAGAGGACGATGGTGAGGTCCTGCACGGTGGCTCCGGTGTGAATGAGGAACGTGTTGCCGGGGACGGTGTTGCCGGCGTAGCGAAGTTCGCGGATGTAGTAGGTGGGGGGCAGGGGAGTGGCCGTGACTTCGATTTCGCCGCCTGCGGGCACGTAGGATCGCGCTTCGAATGTGCCGCCGGCACTCGTCCTGACGCCGCCGAAATTACGTGTATGCGAGAGCGAGCCGTTCTGTTTGGAGCCACGCGCCCATAGGGAGATTTCGATGCCGGAAGGGAGCGCGGCGTCGCGGTCCACCGTGACGGTTCCACGGATTGCGATGGGAGGTGTGACGGTGGCCGTTACCTCCTCTTCCGCTTTGGCGATTTGTATCGGCACGGCAGCGCGTTCACGTTGCTGGTCAGGTTGCCAATCCGCTTGGACGGAGATCTCGAAGTCGCCGGGCGTGACATTGCTCAAGGTTGCGGTGCCGCCGCAGGGTGCGGTGGAGAATGCGCGGGTGAACCCCGAAGAGAAGGAGTATTGTTCGAGGGTGACCGTGTAGGCCTGCCCCGCCGAGCATTGGCCTCCTTCGATGGCAACGGTAACCTTCGAGAGTTCGCGCTTGCGCAGTTTGATGTCCCCGAGATTCAGGGTGCCGCCATAGGGGAGGTCGACGGGGCTTGCGCCCGTCAGGTCGCCGGCCCCGGGCCAGACCAGGTTCGGATAGCCAGGGACTGGAACCGACTTGGCGTTCGCGGAGTAAGAATTGATGTCGAGCGCGAACGCCCCAGGAATGAGGCTGGGGAACGTGAAGGCGCCATCCTTGCCCGTGACCACCGATTTCAACACGCGGCGCAACTCGGGCCGGCCGCGCACCCAGGCGAAATGGAGGGGCTCGACCGTCACACGCGCGAGGGGCTCGCCCGAATCGGCGTCCAGGATGCGGCCGGCCAGAGTTCCGGTACGCATCAGGCGGACAGTTACGGTTGCGGGCGCACCGCGCATTTCGATACGTTCTGGACCGGCCGTGGCGTAGCCCTCCGCTCCGACGTCCGCAATCTCAATTCGCGCGTTGGGGGGCACCCTCACGGTGAACGTGCCGTCATTACCGATCGTGTTCTGGTACCCACCGGATGGCGCGCTCTGCGTGAGGCGCACCTTCGCGCCGGGGACGCCGGCCAGCGTGACCGCATCGATGACCTTCACGGTGAGATCCACGGTTTGCGCGTGCAGGGGTGCGAGTGCCAGGAGGAGAGCCAGCAGTCTCATACCGCCCACGGGTTGGCGACGGTGGAGAGGTCGCCCGGTTCTTCGCCGAGGTATTTGCGGCGGAGGAGGCGGCGCACGATTTTGCCGCTTTGGGTTTTCGGGAGTTCCGCTACGATCACGATTTCATGGGGGCGGAACGTGGGGCCGAGTTCGCGCACGATCGTGGCGGCGATGGCCGCGGGCTCGGGCGCCGCACCGGGTTTGGCGACCGCGAAGCCGACGATGGCTTCGCCCTTGATTTCGTCGGGCACGCCGATGACGGCGGCTTCGCCGACTCCCGGGTGCTGCATCATGGCCTCCTCGACCTCGGCGGGCCCCACCTTGCGGCCGGCCACGTTCATGGATTCGTCGGCGCGTCCGTGGAGGAACCAGTGGCCGTCCTCGTCCACGCTGGCCCAATCCCCGTGGTACCACATGCCGGGGAAGCGGCTCCAGTAGGTGTCAATGTAGCGTGCGGGATCGCCCCAGATGCCGCGGGTCATGGAAGGCGCGGGTTTGGTGCACACCAGGTAGCCTTTCCGGCCGCGGACGGGAGCGCCGGATTCATCGACCACCTCGGTGGCCATGCCGGGCGCGGGTCCGCCGAGGGAGCACGGTTTGAGCGCTTGAATGGGGAGCGGGAGGAGAAAGCAACCGGCGATTTCGGTGCCGCCCGAGATATTGACGATGGGGCAGCGCCGGTGCCCAATTTGCTCGAAAAACCACAGCCAGGAGGCCTCGTCCCAGGGTTCGCCGGTGGAGCCGAGCAGGCGCAGGGACTCCATGGGCGGCAGTTCGCCGGGAGAGCGTTTGAGCGCTCGAATGGCGGTGGGGGAGACGCCGAAGGTGGTGATCTGGTGGCCCTCGATCATGTCCCAGAGCCGCCCGGGAGTGGGGTAGTCGGGCGCGCCGTCATAAAGGAAGATGGTGCCGCCGAACAGGTGATTGCCGAGAATGGTCCACGGGCCCATCATCCAGCCGATGTCGCTGAGCCAGAAGAAACGATCGGTCTCACGGTGGTCGAAGGCGAGCCAGATCTCTTTGCCCATCTGGGCGAGGCATCCGGCGTGGGTGTGGACCGTGCCCTTGGGGCGTCCGGTGGTGCCGCTGGTGTAGAGCAGGAAAGCGGGGTGTTCGGAGGGGAGGGGAAACGTTTCGCCGGCGGAATTGCCGGAGCCGCCAAGACCAATGATGGTGCGGCCTTCGAAGGGCGGGATCTTTTCGGCGAGGGGAAGCCGCTTGCCGCGGCGTTCGAGGCGATCGGCGGTGAAGAGCACCTTCGCGCCGGAATCGCGCAGGCGCGAGGCGATGGCGCCGGGTCCGAAGCCGGCGAAGATGGGGACCACGGTGAGCCCAGCCTTGAAGCATCCGTAGAGGATGGCGAGAATGTCGGGGACCATGGGCATGCAGAGCGCCACGCGGTCGCCGGGCGCGAGTCCCATGGCGCGGAGTTCCGCGGCGACGCCTTCGGCCTGCGCGCGCAGGTCGCGGAACGTCAGGGAGCCGGAGGCGCCGTCTTCGGTTTCCCAGATGCAGGCGATGCGATCGGTGCCTGCCCAGCGGTCGAGGCAGTTATGCGCGATGTTGAGTTGGCCGCCGGTGAACCACGTTGTCCACTCGGGCCCGCGAGAGGAATCGAGCACCTGGGTGTAGAGCTGGAACCACTCGATGCCGAGCTCGCGCACCATCTCGTCCCAGAAGCGTTCGGGCTCATCCCGTGAGAAACGGAGGAAGGCCTCGCGATCGTCGAATCCGAGGCGCTGCATGAAGCGCCAGACGTTGGTGCTACGGACGAATTCCGGGGACGGCTCCCAGATCATCGCGGCCTCAATCGAACAGGTGCGGCACGAAGGAACTGGTGTTGGTGATGATGGGGGTGTCGGATTCGCGGATCCCCATCCCGGCGGCGGCGTTGCCTTCCTCGTGGCCGATGACCCAGCTTCCGATGACGGGGTAGCGGCCGTCGAAGGTCTTCATGGGGGCCATGTGCTGGTAGATGAAGCCTTCGGCGCCGTAATCGCCTGGAGTTTCCAGGTCCTTGCCGGGCTGGTGCATGGTGATGTTGGCGCCCTCGCGTCCAAGCAGAGGTTTCTTGACCCAGGCCATCATAAGGCCGGGGCCGTCGAAGCTGGCTTCGAGCAGCAGCGGATGGCGCGGGAAAAGCTGCCAGAGCACAGGTAGCAGTCCTTTGTTGGAGAGCAGCATTTTCCAGGCAGGCTCGATCCAGACGGTGGGCGCCATGGAGAGGTGCTGGCCGAACTCTTCCTGCACCATCCATTCCCAGGGGTAGAGTTTGAAGACGGCGCCGAGGGGATTGGCTTCGGGACCGACGAAGTTGGCGCCGTCCCAGCCGATTTCGTCGATGGGGAAGATGGCGGCGTCAAGACCAGCCTGCTGCGCGGTGTCCTGCAGGTAGGTGACGGTCATGCCGTCTTCGGCATCGTCCATGGAGCAGAGGTCAATACGGCGGTTGGGAAGGTACTCGGCGAGTTCCTTCCACAGCGCGACGAGGCGTTCGTGGATGGAGTTGAACTGGTCGCGTTTGGGGAAGCGGTCCTGTAGCCAGTACCACTGGATGACGGCGGCTTCGAGCAGGGAGGTGGGGGTGTCGGCGTTGTACTCGAGGAGTTTCGGCGGATTGACGCCGTCGTAGGCAAGGTCGAAGCGGCCGTAGAGGGCGGGCGGTTCGGCTTCCCAGGAGTTTTCGATGAGCGGCACGGCGACCTGGGGGATGCCCATGCGGGAATAGAGCTTGTTGTCGATGATGTGCTGGGCGGCCTTGAGGGTCATGGCCTCCAGTTCGTTGGTGGCGGCTTCGAGCGCGTCCACCTCCTTGGCGGTGAACTCGTAGAAGGCGGATTCGTTCCAGTAGGGCTGCTCGCCGGCGGCCCAGGTGAGCCCGTGCTCTTCCACTTTCCGCTGCCAGTCCGGGCGCGGATCCGTAGTAATTCTGCGCATAGTTAAGACCCCGAAGAGTGCGCGGCGCCGGTGGAGCCGAAGCCGCCGCGCGTGACGCCGGAATGGGATGGCGACGATGACGACGACGGGCGTGCATAGCTGCCCGACGGCGATGAATAGACGTGTCCGCCGCTGCTGACGTAGCTGCGGTAGCGATCATAGTAGTAAGGGTATGGATAGCTGTAAGTCATCGGCATCCACGTGCCGTGCCAGTAATAGCCGCCGCTGCGGATGGCTTCCTGGCAGGTGAGGTCATCGTAGTAGGCCCGGTCGCAGGGGTCCTGCGGGGAGCGGCCGCACGAAGCGAGCGCGGCAGCGGTTACTACCGTGAGCGTCACCTTGGCGGATTTCTTCATAGGCGTCTATTTGACGATCAGCTTGGATTCGGCGCCAAACCGCTTGTATTCCGAGTAGGAGATGCGCAGCCGCTGGCGCAGCGGCCCATTCTTGAACTGTAATACATCGTCCGAATAAGTGTAGACCGGAAACCAGTGCTTGCCGTCGATGGGTTTGCGGATGGTGGTGAAGCGCGGGAACAGGTTCTCCTGTTTGGTAGTGCGGATCTGGGGGACGGCCTGCCCCTGCATGCGCACGATGTTGTATTCCTTTTTGTCCACCCAGACGAGCCCGTCGAAGTATCGCATGCCGGAGAGGATCTGGCGCGGGCGGACCTGCAGGACCCAGCACTCCACGTTGTCGACGGTTTCGTCGCCGCGGGGCTTCGTCTCGTAGTTCCAAAGCTGGTCGAGGGTGAAGACGAGGGGCTGGATGTTGCGCACGTCCTGGAAGTCCTCGTCGGTGAGGATGAGGTGCTTGAGGGTGTTGGTGGGCTGGCCGATCATCTGCTCGGTACGTTCGTGCTGGGGGGAGAAGATGATGTCGCGGATCTCGCGATACACTCCGCGGGCGGCGCCGTGGTCGTCGAGTTCCTCGATGGTGACCGTCTGGCGATAGGTGTACTCGTTGCGCTCGCGCTCGGCTTCGGTTTCGCGCGCGGCGACGAGGCGGGCGAGGTTGGACGGGGGATCCTGCGCGCGCAGAAGGGGCGGAAAGAGGGTGGATGTTAGAATGAGCGCGATGGTGAAAACGTCCGGCGGCTTCCGGGCGGTCTGCTTCGCCGGCTGGATGGCGCTGTGCGGTATCGGGCTGTGGTACGCGCGCTCGAAGGGCATCCCAACCTGGGCGGCATTGCCGGCGCTGGCCGCCTTCCTCGTGGAATATCCATTCTATCTGGTACCGGCCTTTCGGGATTTGCGGGAGCAGTTCACCGGCGGGTGCCTGGTGTGGCTGATGCTGGCGAGCGTGTTGGCGCCGTACCTGGCGGCGGCGACGGGAGCGTTGTGGTTCACGTGGGTGGGGTTGGTGAAACTGACCGCGCTGGCGCTGGCGATGGGGCTGTGGTTCCGTGTGCTGCCGTCGCGCCCGGTGGTGGACGTGGGCTTCCTGGCGCTGGTGGCGGCGGCGAAGTTGGGCCGGTTCATGGATCCGATCTACCTGACGCGGTACCAGGGACTGCAGATCGGGGTGCTGGGAGACGTTGGACTGTACCTGATGGCGGTGCTGGCGCTGATGCTGGGCAGGCGGATTCCCGAGACAGGGTACGGATTCTGGCCCTCAGTGCGCGATTGGAAGATCGGGGCGATTCACTTCCTGTATTACGCGCCGCTGGCGTGCGCGGTTGGGCTGTCGCTGAAGGCGGTGCGGTTCACCAGGCCGGGGGATCCGCTCAAACTGGCTCTGACGTTCTTCGGAGTACTGTTTGTACTTACCCTGATGGAGGAGTTCCTCTTCCGCGGCGTGTTGCAGAGGTGGATCGAGGAGTGGACCGGGAGCGGGCAGGTGGCGCTCGCGGTCACGTCGGTACTCTTTGGAGCGGCGCACCTGTGGTATCACGGTTTTCCCAACTGGAGATGGCTGATCATCGCCGGGTTGCTGGGCTGGTTCTGCGGACGGGCGCGGAACCAGGCCGGCAGCATCCGGGCGTCGATGGTGACGCACACACTGGTGATCGTCGCCTGGCGGGCGTTCTTTGTTGTGGTGTAAGGGTTAATTGATGTGGCGGCGGCGGACGAGCCAAGGCTCGAAGGCGCCGGGATTCTCCAGAATCTCCGATTCGAGTTCACGGAACTGCGTATCGAGGATGGCCTCCTCGACCTCGCTTCCGAGCGTCTCATCGCCTGTATCGGTGCGGGCCTGTTCGATCAAGGAGAGGATTGCTCCGTAAAGCCTGGTGCGGTCTTCTACGCTGCTCATGGCTCCCACCTCCCAACTGTATAGACGCGAATACAGGATCAAAGTTGCACGAATCGGCAGGGTAACGGTACCCTCCTTTTGGTCAGTGCCGGGTTAGTGGAGTTAGTTGACCATGTTCCAGGTGGCTCGCTGGCGGTTGCGGTAGGAGGTGCGCGCCAGGTGCACGGGATTGCAGGCCTGGATGCCGATTTCGGCGGGGGCGTTGAGCGGGGCGCCGTTGCGGATGGCGTCAAGGAAGTTGGCGGTGTGGGCGGCTTCCAGGCCGCGCGAGGCGCGGACGGTCTCGGGCGCGCCCTTTTGCGGAGTGAAGGTGTAGCCGTCGCGGGAGAGGTCCAGGGTGCCGGCGGTGCCGAGGAACAGGACCGTGGCGCGGGTCTCGCGGATGGGCAGCACGGTGGATTCGAAGGTGAGGTCCCAGCCGCCCTGGTACTCGACGATGGCGTTGACCACGTCGGGGTTGTCGCGTCCGTCGTGGAGGCGGTAGATGCCGCCGCCGGTGAGCGCGGCCGAAGGGGTGGATTCGTCCATCATCCACTGGGCGACGTCGGCCCAATGGGTCATGATGTCGGCGAGCAGGCCGCCGCCGTAATCGCTGAAGCAGCGCCAGGAATCGTAGCGGAACATGTCGAAGGGGCGCTTGGGGGCGGGGCCGAGGAAGCGGTCCCAATCGAGTCCGGCGGGTTGAGGCGCGGAAGCGACGTGGCGCGCCTGCCAGGGGAAATTGCTCCACCAGGTGCGCACGAAGACGACTTCACCGAGGCGCCTGTTGGCGAAAATCTCCGCCTTGGCGCGCTGGTAGTGCTCGCCGCTGCGCTGCTGCATGCCGCACTGGAGGAGTTTGCCGGAAGACTCCACGGCAGCCAGGAGGGCGCGGCCTTCCGAGAAGTGATGGGTGGTGGGTTTTTCGAGGTAGACATGCTTGCCGGCCGCGAGGGCGGCGCGCGCAAGATCAACGTGCAGGTGGTCGGGCGCGGCAATGAGGACGGCATCCACATCGGGGCGGGCGAGCGCCTCCTCGTGGGCCACGCACTCGAAGGGCGTGGGGCCGTTGGGGAGCAGCGCGTGGCGCGCCTTTTCGCGATGGGCGTCGTAGACGTCGCAGAGGCAGCGGAGATCGACGGCGCCCGAGGCGAGGAAGGCGCGCATGACTTCGGTGCCGCGGCGCCCGCTGCCGATGAGCGCCATGCCGAGGCGGTCGCTGGCGCCCCACACACGATTCCACGATGCGGCGGTGAGGGCGGCTCCGCCGGCGAGTTTCCCAAGGTCCCTGCGATTCACGAGTTGTCTCCCAGGGCGGCCGCCAGGACCGCCACGGGAACGAGTATACTTTTTTCGCGCGATCCCCGGCAGGCTGCCGGGATTAGCGGGTTCCGGCGGGCGCGACCACGTAGACGTATTCGAGCGGCTGGTCTCCGGTATTGGCGACGTTGTGGCGCCGGCCGGCGGGGATGTACGCGAAACCCGGTCCGGTGAGGTCCAGCTTCGGCTGGCCCTCGATGAGCACTTCGCCGCGTCCGCGGAAGATGACGAGCGATTCTTCGTTCTGGCCGGTGGTGTGCCACCCGACGGTCTGGCCGGGCTTGAGGCGGACGAAGCCGCTTCGCATCCCCGCCGTTTGCGGCGCGCCCCGCAGCAGGGGACAGTCGCCGGTCTGGCATTCCAGCGGCAAGGTCAGGGGGCGCGGCGCCGCGGGCTGCGGCGTGGTCGCGGATTGGCACCATGCCGCGCCGGCCGCACCAAGGAAGACGAGTAAGAAGGTGTGCATGTCTCTTGCGAGCGTAGCACGCATGTGCCGATCGTGCTACCAGCGCGGGCCAACGGGTGGGGCGGCTACCGGCGTCCGACGACGGGCAGCGCGTCCGGCGGACGGTTGACCTTGCCCTGGTAGGCTTCCTGGAGATCGACGTGGTTGACGTCAAGGAGCCGGCCGAGTACCTGGTCGAGGTTGTTGCGCGCTTTGATGTATCCGTTGAGGGCGTTGTTTTCGGCGGTCTGCGAAGTCACCACGTCGCGCTGCAGCAGCGCGACATCGGTGAAGGTGGCGGTGCCCATCTGGTACTTGCGTTGGGTGGCGGCGAAGGTCTGCTCCTGGAGTTTGCGCGCTTTGACGGCGGTTTCATAGGCGGCGCGCGCCTGCTCGAGCGAAATGCGTGCGTTGACCACGTTGAGGCGCACGGCATTCTCCGCGCTCTTGGCGTCGATTTCGGCCTGCCGATAATCGAGTTGGTTCTTGATCATGTCGGCGCGGGCGGCGCTGTTGGAGAGGGGGATGTTGAGGTTGAAGCCGGCCGAGTAATTGGGAAAGTTGCGTCCCGCCAACTGGCTGAACACGGTGCCCCAGTTGCCCAGGAAGTAGGGGTTGGGCGTATCGCGAACGAAGAGCGGCTGGCCGTAGGCATCGGTGGGGATAGCCAGCGTATTGGAGGCGCCGGCGAGCGCGTTGTTCTGCAGGTCGACGAAGACGTCCAGGCCGGGCAGCATGGCGTTCTTCACGCCCTTCATGTTGATGCGCGTATTCTCCATGTTGATTCTGGAGATGCGCAACTCGGGCCGGTTGGAGAGCGCTTCGGCGACCATGTCCTGAATCGGGCGGACGGCGTCGGCGGCAGGCACCTGGATGGAGTCGGTGGGGATGATGTGCGCGTCCATGATGGTGGCGCTGTCCACCCCCGTGCGGGTGAGCGCGCTCTTGAGGATGAGTTCCTGCTGGAGCACCTGCGCGCCGGCCTGGCGAAGGTCCAGTTGCGCGGTCTCGACGCCTGCCTCGGCCTGCACGATGTCGATGGGCGCGATGGCGCCGACGGCGAGGCGCTTGCGGTTGTCGTCGTACAGCTTCTGCGCGATATCGAGCGCGCGCTGCTTGGCGTGCAGGTTGTCGTTGAGGCTGACCAGGTCCCAGTAGAGATCGACCACGTTCTTGACGGTGGCGATGACCTGGGTCTTGAAGTTGAGGTCCGCGACGGTGAGGTTGTTTTTTGCGATGGTGATGGCGCGCCGGTTGGTGGCGATGCCGAAGCCTTGCAATAGCGGCTGCACGATGCTGATTTCGGCGTTGCCGGAGAGGCTGGGGTTGTAGAGGTTGGCGGGGGCGTTCTGGCTGAGGCTCTGCTGCGAGAGATCGACCGTGACCTTGGTGCCGGTGAGGAAGGACTTCTGGAAGCCGTAGATGAGGGAGTGCGCGCTGGAGATCAGGTAATTGGTGCCGGTGGCGACGCTGCTGGTGAGCGGGCGGGTCTGGTGCGAGCCCTGCCAACTGACGAAGGCCAACGGTTCGAGGTTGGGGATGCTGCTGCCGGCGGCTTGAATCGTAAAGCCGCTGAGAATGCCGGTCTGGCCGCTGGTGCTGCTGCCGGCGCCGAGCGAGGTGGTTCCGGCGAGGACGCCGCTGGACGCGGAGTTGAAGCCGGCGCGGATGCCGCCGCCGGAGAAGCGCAGCAGTTGTCCGGCGGAGGCGCGGAGTTGATCGGTTTCGGCCTGGCGGCGGTCGTAGCGGTGGTATTCGATATCGAGGTTGTTTTCGAGAGCGAGCGCGATGGCGTCCTCGAGCGAAAGGTAGATATTGCCGGCGCGCATGAGGCTGTCCAGCCGGTTGGAGTTGACGAACTGCGTGCGCGTCACGTCGCTGGGCAGATAGCGGCGGGTGAAGCGGGCCCAGAAGTGTTGTCCCTGGTATCCCTGGATGTCCGGGGTGTTGGTGGGGACGCCGGTCCCGGATTGCTGCGCGCAGGCGGCGGCGATCAGCACGAATGGCAATAAGAGTCTCATAAAGGGTCTACCTTCCAGCACTATACCGGCTCGGTGGGGCAACTGCGGGGCCAACGGATGGTTGCGGGGAAATGGCGCGGAATCAGCGGAGTGCGGGTCGCGGGGTGTGCGCGGGCGGGATGCGGGGTGTTCGCTGGCGGACAGTGGGGTTACGGAATCGGACGCGGCGCAGGCGGGCGGCGCGCGCGGCGCCCCTTCACGGTATGGTGGAAGGAGCGCATGCACAAAGCGATTTTGTTCGACCTTGGCAGGGTGCTGGTTCACTTCGAGTTTCGTCTCGGGTACGAGGCTCTGGGGAAAACCTGCCCGTATCCGGCGGCGGAGATTCCCCAGCGTCTGGCGCCAACCGGACTGGTGGAGCGGTTCGAGACCGGGTTGGTGGAGCCGGAGGAGTTTTATGGCGAGTTCTGCCGCATCCTGGGACTGGATTTGCCGTTCGATCGCTTCCGCGAAATCTGGAGCAGCATTTTCACGCACGCGATCCTGCCGGAGAGTCTGCTGGAAGGGCTGGCGAAACGGTATCGCCTGGTGCTGGTGTCCAACACCAACGCTCTGCACTTCGCGATGATCCGGGAGTGGTATCCGAACCTGCTGCGGCATTTCCACGCGCTGGTGCTTTCCTACGAGGTGCGCGCGATGAAGCCGCGGGCGGAAATTTTCGAGGCGGCGGTGCGGGCGGCGGGATGCGCCGCGGGCGAGTGTTTCTACACGGACGATATCGCGCAGTACGTGGAGGCGGCGCGGGCGCGGGGCATTGACGCGGTGGTGTTTGAGGGGCGGGAACAGATCGAGCGGGACTTGCGGGCGCGCGGGATCGAGTGGGAGTGAGCGAAAAGGCCTGACGCGGAGGCGCGCAGGTTCATGGATACGTGAATCTCACCGCGGTCGTGTTGGCGCCGCAGACCAGGACTCCGGTGCGTTCGCCGGGCGCGGGGATGTAACGGCGGGCGATCAAGGCGGCGAAGGCGGCGGCCCCGCCGGGCTCGGCGACGATGCGCAGCGTTTCCCAGAGTGCGGACTGCGCGGCGCGGATCTCGTCGTCCTCGACGAGGACCACGCGCTCTACCCACTGCTGCGCGAGCGGGAACATGAGGGCACCGACGCGTTTGGGCGCGAGCGAATCGGCGGCGATGCCGCCGGCTTCGCAATCCACCGGTCGGCCGGCCGCGAGCGCGCGGTGGAGGGTGGGGGCGCCGGCAGGCTCCACCCCGACGATGCGTACGCGGCCCTGATACCAGGCGGCGATGCCGCCGATCAAGCCGCCGCCTCCGCAAGCTACCAGCAGCGTATTCAGCCGCGGGTCCTGCTCCTCGAATTCGAGTCCCACGCTGCCCTGCCCGAGGATGGTTTCGGGCTGGTCGTAGGCGTGGACCGGCAGGGCGCCGGATTCGGCGGCCCAGCGCTCGCTGGCCAGGAGCGCGTCGTTGTAGCGCTGTCCGGTGACCACGAGATCGGCGCCGTAGCCCTTGATGCGCTCCATCTTGGCAGGGGAAGCCACCTCGGGGACGAAGATGCGGGCGGGCCTGGAGGTCTTCATCGCGGCCCAGGCGACGGCGACTCCGTGATTGCCTCCGGAAGCGGCCACCACGCCGGCCGGCGGCACGGGTCGCGTCAGCATGTGGGTGATGGCGCCGCGCGGCTTGAAGGAGCCGGTGTGCTGCATCAACTCGAGTTTGAGCGAGAGCGCGGCGGGCGGCAGGCCGAAATCCGCGGCATCGGTTTCGATCAGCGGCGTGCGGCGGATGTAGGGCCGGATGATTTCGTAATTGCGCGCGATGGCGTCACGCATGGTTCCGCTCCAGGTTCATTTTCTCCAGCGGGCCGAGCCACAACCAGAGAATTGTCGCGCAGATCAGGGGGAGAATGCCGAAGCCGATGAAGACCGGGGTGTAGGAATAGTGGTCCACCGCCCATCCGGTGACGAGGGTGAAGATCATGCCGCCGAAGCCGGAGCCCATGCTGGCGAGTCCGTAAACGCTGGCCACGGTGCTTCTGGGGAAGACGTCGGCTGGGAAGCTGAGCATGTTGGCGAGGCATCCGGTGTAGCCGAGCATGGCGACGGAGACCAGGGCAATGGCCTGCCAGGCCTGGGGCGCGAGCACGGCGGGGATGGCGCTGGTCATAAGGGCGGCGAAGATGGTGACCGCGGTCTTGCGCGCGACCGTGACGGAGAGTCCGCGGGCGAGCAGGGCGCCGGAGAGCCAGCCGCCGAGCAGGTTGCCGAGTCCGGCGACGGCGAACGGGATCCAGGCGAACCTGCCGATGGCGGCGAGGTTGAAGTGGCGCGTGGCGTTCAGGTATTCCGGGAACCAGAAAATGTAGAAGTACCACACCGGGTCCATGAAGATTTTAGAAACGGTGAAGGCCTGGACGAAGCGCATGCGTAGCAGGCGCGCGACGGGCACGGTAGGCTCGTCGCCGGCGTCGCGGGCGCCTTCGGACGAGACAGCGGGGGTGCGATAGATGGCGAACCAGGCGGCCAGCCAGAGCAGGCCCACCAATCCGACGCAGCCGAAAGCGAAGCGCCAGCCGAAGGCCTCGATCAGGAACGCTACCAGCGGCGGGGCGATGATGGCGCCCACGGCCGAGCCGGAGTTGAAGATGCCGCTGGCCATGGCGCGCTCGCGCTCGGGGAACCACTCGGCGACCACTTTGACGGCGCCCGGCCAGTTCCCCGCCTCGCCGATGCCCAGCAGAAAGCGGAAGGCGCCCAGGCTGAGAGGCCCGCGCGCGACAGCGTGCAGGGCGGCGGCGAGGCTCCACCAGAGCACGCAGAGGCCGTAGCCGATGCGCGTGCCGAGACGATCGATGAGCGGGCCGGAGAGTCCGTTCATGATGGTGTAGGCAAACAGGAACGCGCTGACGATCCGCGAGTAGGCCTCGTTGGACATGTGGAACTCGGCGCGCAGGATGGGCGCGGCGACGGAGAGCGTCTGCCGGTCGAGGTAGTTGATCATCGTCGCCAGGAAGGCGAGCGCGATCATGCGCCAGCGAAGAGGGGAAGGGCTAGTCGGCATCGGGGTGGTCGCGGCCCAAAATGTGCCGCAGATCGCGGCGTCCGTGAAGCACTCGAACAATGCTCACCGACTGTTCGGTGGCGACGTAAAAGACACGGATCTCGTCAAAACCAGCCACTGGCCAGGAGCGCAGACCGGGAAGGGCGGGCATTCTGCGGGGAGCGCCCGCCGCGGGATGGCGGCCCACTTCCCCGATGGTCTTCTCGACCGAGTCCAGAAACCGCAGGGCTGCGTCTGGGGCTTGCCGGTCGAGCAGGTAGTAGCGGAATTGCCGGATGATATCCGCGCGTGCCGCCGGGCGAATGACGCGGTTCACTTTCGCCGCTTCCGCTTCTTTCTTTCTTCGATCATCGACATTGCCTCGCCGCGCAGGTCCTTCCAGAACCGGGAGTCCAGCGGGATCTCTTCTCCAGAGGCAAGCCCCTCCAGGAGTAACTCCTCTAGACGAGTCTCGCGCGCTTTCACCTGGGCTTCGCGCAGCAGGGATCGGAAATACTCACTGACATTTCCGTATCCCCGGACCGCCATCTCGCTTTCGACAAATTCCTTGAGAGGCTCCGGCAGCGATATGGTCACATTTGGCACTGGAATTCTCCTGGCTTCACGTTACCGAAGTTTATGACCTATTAGCAACTGTTCTCATGAACGGCTCGATGCGGGCGCTATGCCAGGTCCACCCGCACGGCTTCGTGGACGAAGACGCGGGGGACGGTGAGTTCCAGCCACTCGCCGCGGGGGACGGCGCTCACGCGGGTTCCGGCACGCAGGAGCGAGACCGATTGCACCGTACGGTTCTGAGGAATGCGGATCCGCGCCTTCACGTTCTCGAGCGGCAGGAACTCCTCGCGGGCGCGGAGTTTCTTGAACTTGTTGCCGGTGTCGGCGAGCAGGTGCAGCAGCAGCGTATCGCGAGACACCGTGAAGTGGGGCAGCAGGCCGCTCCGCCATTCGACCTCGTAGACGCGGTGCGGCTGCATGAGGGGCTCGATCAGCGAGGCCAGGTACTCGCGCATCCGCTTCATGCGGGTTTCGGCGTAGACGGCGTCGAGACCGGAGCCGATGTAGATCACCTGCCCTTTGCCGAAGGCGTTGCGCACGATGGCGGGGCCGAGGTTGGCGCGGTGTCCGCGGTCGATGGTTTCGGCCAGGACCGTGCCTCCGCCAGTGTGGGTGAAGCGGAGCACCTGCGGATCCTGCGGGATTTCTTCGCCGCCGGGGAGCCGGAGGTAGAGATCGGGGATCTCGACGGGTTCGGGGGAATCGAACTTCGCGCCGAAGACATCGGCGAGCCCGAAATTGGGGCGCACCTTGCCGTACTCGTCGGCGACGCTGGTCAGGTGGGTCGCAATCAGCATACCGCCGCCGGCGACGTAGTCGCGCAGCATGGCGCACTGCCGGTCGCTGAGACACGCGGCGTTGGGCGCCCAGACCAGGTAGTAGCGCTTGAGCTGCTCCGGTGTCATCAGGTAATCGAGGAAGGGCTCGGCGTCGTAGGAGAGGTCCTTCATGATCTGCCACGCGCCGTGATAGTAGTTCTCGTAGCCCTTGGGAACGTAGTGTTTGCCGGAGTACCAGTCGATGGTCTGGTCGCCCACCAGGATGCCGGCGACGGGCAGGGGATTGACCTCGCTGAAGAGTTGCCGGTGCTTTTCGGAAAAGTCGAAGGTCTCTTTGACGTAGCGGCCGCTATCGTAAGCGGTGGGGGGCTGGGGCTGATAGAAGAAGCGGCTGAGGCCCCAGTAGACGATGCCGGCGGTGCCGGCGAGCGCGGTGGCGCCGTCGATGAGCGTTTCCTGGCTTTCCACGGGATAACTGAACCAGCCGCGCACGCGTTCATTCTTCATGTGCTCGCGGTTGTACTCGGTGTGGGAGCCGACGTAGGTCCAGATGACCTTGCCGGTGGAGTGGCCGAGTTGCAGGTTGAAGAGCTTGTCCTCGGGTGTTTCGGCGGCTTCGAACATGAAGCCGTCCACCACCGGGATGGCGCGGTTGCGCCACTCGCGTTTGCTGAGCAGGGACGTATCGTTGAACAGCACGGGCACGTCGCGCGTGTCGCGGATCGTCCGGCGGACCTCGGCGAGGAAGGCGATGACCACTTCCTTCGCCATCCAGTTGGTGTACTGGATTTCGTCGTCGCGCGAGAGCTTGGCGGACTGATCCGGCACGGGCTTGCCGAAGCGCTTGCGGTAGGCGGCTTCGCAGTACTTGCAGTGGCAGTACTCTTTGGCCATCTGCATTCCCTGGTAAGGCCCGTCGAAGTACATCACATCTACCGGGTATTGGGTGAGCACCTCGCCTACCAACGCGCGGATCACGTCGCGCACGGGAGAGTTCAGGCATCCCTCGAAGTATTTCGCGAAGCCGTAGTGCTCGGTGGTCATGGGGGCGCCGCCGGCGGTGCGCTTGCACCATTCCTGGTAGCGCGGATCTTTGGAGGACGCATCCATGAAGGGGTGGTTGAGCGGCACGTACGCGATGAGCCGGATGCCGTCGCGGCGGCAGAGATCGGCGGTCTCGCGCATGGGGTCGCCTTTAAGCTCGGGATGGACCGGATAGCCGGATTTGGTAGGGAAGTAGGCGAAGTAGGAAGCGGCGGGGTAGCGCAGGGAATCGGCGTTGAGCGCGCGGGCGATCTCCAGCGCGCGAGGGGCGCGGAAATCGAGCGAGGGGTAGAAGGGCGGGTTGTACGCCTCGCAGATGAGGGCGCGGCAGGTGCGGATCCAATCCGGTTGGGGCGCGGGATCCGTGGCCATGGCGGCGGGCGCGCAGGAAGCGGCCAAAGCCCATCCGGCGCTTTCGAGCAGTTCACGTCGATTGATTTTCATCAGTCCCTCGGCTTGCAGGATTGGCGTTCCACGAGGCGCACGTCGAAGACGCGGTGCTCGGGCGCGTGCGGCTTTTTGCGGTCGGCGTGGCGGAGCAGGATTTCGACCGCGGCCTCGCCGATTTCGTACTTGGGCTGGTAGATGGTGGTCAGGGGAGGGTTGACGATGGCGGCGAGTTCGATATCGTCGAAGCCGATGACGGAGAGGTCGCCGGGGATGCGGCGGCCGGCCTCGATGAAGGCCCGGATGGCGCCGAACGCCATGGTGTCGCTGGCGGCAAAGACCGCGGTGACTTCGGGATGCCGGGCGAGGAGTTCGCGGCCCATCTCGTAGCCGCCGGTGAAATCGTTCCGGCCGTAGATCATCACCGGCTCCACGGGCTGCGGCACGGCGGAGAGCGCGCGCACGAAGCCGCGGGCGCGATCGGTCATATTGCCGTGATGCCGCGGACCGGTGAGGTGGGCGATGCGGCGGTGGCCGAGTTTCAGCAGATACTCGGCGGCCAGCCTGCCGCCGCCGCGGTTGTCGGCGCAGACGGTGGAGAAGACGCCGCGCGGCGCGGTGCGGTTGAGCAGGACGATGGCGACTCCCATAGCGGCGAGCTGCTCCTGCTGCGCGCGGCTGAGCACGGAGACGGAATTCATGAGGATGCCGTCCACGCGCTTTTCGAGCAGCGACTGCATGTAGCGCATCTGCTTGTCGGGGTCGAGATCGCTGTTGCAGAGGATCAGGTCGTGCCCGGCGCGGCAGGCGGCGTCTTCGGCGCCGCGCGCGACCTCGGCGAAAAAGTGATTGCGGATGTCGCTGACGACGAGTCCGAGGGTGTGAGAGCGCCCGGTCACCAGCCCGCGCGCGACGCGGTTGGGGCGGTAACCCAGGCGGCGGGCCACGGCGGCCACCATCTCACGAGTGTCCGCATGTACGCCGTACTCGCCGTTCAGCGCGCGGGACACGGTGGATACATTCACGCCCGATTCCCGGGCTACGTCCTTGATAGTCACCGGCATAAGGGTTATAGGCGGTACAAGTATAACCCGCCGCGGGAGAATTCACAAACGTTTGCAGGAAGCCCGGGCGAAGCGGGGGCGCCGGCCCCGGGGCGGCTCAGTGCTTCGCGAACATGGCGCGAACGTCGCCGCGCAGCGCGGACCGGCTGTCCGGGCGGCTGTAGAACATGTGGCCGCCGGGATACTCGTGCACGGAGACGCGCGCGGCATCGCCCATCACCGGCATCTGGTCCACGGTCAGCAACGAGCCCATGAAGGGGCAGGAAAGATCGTTCCAGCCGTGCGCGATGAGGACGCGCAGTTTCGGGTCGGTGGCCACCGCCTGCCGCAGGTCGCCCACGGCGCCCGCGCGGAGGGCGCGGCTGTCGTTATCCCACTGGCCGTTCACTTCGTAGCTGAGGGTGTGGTAGCGCGCGAGCGTTTTCCAGCCGACGACGCGGGTGACGAAGTCCACCATGGCGGTGGTGGTCGGCGCGATGATGCTTTCCAACATGGGATCGTTGGAGCGCTGCTCGGGGGCGAAGGGGAACGGGTCGAAGGAGGTCACGTTGGAATCGTAGACGCTGCCGATTTTGCCCTGCGCGCGGAAGACCTCGCGCAGGTAGGCGCCGATTTCGAGCCGTCCGCCGGAGCGCCGCACGAATTCCTCCTCAAGGCCGGTCATTTCGGTGACGCGCTTGACGATGCGCGGCAGCGCCTGCGGATCGGAGCGCCCCCTGAGCAGGTCGGTGGCGTACTCGCCGCGCGTGTAGGCGATCACCTGGGCCATCGCCTCGGGAGTGAGTTTGTGTTCGCGCTCCAGGTGGGCGGCGGCGATCGAAGGCAGCGTCATCATCCACGGAATGGGGGAGAGGTTGCCGTTGTCGGATTGCGTGGGGTTGAGGTAGGGAGAGACCAGCACCACGCCGTTCAGGGCCACGCCGAGCTGGGATTGCAGGTAGTGCGTGATGCGCGGGCCGCGGTATCCGCCGTAGCTTTCGCCGGCGAAGTATTTCCGCGAAGTCAAGCGGCCGTTCTTCACCAGCCAGTCGTAGATGACGCGCGAGAGGTAGTGAATGTCCTCGTCGGTGGAGTAGAACTGCTTTTTGGTTTCATCGGCGGAGACCAGCGAGCGGCTGAAGCCGGTACCGACGGGATCGATGAAGACCAGGTCGGTGAAGTCCAGCCAGGTGCCGGGATTGTCCTTGAGGGTGGCGGGATCGGAGGGGCTATCGCCCTGGTCGCCGAACCCGATGTGTTTGGGCCCGATGGCGCCGAAATTCAGGAACACGCTGGAGGCGCCGGGTCCGCCGTTGAGGGCGAAGGTCACGGGCCGGTCCGCGCCTTCCACGATGTAGGCCGTGTAGACGACTTCGGCGCTCTTCTTGCCGTCGCGGGCGTAGACGGGCAGCGTGCCTACGGTGACGGTGTAGTTCAGGGTTTTGCCGTCCAGCGTGATGCTCTGGGTCGCGTGGGCATCGGGGGGAAGGGGCGGCTCCTTTTCCGGCGGAGGAGTTTTGGCGTCGGCGGCGGCCGCCGGGGGGGCGGCGGTTGGCTTGGCCTCCTGGGCGTAGACGGCGAACGTGCCTGCCGCAATCATGGCCGCGGACAGGATGGTTCTGCGGGAGAGGGAGAGTGGAAGAGTGATCATGGGAAATACAGACTCTTATACTGCCAGGGTAGCGCAGGCTTCGGGGCCTGCCGCGCGTCAGCCCAGGAGGGTGCGCAGGTCCGCTTCGGAGAGAACGGGGACGCCGAGTCCGCGAGCCTTGTCGAGTTTGCTGCCCGCGTCTTCGCCGGCAACAACGTAACTCGTCTTCCTGCTGACCGAGCCGGAGACCTTGCCGCCGTTGCGTTCGATCAGTTCCTTGGCCTCATCGCGCGTCAGGGTGGGCAGGGTCCCGGTGAGCACGAACACCTTGCCTTCGAGCGACCCGCCCTTGGGGCGCGTGGACGCGTAGGCGAATTGCAGGCCGGCCGCGCGCAGGCGCTCGACCAGGTCGCGGTTGGTGGTCTCGGCGAAGAATTGCACCACGGCTTCGGCGACCTTGGGACCCACTTCTTCGGCCTTCTGCAGTTCTTCGGCGGACGCGTTCATGATGGCGTCGATGCCACCGAAGGCCTCGGCGAGGAACACCGCGGTGCGCTCGCCGACGAAGCGGATGCCGAGCGCGGTGAGCACGCGCGGCATCGGATTGTGTTTGGAGCGGGCGATGTTGCGGACCACGTTGCCGGCGCTCTTCACGCCCATCCGCTCCAGGTCCATGAGGTCTTCGATCTTGAGCAGGTAAAGATCGGCGATGCTCTTCACCATGCCCTTGTCCACCAGTTGATCCACCAGCGCGTCGCCCAGCCCGTCGATGTTCATCACGGGGCGCGAGGCGAAGTGGAGCACGGATTCCTTGAGGCGTGCCGGGCAACTGGTGTTGATGCAGCGGCTGGCGGCTTCGCCTTCCACACGCACCACGCGGCTGCCGCACACCGGGCATTGCGCGGGCATGCGGAAGGGCGCACGCCAGGAGCCCTGCGAAGCGACGCGCACGACCTTGGGGATGACGTCTCCGGAGCGCTCGATCACCACCTCGTCGCCGATTTCCAGGCCGAGGCGTTCGATTTCGTCCTCGTTGTGCAGGGTGGCGCGCGATACCGTGACGCCCCCCACCTCGACGGGCGCGAGCATGGCCACCGGCGTCAGCGCGCCGGTGCGCCCCACCTGCACCTCGATGCCTTTCACCGTGGTCGTGGCCTGGCGCGCCGGATATTTGTAGGCGATGGCCCAGCGCGGCGCCCTGGCGGTGGAGCCGAGACGGCGCTGCTGGTCAATGGAATCGACCTTCACGACGACGCCGTCGATTTCGTAGGGCAGGCTCTCGCGGCGGGCTTCGAACTCGGCGCAGAAGGACACCACCTCGTCGATGGTGGCGCAGACTCTGGAATTGGGATTGACCTTGAAGCCCATCTGCCGCAGGGCGGCGAGGGATTCCCAGTGGCTGTCGCGCGCCGGACGCCCCTCTCGCAGGAAAAAGTAGGTGTAGTATTCCAGGCGGCGGCCGGCGGTGATTTGCGGCTCCAACACGCGCAGGCTTCCGGCGGCGGCGTTGCGCGGATTGGCGAAGCGGGAGAGACCTTTTTCGTCGCGGTCGGCGTTGAGGCGCTCGAAGGCGGCGCGGCTCATCACGGTTTCGCCGCGGACTTCAAAGGAAGCGGTTTCCCTGGGCACGCGCAAGGGCAGGGAGCGGATGGTGCGGGCGTTTTCGGTGACGTCCTCGCCGATCTCGCCGTCGCCGCGGGTGAGCGCGGAGACGAAACGGCCGTCCTGGTAGTGAGCCGCCATGGAGAGGCCGTCCATTTTCAACTCGGCGACGTAGCGCGGCGATTCGGCGCCCAGCAGGTCCCGCACGCGCCGGTCGAAGTCGCGGAGTTCGGCCTCGTTGAGCGCGTTGTCCAGGCTGAGCATGGGGGAGCTGTGCCGTACTTTGACGAAGCCCTCGCGGGGTTTGCCGCCGACGCGCTGGGTCGGGGAATCGGGCGTGAGCAGTTCCGGGTGCTCCTGCTCGAGGGCCTGCAGGCGGCGCATGAGCGCGTCGTACTCGGCGTCGGAGATCGCCGGCGCGTCCAGCACGTAATATTGATATTCGTGGAAGCGCAGTTCGTCGCGCAGCTTTTCGATCTCGGCGGCGGGAGTCTTCATCGGCCTGTCATCTATAATTTAACGAGGAAACCACGCCGGGAGCGAATATCATTCAGACATATAAAGACGCCGTCCTCATCTACAATCCCCGTGCGGGCCGGATCCTGCGTTCGGACGGCTCGCTGATACACCGGGCGGAGAAGGCGCTGCGCGACGCGGGCCATCGGGTGACTCCCGCCCCGACGACCGGACCGCGGACGGCGGGCGAGATCGCGCGGAAGCAGATCGCGCGCGGCGCGGACCTGATCGTAGTGGCGGGCGGCGACGGCACCGTAAACGAAGCAGCGGAAGGCATGGTGGGCAGCGAGGTGCCGCTGGCGGTGCTGCCCGCGGGCACGGCCAACGTACTGGCTACCGAGATGAAGTTGGGTCGCGACCCGGTGCAGGCGGCGCGGCGGCTGCACGAATGGCAGGCGCGGGGCGTAGCGGCGGGCCGGCTGACGTTCGGCGATGGCCAGACCCGCCACTTCCTGCTGATGGCGGGGATCGGACTGGATGCGCACATCGTGGGCAAGGTAAACCCCGGGCTGAAGGCGAGGACCGGCAAGTTCGCCTACTGGGTGGCCGGCTGGAGCCTGGTGGGCCGCCGTCTGGCGCAGTTCGAGGTCGAAATCGAAGGTGTGAAGCGGACCTGCGGTTTCGCACTGTTCGCGCGGGTGCGCAATTACGGCGGCGATTTCGAGATCGCGCGGCAGGTGACTCTGCTGGAGGATTCCTTCGAGGTGGTGCTGTTCGAAGGGCGGAGCGCGCTGCGCTTCGTGCCCTACTTCGCCGGGATGGTAATGGGCCGGCTGGAGGGCCGTCGCGGGGTGACGGTGCTGCGGGCGCGCGAGGCGGCGGTGCGATCCGTGGGGGAGGAGAGCGCGCTGGTGCAGATCGACGGCGAACTCGG